>JANMYQ010000192.1:0-46461 GCA_031382215.1 Methylibium sp.
GCTTCGAGGAAGGGCAGCGATTCGATGTCGCCCACCGTGCCGCCGATCTCGACGATGGCCACATCGACATCGTTGGCGCCGCGCTTGACGAATTCCTGGATCTCGTTGGTGACGTGCGGGATCACCTGCACCGTCTTGCCCAGGTAGTCGCCGCGGCGCTCTTTCTCTAGCACGCTCTTGTAGATCTGGCCGGTGGTGAAGTTGTTCGCGCGCTTCATGCGCGTGGTGATGAAGCGCTCGTAGTGGCCCAGGTCCAGGTCGGTCTCGGCGCCGTCTTCGGTGACGAACACTTCGCCGTGCTGGAACGGCGACATCGTTCCCGGATCGACGTTGAGGTACGGATCGAGCTTGATGAGGGTGACCTTGAGGCCGCGCGATTCGAGGATCGCAGCCAGCGATGCAGAAGCAATGCCCTTGCCCAGCGAGGACACCACACCGCCGGTGACAAAGACGTACTTGGTCATTGTGAGCAGCACCTGATTGCGCAAATGCCGTGGTGGTAAAGCGCGATTATAGGCGTGTGATCTGTCGTCTCAGGCCGCTGCACGCGCCCGGTCGAGCAGGCCGATTGCCCGCAACACGACCGCGGCCGTCTCGGCCGGCCGCTCGAACGGAAACAGATGGCCACCCTCGACGGTGAACACGCGCCCGTGGGCGAGGCGCTCGGTCGCCGCCATGCCGACCTGGCGCAACTCGACCGAGCGCGAGCCACCGACGAAGGCCAGCGGGCAGCGCAGCGGATGGGCCCGCAGCACGCGCGCCATGTGGTGCGGCAGCGAGTTGTAGATGGCGGTCTCGACGTTGCGCTCGAACGCCAGGCGCTGGCCCTGCGGGTCGGGCTCGATGCCGCAGGCGATGTAGTCGCGCAGCACCTGCGGCGCCCAGCGCGCAAACGTCGGCTTGGCGGCGAAGTGATCGAACGCGGCATCGGCGCTGGGCCAATGCTGGCGCCGGCGTTTCGACACGTGGCCGGGCGACAGACGCTCCCCCATGCCGGTGGACTTGGCCAACTGGAGCACCTTGGCGCGCCAGCCGGCGATCAGCGGCGAGTCGAGCAGCACCACGCCCAGCGCCAGGTCGGGCCGCCGGGCCGCGGCCAGCAGGCTCAGGTAGCCGCCCATTGAGTGACCCACCAGCCACGCCGGACCGTGCAGTTCGCGCTCGATGAAGTGGGCCAACTGGTCGCGCAGGTGCGGCCAGTTGCTGGTGACCGGGTAGCGCGGGTCGTGGCCGTATTTCTCGATCGCGTGCACGCCGAAGCCGGCCTCGCGCCAGGCGTCGAACAGCGTGCGGTAGGTGCCGGAGGGGAAGCCGTTGGCGTGCGAGAAGACGATCGCCGGCTGCATCAGACTATTCGTTCCCCCGGGTGCGTGATCTTGCGCATCGGCTCGTAGCGCGGCGACTCGACGCACAGTGGCGTGGCGCTGTTGCCGCCGTTCCATTGCGGATCGTCGATGCCTTCGAACACCTCGCGCAGCTTGCGGCCCCAACTGCCGCGAATCATCTGGAAGTAGGGGTTGTGCTCGTCGATGCAGACGACCTGGCGGGTCTCGAACTTGTGCGCTTCGTACACCAGCAGGTCCAGCGGCAGGCCGACCGACAGGTTCGACTTGAGCGTGGAGTCCATCGACACCAGCGCGCACTTGGCCGCTTCGTCGAGCGGCGTGGCGGGGGTGATCACGCGGTCGAGGATCGGCTTGCCGTACTTGCTTTCGCCGATCTGGAAGTAGCAGGTCTCGCGCGTGGCCTCGATGAAGTTGCCGGCCGAGTAGACGAGGAACATGCGCATCGCCTCGCCGTTGATCTGGCCGCCGAAGATCATCGAGGCGTTGAAGTCGATGCCCGAGGCCTTCAGCGAAGGCCCGTCCTGGTCGTGCACGCGGCGCACGGCGCTGCCGAGCACACGGGCGGCGTCGAACATGCTGGTGGCGTTCCAGATGGTGATGGGCGGGTTGTTGCCGTTGTCGAGTTTCTCGACCTGCAGGATCTCGCGCACCGACTGGCTGATCGACAGGTTGCCGGCCGACAGCAGGACCATGAAGCGGTCGCCCGGCCGCTCGTAGACGATCATCTTGCGGTAGGTGCTGAACTGGTCGAGCCCGGCATTGGTGCGCGAGTCGGACAGGAACACCAGGCCGGCGTCTAGCTTGATGCCTACACAGTACGTCATGTTCTTCCTTGGGCGGCCGTGGGCGGGGCCTGTTCGCCGACTGCCTTGAGTGAGGCCTTGAGTGAATACAGCGCCTCGAGCGCTTCCTTGGGCGAGAGCATATCGGGGTTGAGCGCGGCCACGGCGTCGGCAAGTGCCGAGCCTGAGGGTTCTGCACGCACCGGCGGCGCGAAGAGATCGATCTGGGCGTTGTTCGCGCGCTGTTGTGTTTCCAGCGCTTCCAGCGTGGCACGCGCCTGGCGCACCAGCGCGGCGGGCATGCCGGCCAGGCGTGCCACCTGCACGCCGTAGCTGCGGCTGGCCGGGCCGGGCTGAATGTCGTGCAGGAAGACGATGTCGTCCCCCGCCTCTGCAGCTGATACGTGCACGTTCAGCGCGCGCGCGTGCTTGACCGGGAACTCGGTCAGCTCGAAGTAGTGGGTCGCGAACAAGGTGAATGAGCGGTTCCGGTCGTGCAGGTGGCTGGCGATGGCGCCGGCCAGCGCCAGCCCGTCGAAGGTGGAGGTGCCGCGGCCGATTTCGTCCATCAGCACCAGCGAGTGTTCGGTGGCGCCGTGCACGATGGCCGCGCCTTCGACCATCTCGACCATGAAGGTCGACTGCGCGTTGGCCAGGTCGTCTGCCGCGCCGATGCGGGTGTGGATCGCGTCCACCGGCCCGAGCCGGCAAGCGCGCGCCGGCACGAACGAACCCATCGCGGCCAGCAGCACGATCAACGCCACCTGGCGCATGAAGGTGCTCTTGCCGCCCATGTTGGGGCCGGTGATGATCAGCATCTTGCGCGTGGCGTCGAGCCGGCAGTCGTTGGCCATGAAGGTGCCAGCGCCGGTTTCGAGCAGGCGTGCTTCGACGACCGGGTGACGGCCGGCCTCGATCTCGATGCAGGGTTCGCGCACGAACAACGGCCGGCACCAGCCGAGCGTGGCGGCGCGTTCGGCCAGCGCGGCCAGCGCATCCAGGCTGGCCAGCGCGCGCGCCAGCGCGGTCAGCGGTTCGAGGTGACCCTGGAGCTGGTCGAGCAACTGTTCGTAGAGCAGCTTCTCGCGCGCCAGCGCGCGGTCTTGCGCCGACAGCGCCTTGTCTTCGAACGTCTTCAGCTCGGGCGTGATGAAGCGCTCGGCGTTCTTCAAAGTCTGGCGGCGCTGATAGTCGGCGGGCACCTTGGAGGCCTGGCCCTGCGTCACCTCGATGAAGAAGCCATGCACCTTGTTGAACTGCACTCGAAGGTTGTGGATGCCGGTGCGCGTGCGTTCGCGCGCTTCGAGGTCGAGCAGGAAGGCGTCGCAGTTGGCGCCGATGCCGCGCAGCTCGTCGAGGGCGGCGTCGAACCCGGGCGCGATCACGCCGCCGTCGCGCAGCAGCACGGCGGGTTCGTCGGCGATTGCCGCCACCAGCAGCTCGCCGATCTGAGCCGGCGGGCGCAAGCCCTCGGCCAGCATGTCGAGCAGCGCGCAAGCTCCGGTGGGCACCCAGCGGCGCAGCGACGGCAGTGCCTGCACGGTGGCGCGCAGGCCGCTCAGCTCGCGTGGCCGCACCTGGCGCAAGGCCAGCCGGGCGGTGATGCGTTCGACATCGCTGACGCCGCGCAGCGCCTCGCGCAGACCGTCGACAGTGTTCGCGCCTCCGACGTTTGCGTCCATCAATGCGGCCAGTGCGTCGTGGCGCTGCGTGGCCACGCGGCGCTCGCGCAGCGGGTGCGTCAGCCAGTGGCGCAGCGCGCGGCTGCCCATGCCGGTGCGGCAGGTGTCCAGCAGCGACAGCAGGGTGGGCGCGTCTTCGCCGCGCAGCGTTTGCGTGAGCTCGAGGTTGCGGTGCGTCGTGGGTGGCAGTTGCAGCAACTCGCTGGCGCGCTGCACCGTGAGCGTGCGCACATGCGCCAGCGCCTGGCCCTGGGTGTGCTCGGCGTAGCTCAGCAGTGCCGCTGCCGCGGCCTGGGCCGCAGACAGGTCTTGTGCATTGAAGCCAGCCAGGCTGGACACGCGCAGTTGTTCGCACAGCTTGCGCTGGCCCAGCGCGGTGTCGAACTGCCAGGCCGGTCGGTGCGTGATCGCGACGCGCGCCTGTTGCAGGGCCGCCGGCACCTGCTCACGGTCCACCAGCACCTCGGCGGCGGACAGGCGCGCCAGCCAGGCCGGCAGTTCGGTCTCGGTGCACTCGGTCAGGCCGAGTTCGCCGCTGCTGAGTGCCAGCCAGGCCAGGCCGAGCGCCTTGCCCCGGCGGGCCACCGACAGCAGCAGCGCATCGCTCTTGTCGGCCAGCAGTTCGGTGTCGGTGACGGTCCCGGGCGTGACGACGCGCACCACCTTGCGCTCGACCGGCCCCTTGGCAGTGGCCACGTCGCCCACCTGCTCGCAGATGGCCACCGCCTCGCCCAATCTGATGAGCTTGGCGAGGTAGCCTTCCAGCGCGTGCACCGGCACGCCCGCCATGACCACCGGCTCGCCGGCGCTGGCGCCGCGCGAGGTGAGGGTGATGTCGAGCAGCCGGTTCGCCTTGCGCGCGTCGTCGAAGAAGACCTCGTAGAAGTCGCCCATCCGGTAGAACACCAGCGTGTCAGGGAACTCGGCCTTGATGCGCAGGTACTGCTGCATCATCGGCGTGTGGCCGCTGAAGTCCGGCGTCATGCGGGTCCGAGATGGAGGTTTCGGTTTCGGCTTTGGCTTTGGAGTCAGAACGGGGCTTCGTCGGCCTTGGGTTCTGCAGCCTTGCGCACGCGCACTGCCTTCTTTGCAGGTTCTGCAGAGGCTGCGACAGTGGCAGCAAGTGCCGCTTCGGGGCTGAGCGCAGCCGGCGCCGCTGACGCCGCGGACGCCGCCGCGGGCTCGGCCTCGTCCTTGATCACACGAGTAAACGGCGCCAGCAGCGGCACCAGTTGCCCATAGATCTTCGGGTTGCCCGCCACCACCTCGCGCTGGTACAGAAAATCGGCTTCGCCGGTGAAGTTGCCGATCAGCCCACCCGCCTCGGTGATCAGCAGCGAGCCGGCGGCGATGTCCCAGGGGCTCAGGCCGGTCTCGAAGAAGCCGTCGCAAAAGCCGGCCGCCACGTAGCACAGGTCCAGCGCCGCGGCACCGGGGCGGCGCAGGCCGGCGCACAGCGGCATCAGCGTCTCAAGCATCTTCAGGTAGCGCTGGAAGTTGTCGCCCTTGCGGAACGGAAAGCCGGTGCTGACCAGGCACTCGGCCAGGCGCACGCGTTTGGACACGCGCAGCCGCTTGTCGTTCAGGAACGCGCCGCGGCCCTTGGAGGCGTAGAACAGGTCGTTGCGCGTCGGGTCGTACACGACGGCCTGCTGCACCTGGCCGCGGTACGCCAGCGCGATCGACACCGCGTAGACCGGGAAGCCGTGGATGAAGTTGGTCGTGCCGTCCAGCGGGTCGATGATCCAGACGTAGTCGCTGTCTTTCGCGCCATGTGCGCGGCCCGACTCTTCGGCCAGGATGCCGTGGCCCGGGTAGGCGCCGAGCAGCGTCTCGATGATGATGGCCTCGGCCGCGTGGTCCACCTCGGTCACGAAGTCGTTCGGTGCCTTGGTGTTGACCTTCAACAGGTCCAGGTCCATCGAGGCCCGGTTGATGATTGCCCCGGCAGCGCGGGCCGCCTTGATGGCGGTGTTGAGCATGGGGTGGAGCGCTTGCGACATGGGGCAACCTTGGGTGGGGCAGGGACTGGCGGGGGGAAAGAGCGGGCGCCGCAATGTGCCAGCTGTGGCCGATACGGGGCGGATGGATTTTACCCGGCGCATCCGGCGCGACTGTCCTGCGCGGGCGCTTCCATCGGCATCTTCAGTTCAGCCTGCCTTGTGGCGGCAATGCGTTTGCATTACCATCCGTCGAAGCCCACCCCGACAGAAAGGCACCATGACCACACGCTCCATCTTCGAAGCTGAATCCACGCTGACCGAGCGCTATCAGACGACGATTCCCGACGCGGTGCGCAAGGTGCTCGGGCTGGGCAAGCGCGACAGAGTGATCTATCGAATGACCGGAACGGGCGAGGTGCGGCTCGTCAAAGCCGAGCCCGACCCAGCGGACGATTCCGCGCTGGGGCCTTTTCTCGCGTTGCTGGACAAGCGTCTTGCAACTCACCCGAAGAAGATCGTGCCGTACGCGCTTGCGGACGCCGATGACGACCTTGCCCTGGTCAAGGGCGTGAAGATTGGCTAGCCTGGCCGCGGCCCGCGGTAGTCACGGTTGGGAACTTTGGTTCGGGGAACTCTTTGCTGCCCGTTGGGCGTTGCAACGCAAGCGCGTCAAGCAGCTCAAGGCAAAACTGAAGCAGAGCGACTTTGAATCCCACCCCGACGTCAAGCTTTTCGCCGCGCTCGTCAACATCGTTCACGAAGTGGTGCCCCGCGACCCCGAAGAGCCGGAGTTCCGACTGGGCGGAACACTGGGCTCCAGATACACAGGCTGGCGCAGAGTGAAGGGTCACGGTCTCCCCGTGAGGATGCGCTTGTTCTTCAAATATTCATCCGCTCGCAAGGTCATCGTCTTCGCCTGGATCAATGACGAGAACACTTTGCGAAAGGCGGGTTCTCCCACAGATGTTTACTCCATCTTCCAGGGCATGCTGCGAGCTGGAAATCCGCCCGACGACATCGAGGCCCTGCTGAAGAAGTCCTCTGCAGGGAAATGAGCAATTTGCAGGTCATGCCGGCCACCGACCCGACGCGCTTCATCCTGATCGGAACCAGCCACCCCGGCAACGTGGGCGCCGCGGCGCGCGCGATTAAGGTGATGGGCTTTGCCGACCTGGTGCTGGTGGCGCCGCGATTCGCCGATGTGCTGAGCCAGCCCGAGACGCTGGCGATGGCCAGCGGCGCGACCGATGTGCTTGAGCGCGCCCGCGTGGTGCCGACGCTGACCGACGCGCTCGACGGCATCAGCTTCGCCTGCGCCACCGCGATGACCCCACGCGACTTCGGCCCGCCCACGCACGCGCCGCGCGAGCTGTTCTCAACATTGAAGGCCAGCACCCACGGCGTCGCGTTCGTGTTCGGCTCGGAGCGCTTCGGCCTGAGCAACGACGACGTCTACCGCTGCCACGCCTGCCTGAGCATCCCGACGCACCCCGACTACGGTTCGCTGAATTTGGCGCAGGCGGTGCAGTTGATTGCGTATGACTGGCGGCAGGCGTTGGGTGGGTTCGGTGTGGTGCCGCGGACGGTCGAGCCGCAGTGGGCGGATGGAGTGGCGGTGCAGGGTTTACTCGAACATTGGCAGCAGGCGCTGGTGGCGATCGGGTTTCTCGACCCCGAAGTGCCGCGCAAGCTGATGCCACGCCTGAACCAGCTCTTGAACCGCACCGAGTTGACACAGGAGGAGGTGCACATCCTGCGAGGCGTGGCGCGGGCGGTCAGGCCTGGCGGGAAGACGTTTTGAGCAGTGCAAGACGGCTGCACGTGCCCGCGATATTGTTGAGGGCGGCCGAAGCGAAGTGAACTAAAGTAACCGAGGCACGCTGTGGCCAGTGCCGCCAACATCTCGACTCAAGAACAGTGAGACCAAATGAACAAACTGACCCTGACGGCCGTCGTGGCGGCCACGATTCTTGCGGGCTGTGCCCATGAACGAAACGGGCTCTATGGCAAAGGCATTGATCCTGCCAAACCGAAGATCACGATTGAGGGTGGCTCGATCAAGATTGATCAAGACTTGCTGGTGTTTCGGCCAAACGAACGGGGCATGATCACTTGGAGCCTTCCCGAGAATGGCCCGTACAGGTTTCCTGAAAACGGCATCGTGATCGAAGGAAGGTTGCTGGACCAGGTGATTCGCGGAAGGCCGCCGAGCGTTGCACTCGATCCGGATCAGAAAGAGATCGTGGACTGTGCCGTGGTCAAGGGAGGCCTGCAGTTCACGTGCAACAACAAGCACACGACAAGCGGCTTCTTCAAGTACACGATTCGCGTCACGAACGGGTCGACAGTTTTGGTCCGTGATCCGAACGCCTTCAATATGTGAGTGGGTCAGGATCGACTGATCAGGTCAGCGACTTTCGGGCGAGCAGTAGCGCACTATCGAGTTCCAGTTGGCGTCCTTCAGCCTCGGCGCGGGAGAAGGCTGGAGGTCCCAAGTTTTTCCTTGCGAGGGCGACGAGGGGAAGGAGGAAAGCTTCATCCGCCGGTGCGCGTCGCAAACCCATCTTTCCGGTTTGCTCCTCGGCGGCGCCGAAGAATTGGGCCGCCAACAACCACTCCTGCTTGCCGGCGGCCAGCCCTGCACAAACTTCGAGGGCACTCAAGGCGGCCGGCCTGGATCCGATCTCGGCAGCAATCGACAGCACTTCTGTCAGCATGCTCGGCACTCGCTGTATTGATGAACGGGCAATTGAAACCATCGCAAGGTTGAGGAGGAAGATGGCAATGTTCGCCTGGTCGCCTTGCTCTCGTGCGAGGGACAGCGCCGTCTCATAGAGAGGCTCGGCTTCGGCAAGGTGCCCCTCGGTCCGGTGGAGCATGGCCAATTCATTGAGCGAAGTTGCCAGTTCTCGCTTGTTGCCCAGTTGGCGCGCCATGGCCACTGCCTCTTCCAGATGCGCGCGCGCTGCTGCCATGTCGCCCCCGGCGAGGCATGCCATCCCAAGGGGCTGGAGCACGGCCGCTGCCCACTTCACGTTACCCGTCTCGCGCGCGATCGACAAACTTTCCGAGAGAAAAGTCCTGGCCTCACGATCCTTGCCCATGAAATAGGACATCTGGCCAGCCCCGGCAAGCGCTTGGCAGCGGGAGTCGTTTCGCTCCTGCAAGCCAGCTCGCCTAAGCACGTCAACGGTAAAACGCAGGCCCAGACTCAGCAGGCCTCGATAGAACCAGTAAGGCCGGAGCGCGTGCGCCATGCGCAGTCCCAGTTCGCCGGTGTCGGGCAGGCCCTCGCTCCATGCATGGGCCGATAGAAAATTCTCTCGCTCCAGGTCCAGCTTCGCCAGCCACGAACCCTGCTCCGGCCCGGCAAGCTCGGGGCGCGCTGTTTCGGCAAAAGACAGATAGAAGTCGAGGTGGCGCGTGCACGTCGGCGCCACGTCGCCGGACTCGGCCATGCGCTCCTGAGCGTACTGGCGCACGGTGTCGAGCATGCGATAGCGCTCTCCGCCGACTTCCATGACCACCAACGACTTCTCCACCAGGCGGGCCAGCAGGTCCAGCACGTCGGCCGATTCGACTTCGTCCCCTGCGCCAACTGCCTCGACCGCCTCCAGCGTCCACCCCCCCGCAAACACCGACAGCCGCTGAAACAGCAGCCGCTCGGGCGGTGGCAGCAGGTCGTAGCTCCAATCGATCAATGCCCTCAACGTGCGCTGGCGCGGGAGCACGGTCTTGTCGCCGGTCACGAGCAGGCGGAAGCGGTCGTTCAATCGCGCCGAGATCACCTCGACTGACAGCGCACGCGTGCGCGCCGCGGCGAGTTCGATGGCGAGCGGGATGCCGTCGAGCCGGTGGCAGATGTCGGCCACGGCGGCGGCGTTCTTGTCGGTCACACGAAAGGCCGGCTGGGCTGCGGTGGCGCGGTCGATGAACAGGCGCACGGCCTCGTGCTGCGCCAATTCGGCCAGCGTCACTTTCGTGTTCGGGCCGGGGGCTGACAGGGTGGGCACGTGGTACGCCGTCTCGCCGGCAATCTGCAGCGGGTCGCGGCTTGAGGCCAGCACCTTCAAGCCTGGCGCGGCCTGCAGCAACTGCTTGGCGAGCTCGGCGCAGGCATGCACCACGTGCTCGCAGTTGTCCAGGATGACCAGCAACGCGCGGTCGCGCACGAACTTGAGCAGCGCGTCGATGACGGGCCGGCCGGCTTCTTCTTTCACGCCCAGCACCGATGCGACCGCCTGCGGCACCAGTTGCGGGTCTGACAGCGGCGCGAGTTCGATCAGCCACACGCCGTCGGGGAAGGTGTCCATCACCTCGGCGCCGAGCTGCACCGACAGCCGCGACTTGCCGATGCCGCCCATGCCCAGCAAGGTGACAAGTCGGTTCGCGCCGAGCATCGCCTTGACCTCGGCCGCCTCACGCTCGCGGCCGATGAAGGAGTTGAGCTGCTGCGCCAGGTTGTTCGGCGTGGCTTCGAGCGAGCGCAACGGCGGGAAGTCGGCGCGCAACTTCGGGTGCAGCACCTGGTAGACGTGCTCCGGGCTGCTCAGGTCGCGCAGGCGCACGCGGCCCAGGTCGCGCAGGCTCACCTCGGCGGGCAGGGCGGTGCCCACGCGCTCGGCAACGGCGCGCGACAGCAGCGTCTGCCCACCATGGGCCACGCTCATCACGCGGGCGGCGCGGTTGACCTCGGGGCCGTAGAAGTCGTTGTCGCGCTTCTGGTGCGTGCCGGCGTGCAGGCCGCAGCGCACGCTCAATGGCAGGCCGTCGGTGGCATCGGGGTCGGCCAGCGCGAGCTGCATCTGCAGCGCCGCCGCCAGCGCATCGGCAGCACGCTCGAAGGCCGCATGAATGCCGTCGCCGGTGGACTTGACGACTTCGCCTCGATGTTCAACGACTGCCGCACGAGCGATCGCATCGTGCCGCGCGAGCGCCGGCTGCATGCGCTCGGGCATCTGCTCCCACAGGCGGGTGCTGCCCTCGATGTCGGAGAAGAGAAACGTGGTGGCTGCAGGCGCGTCGGACACGGAGAAGGCTTTCGCGGGTGGGGGTGCCGCCCGTCACGGCGCTACTGTACCGAAGCAGCGCCCTGGTGCGTGCGTGGGCACGCGTCCGTTGGCGTGCGTGGGAAAGTCGGCGCCGCTACACTGGTCGCTTCCCAGCGGATGTTCATCACCATGTTCAAGCGCCTTCGAGAAGACATCGCCTGCATCCTGGAGCGCGACCCCGCCGCACGCTCGACCTGGGAGGTGCTCACCTGCTACCCGGGCCTGCATGCGCTGGTGCTGCACCGGCGCGCGCACTGGTGCTGGACGCACGGGCTGTTCTGGCTCGGGCGCTTCATTTCTCACCTTGGCCGGTTCCTGTCGGGTATCGAGATTCACCCTGCGGCCAAGATCGGCCGGCGCGTCTTCATCGACCACGGCATGGGCGTGGTGGTGGGCGCCACGGCCGAGATCGGCGACGACTGCACCATCTACCAGGGTGTGACCCTGGGCGGGACCTCGCTGGCCAAGGGCGCCAAGCGGCACCCGACCCTGGGGCGCGGCGTGATCGTCGGCGCCAATTCGCAAGTGCTGGGCGGTTTCACGGTGGGCGACGGCGCGCGCGTCGGCTCCAACGCGGTGGTGCTCAAGCCGGTGCCGCCCGGTGCCACCGCGGTGGGCAATCCGGCGCGCATTCTGCACGCGCAGGCCGACGCAGAGCGCGAGGCCGCTGCCGCGAAGATGGGCTTCTCGGCTTACGGCATCACGCAGGGCGACGACCCGGTGGCGCTGGCGATGAAGGGCCTGATCGACAACGCTTCAGGCCACGAACACCAGATTGCCATGCTGTGGGAGGCAATCGGGAAGTTGGCGCACCGCTCGCGCGAACTGCCCACCGCCGACTGTGTGCCGCAAGACGCACAGACCAGCGAGCAGTTCGACGCAGCGCTCTTCAACCAGCTGGTGAAGTGACCGCGGCGCCTTGCAGGGATGTGCGCGCCGCGAGCGACTTGTTCAGCGTTGCCCTAAAGGCCGAACAGCAGCGGGAACAGCAGCCACAGGAAGCTCCAGTCCCTGGGGACCTCGGTCCTGAGGGTGGCGCTGTACGGGCTGACGAAGCCATCCGACTCGACGCTGCGGTAGCGGAAGAAGTAGTCGCCTGCGCGGTCGGGTACAGGCAAGGTCCACTCGGTCGAGCCCAATTCGGCGCTCGCGACGATCTCGGTGAAGGCAAGGTCCCTGGCCAGTTCGACCTGCTGGCGGTCTTGCGGCCGACCCGACCAGCTGAATGCGATCGAGCGGCCGTCGGCGGCCAGGCCGCCTTTGGGCGGCTCCGGCGTGGGGCGCAGTTCGAACGACAGCGCATCGCCGAACGGTCCCTGGTCAGCCTGGCCGGCCTTGGCGCGAATGCTGGCCAGGCGCCAGAAGTAGGTGCCCGGGTCTGAAAGGTCGATTCGCGCCTCCGTGCCGGCCAGCGCATCGCGGTCCAGCACCAGTTCCTTGAAAGTCGCCTCGCGCGCGATCTGCAGGCGCTGGCTGCTGGCCTCGACGTTCTGTGCCCACGCGAAGTCGACACTGCCCACGGTCTGCTTGGTGCCACGGCGTGGCTGGGTCGGTGCCGGTGGTTCGGGCCGGGCCTTCAGCACGAAGGCGCGCACCGCGTCGAGGCCTTCGATGCCCTGCGGGTCGACTCGGCGCGCGCGAAGGTACCAGGCACCGTCGTCCAGGCCGACGATGCGGATCTCGGCGCCCGGCTCGACGCGCTGGGTTCGCAGCACGTTGTCGAAGTCCGGATCGGTGGCCACCTGGACCCGCAGTGCCTGCGGCTCGGCAGCCACGCTGAAGCGCACGATCGGGCGCTCGAAGCGATCGGGCGTAGCAGCCAGGTCCGGCGGCGCGAGCAGCTTGACCACCAAGGGCACTGCACCCACGCCATCGACCGCGGCGCCGAAGCCGGCCGAAACGTCGGCGCCGCTGCCCGCCGCGGGGTCGAGCCGCACCAGCCCATCGAGCACCTCGGTGCGCGTGCTGCGGTTGGCCGACGCGTCGTAACCGACCCGGTATTGCGTGCCGCGCACGCCGACCACCGCGGTCGGTGTGGTCACTTCCAGGGGCTGGGCCCGCAGCACCTTGGTGGCGAACACCTCGACCGACCCGCGCAGCAGGCGCAGCACGCCCGAAAAGAGGTCGGTGGACGGGCCGGTCGGGGTGCCAGCGTCGGCGGCGGTTGGGGTTGTGGCGGGCCCGGCGTGACGCCGCCCCGCCACGACCTGGGCCAGGCTCGACGGGGCCAGCTTGATGCGCGACTTGTCGGCCAGCTCTAGCACCGCGGATGCTTCGGGCCCGGTTTCAACACTCTGGCCTTCGCTCAGCGGGTCGGCCACGGCGGCGGCGCGGCCATCGACGCGGACATCGCCGGTCACACCGACCAGCCTCGCGTCGGCAAAGGTCCAGCGCAGCAGGCGCAGGGGGATCTGCAGAACCTGGCCGGGAATCAGCCGGTTGGCGTTGCTCAGCCGGTTCAGGGTGGCAATCTCCGGCCACGCCTCAGGTGACGTGAGCACACGGTCGGACAGGCCGATCAGCGTGTCTCCGGGCGCGACGGTGTAGTTCACGGTAGGCTCGGCAGCACATGCTGGCATGCAGCATGCGGCGACCAGCACCCAGGTACAAAGTTGCCGCAACATCACGCTGGCGGCGGACGCTGCGCCGACTTGGGCCGGAAGGCCTTGCACACGGCCTCGTCGGTTTCGAGGTACGGGCCGCCGATCAGGTCGATGCAGTACGGCACCGCGGCAAAGATGCCCGGCACCGGCGGGCGCGCTTCCTTCAGGCCTTCCAATGTCTCGGCAATCGCCTTCGGCTGGCCGGGCAGGTTAATGATCAGCGCCTTGTCGCGCACCACCGCGACCTGGCGCGACAGGATCGCCGTGGGCACGAAGCGCAAGCTGATCTGGCGCATCTGTTCGCCAAAACCCGGCATCACCTTGGTGGCCACGGCCAGCGTGGCCTCGGGCGTCACGTCACGTAGGGCAGGGCCGGTGCCGCCGGTGGTCAGCACCAGGTCGCAATGGGCCCGGTCGACCAGGTCGCGCAAGGTGTGGCTGATGGTGGCTTCGACGTCCGGGATGAGGCGGGTTTCCCAGCTGATCGGGTTGCGGATGGCCCGGCCCAACCAAGCCTGCAGCGCCGGAATGCCCTGGTCCTGGTAGACGCCGGCAGAAGCCCGGTCACTGACCGAAACCAAGCCGATGAGCACAGGCTCCAAGGCAGGTTCGAATTCACTCATGGTTGGTGGCACCTTTGATGAATTGGAACAACTCTCGGTAGGCGCGCCCGCTGCGCTTTTCCGGTACCAGCGCCGCATCCTTGCGGGCGCTGCGGACCAGACTGCGCAGTTGCTGCAGATCGGTCTCGGCATGTTCGGCGGCCCAGCGTGTCAGCGCGTCGTCGCTGGCGATCAGTTCGGCACGCCAGCGTTCGGCTTCGTGCAGGGCCAGCGAATCCTTGGCCCGGCCAAGCTGCACGTCGGTGACGGCCTGGCGGATCGGTTCCGTATCAGCGCGGCGCATCAGCTTGCCGATGTACTGCATCTGGCGCCGCCGGCCCTCGTGCGAGCGGGTGCGCTTGTACTCGCGCACGGCATCGAGCAGCGGTTCGGAAAGTGCCAGGCCGTCCAGGCGGTTATCGGGCAGTTCGACCAGCGCCACGCCCAGGTCCTGGAGCTCGTGCGAATCGTGTTTCAGGCGCGTCTTGCTCGGCCGGTCGTACAGGGCGCTCGCGCTGGGCAGGTCATCGGCGTCGAGGGTGTTCACGGCGGGCATTCAGGGAGCGAGGCGGTGTTGTGGTGTAAAGGATGAAACGGCTCGCTATGATATCTGGCTGACCCGGCAGCAATCAAAATGTCGGCGCCCTGCCCACCCCTTCCTGTCCACTCCTGCATGACACCTTCTTCCCAGACGCTGCCGCAACCCGCCCAGGGCTTTGCCTTCTCGCGCGATCAGTTCCAGCAGTGGGTCGAAGACGCGCTCGCCTTTGCCAGCGATATCGGGGCCAGCGATGCCGCGGTCGAGGTGTCCGAGGGGGTCGGCCTGTCGGTGTCGGTGCGCAAGGGCGAGGTCGAGAACGTCGAACGCAACCGCGATAAGTCGCTCGGCGTCACCGTCTACCTGGGCCAGCGGCGCGGCAATGCCAGCACCTCTGACTTTTCGCGCGCCGCGCTCGAGCAGACCGTGCGTGCGGCGCACGACATTGCCCGATTCACCGCCGAAGACCCGGCCGCCGGCCTGCCCGACGAAGCCGACATGGCGCTGGGCGATGCTGCACGGCGCGACCTCGACCTGTTCCATCCCTGGGACATCGACGCCGAGCGTGCGGTTCAACTGGCGTTGCGCTGCGAAGCTTCAGCGCTGGCGGTGGATCGGCGCATCACCAACTCCGAGGGTGCCGGCGTGTCGGCCCAGCAGTCGCACTTCTTCTCCGGCAACAGCCGCGGGTTTCGGGGTGGCTTTGCCAGTTCGCGCCATTCGCTGTCGGTCGCGCCGATCGCCTCACTGCCCGGCCGCGGCGGCGAGCAGATGCAGCGCGACTCCTGGTACACCTCGATGCGCGCTCCGCAAGAGATGGCCGCACCCGAGGCGGTGGGTCGGTATGCCGCCGAACGGTCGCTGGCGCGCCTGAACTCGCGCCGGCTGCCCACCTGCGAAGTGCCGGTGCTGTTCGAGGCCACGCTGGCGTCGGGCCTGCTGGGCGCGTACGTGCAGGCCACCAGCGGCGGGTCGCTGTACCGCAAGTCCACCTTCCTGCTCGACAGCCTGGGCACGCGCGTGCTGCCCGAACACATCGACGTGCGCGAAGATCCGCACGTCCTTAAAGGCAAGGGCAGTGCGCCGTTCGACGACGAAGGCGTGCTCACGCGGCCGCGCGACGTGGTGCGCCAGGGGGAGGTGCAGGGCTATTTCCTGTCCACCTACTCGGCGCGCAAGCTCGGCCTGCGCACCACCGGCCACGCTGGCGGCTCGCAGAACCTCACGCTGACCAGCCGCCTGACCGACCCGGCGGACGACCTCGACGCGATGCTGCGCAAGCTCGGCCGCGGCCTGTTCGTGATCGAGCTGATGGGGCAGGGCGTGAACTACGTGACCGGCGACTATTCGCGCGGTGCGGCCGGCTTCTGGGTCGAAGGTGGGCGCCTGCAGTACCCGGTGCACGAGATCACCATCGCCGGCAATTTGCGCACCATGTTCAAGCACATCGCAGCCGTCGGCGCCGATGCCTACACGATGGGCTCCAAGACCACCGGCTCGGTGCTGATCGAGCGCATGAAAATCGCCGGAACCTGAGCCGCGCGCACCCCAAACGTGCAGGCTGTCACAGCCCGTGGCGGCAGGTCCGACGCGGCCTGGCGTGTCACGGGTAAACACTCGGCGGGGGTCTGAGACCGTGCTTCTAGAATTCGGCGCGTCCCGAGTGACACGTTTTTTTGGCATTTCAAAGGAGTCAGCAGATGGAACGTCGTTCCTTTATTCGACAAACCGGCCTGGCCGGAGTACTGGCCGCCGGTGCAGCGCCGGCGATCGTGCACGCCCAGGCCGCCATCCGCTGGCGCATGACCTCGAGCTTCCCGAAGTCGCTCGACACGCTGTTCGGCGTTTGCGATGTATTTGCGAAGCATGTCAGCGACATGACGGGTGGCAAGTTCGTGATCTCCACGCACGCTGCCGGTGAAATCGTGCCGGCGTTCGGCACGGTCGACGCCATCCAGAACGGCACCGTCGAGTGCGCCAACACAGCGCCCTACTACTACTTCGGCAAGGACCCGACTTTCGCGCTGGGCTGCGCGATTCCGTTCGGCCTGAACAGCCGCCAGATGACTGCCTGGATGTACGAAGGCAACGGCCTGAAGCTGATGCGCGAGTTCTATCGCAACTTCAACATCATCAGCTTCCCGATGGGCAACACCGGGGCACAGATGGGCGGCTGGTGGCGCAAGGAGGTCAAGTCGCTGGCCGACATCAAGGGCGTGAAGTTCCGCACCGGCGGCTTCAGCGGCAAGGTGTTCGAGCGCATTGGTGGCGTGGCCGCCAACATTCCCGGCGGCGAGATCTACACCGCACTGGAAAAGGGCACGATCGATGCGGCCGAGTGGGTGGGCCCCTATGACGACGAGAAGCTCGGCTTCCAGAAGATCGCCCAGTACTACGGCTACCCCGGCTACTGGGAAGGTGGCCCGCAGCTTGACCTGCACGTCAATACCAAGGCCTACGACGGGCTGTCGGCCGAGTACAAGGCCATCATCGAAGCCGCTGCCGCCTATGCGCACATCGACATGCAGGCCAAGTACGACGGTCGAAATGCTGCCGCGCTGAAGCGCCTGGTGGCCGGCGGCACCAAGCTGTTCCGCTTCCCGAAAGACTTCCTGGACGCAGCCTTCAAGGAATCGATGGCGTTGTACTCGGAGTTGTCGGCGACCAATCCGGCCTGGAAAAAGGTCTATGAAGACTTCTCGGCATTCCGGCGCGACGCGAACCTGTGGTTCCGTTTCACCGAAGCCGGCTTCGACGACTACATGCAGAGTGCCAAGCTGTAGTCTGCGGCATTGAAGCGAGAAGGGCCGCGGTGAATGCCGCGGCCCTTCTTCATTTCGGGGTGCTGATTCCCATGGTCACGCGGCCACGGCGCTACTTCTTCCCCTTGTCCTGCTCGAGCGCCCGTTTAACCGCATCCATGGGATCTTCGTCCGCCGCACTGGCGCCGGAGGCCGGCAGACCGCCCGGGGCAGCGTCTGGCGCGGTCGGAGCCGTGTGCGTCCGGCCGCCGCCCATCTGCTCGATCGCTTCGCCGGCCTTGTTCAGGTCGAGCACCTTCTCCTTGTCGAGGAACACCGTCACCGTTTGCGGGAAGAAGATCACCACCGCCACCAGCATGAGCTGAATGATGATGAACGGGATGGCGCCCATGTAAATGTCTCGCGACTCGACCTTGCGCGGAATCGACTTGTTCTTGTAGAGCGTGTCGGAGATGCCGCGAAGGTAGAAGAGCGCGAAGCCGAACGGCGGGTGCATGAAGCTGGTCTGCATGTTCACGCAGATCATCACGCCGAACCAGACCAGGTCGATGCCCATCTTTGCCGCCACCGGCGCCAGGAACGGGATGATGATGAAGGCGATCTCGAAAAAGTCGAGGAAAAACGCCAGGAAGAAGATGAAGATGTTGACGGCGATCAGAAAGCCCAGCTGTCCTCCCGGCAGGCCGGCCAGCATGTGCTCGATCCATTTGCCACCGTCGACGCCCTGAAACACGAGCGCGAAAACGCGCGAGCCGATCAGGATGAAGACCACCATCGCGGTCAGGCGCATCGTGCTCAGCATGGCCGACTTGAGCAGGTCAAAGGTCAGCCGCTTGTGCAGCGCTGCCAGGATGAAGGCCCCGACTGCGCCCATGGCCCCGGCTTCTGTCGGCGTGGCGATGGCATGGTCCATGCCGGGCAGGCCACCCATGCTTCCGAGCACGGTGAAGATCAGCACGGCCGAGGGGACGATGCCGCGCAGGCACTTGGACCACAGGGCCCACCCTTGCAGCGTGCGCGCCGTCTTCGGCACTCCCGGCACGTGTTCGGGGCGAATGCGTGCCAGCAGAAATGTGTAGGCTGCGAACAGCAGCACCTGCAAGATCGCCGGGCCCCAGGCGCCCTTGTACATGTCGCCCACCGGCTTGCCCAATTGGTCGGCCAGCACGATGAGCACCAGCGACGGCGGCACCAACTGCGTGATCGTGCCCGACGCTGCCAGCACGCCGGTGGCGTAGCGCATGTTGTAGCCCCAGCGCATCATCACCGGCAGCGAGATCATCGCCATCGCGATCACCTGGCCGGCCACCGTGCCGGTGATCGCCCCCAGGATGAAGCCGACGATGATCACCGAGTAGCCCAGGCCGCCGCGCACCGGGCCGAACAACTGGCCCATCGAGTCGAGCATGTCTTCGGCCAGGCCGCACTTCTCGAGGATCGTGCCCATCAGCGTGAAGAACGGGATCGCCAGCAGCAGATCGTTGGACAGGATGCCGAACACATTGAGCGGCAGCGCCGTCAACGAAAACGCGACCGGGAAGCCGATCAGCAGCACCGCAATGAGCCCCGCGAACATCAGCGGGGCGAAGGTCTCCATGCTCATTGAAGCGGCCTCTCGTAGTGGAAGTCACCTTCGTACCTGTGGGCCAGCCACGCCAGGCGCTTGATGATCTCGGAAACGCCCTGGGCCAGCACCAGCGCAAAGCCCAGCGGCAGCGTCAGCATTGCCGGCCAACGAATCAAGCCGCTGGCGTTGCTCGACATTTCGCCGGTGTTGTACATGTTGATGAACAGCGGCCATGCGTAATAGATCAGCACCAGCATGCCGGGCACCAGGAAGAACAGCAAGCCGGCCAGGTCGATCAGGGCCTGGACACGCCCTGAGAACAGGCCATAGATCACATCGACCCGGACATGTTCGTTCACGCGCAGCACCTGCGCGGCGCCGAGCATCACGCAAACCGCAAACAGATACCACTGGATCTCGAGGAAGGCGTTGGAGCTGTAGTCCAGCGCGTAGCGAACGATTGCATTCAACGCACTGATGAAGCACGACGTGATGACGGCCCACTTGGCAATGTCACCGAACCGGTCGTTGATGCTGTCGATGAGCTTGGCAAGGGAAAGCAGAGCGTTCATGCGAGCCGTTCTCGAATGCCGAATGTGGCGCAGCGGAGTGTACGAGCGCGCGGCACGCGCGCGGCCGGGGACATTTCCCTAGCGCCCCTGCAAGCCGGGGGCGACGAGGGCCCGGTTCAGCGCTCGATGGCGGCTCGATAGAGTCTGCCCGACCGCGTACCCGAGCGGCAGAACGCCAGGATCGGTTTGGGCAGGGTCGCCAGCAGCGTGGCGAAGCCAGCGATCTCTTCGGGGCTCTGGTAGCCCGGGCTCACCGGCAGGAACGCGTACGCCAGACCGGCCGCCTGCGCCGCCGCCTCCATCGCGGCGCTGGTCGGCTGATCGGGGCCTTCCTCAAAGTCGGGCCGGTTGTTGATGACGCTCTTGAACCCGGCCTGCGCGGCCCAGGCCATCGCGGAGGGTTCGAGCTGGGGCGCCACGCACACGTCGGCGCTGAGTTGTTGAACGTAAGGGGCAATCATGGCCGGCTTTCCTTGGGGGGGTGCGGATTCAGCGATTCAAGGCCTGTTTCACGGCGGCCGAGACCAGGCCCATGTCGGCCTTGCCGGCCAGGCGCGCCTTGACCGCGCCCATCACCTTGCCCATGTCGCCGGGGCCGGCGGCGCCCAGATCGGCGACGATGGCCGCCACTTCGGTGGCGATCTCGGCCGCGCTCAGGCGCTGCGGCAGGTAGCCCTCCAGCACCAGCAACTCGGCCGCTTCCTTGTCGACCAGGTCGGTGCGATTGGCGGCGCCGAACTGGCTGATCGAGTCCTTGCGCTGCTTGATCAGCTTGTCGACGATGGCGATGATGGCGGCGTCGTCCAGCTTGATGCGTTCATCGACCTCGCGCTGCTTGCAGGCCGCCAGCAGGCCACGGATCGTCAGCAGGCGCGGCGCGTCTTTTGCGCGCATGGCGGCCTTCATGTCTTCGGTGATGCGTTCCTTGAGGGTCATGGCGGCTCCTTCGCTCTGGGATCGGGGCGGATCAGGCACAAAAAAGCCCGCGTGCGGCGGGCTTTCCAGGCGCTTGCCGTGGCTTCAGCGCAGGTTCAGAACAACTTCTTCGGCAATTGCATGCTGCGAACGCGCTTGAAGTGGCGCTTGACGGCGGCTGCTTTCTTGCGCTTGCGTTCGGCGGTGGGCTTTTCGTAGAACTCGCGGGCACGCAGATCGGTCAGCAGGCCGAGTTTTTCGATGGTGCGCTTGAAGCGGCGCAGTGCCACATCGAACGGCTCGTTTTCTTTGACGCGAATCGTAGTCATGTATGAATCGGTGGTTGGAACTTGGTAAAGAGCGGAATTATATGCCGGCCGCGCAGCCTGCGCAAATTTGCTGTGCAGGCACTTATTCGGTCGCCGCCATGGCGCGTGCGCAGGCGGCTGCGCTGGCCCAGGCCCACTGGAAGTTGTAGCCACCCAGCCAGCCGGTCACGTCGACCACCTCGCCGATGAAGTACAGCCCGGTCACACGCCGGCTCTGCTGCGTTTGCGAGCTGAGCTCGGCCGTGTCCACGCCGCCGGCGGTGACCTCGGCTTTGCGGTAGCCCTCGGTGCCGCTGGGCACCAGCGCCCAGTCGTGGAGTTGCCGGGCCAGCGCCGCCAGGTCGCGGTCGCGCTGTTCGGCCAGCGGGCGCTGAGAAAGATTCGACAGGTTCGGCAACGCGGCGAGCCAGGTCTCGGCCAAGCGGCGCGGCATCAGCTCGGCCAGCTCGTTGCCGAGCTTGCGCTGCGACTGGCGCTTGGCCGCGATCAACAGCGTCTCCAGCTCCAGCTCGGGCAGCAGGTCGATATGCAACGGGCTGCCCGGCCGCCAGTAACTCGAGATCTGCAGGATGGCCGGCCCGCTCATGCCACGGTGGGTGAACAGCAGGTCTTCCAGAAACTCGCCCGACGCCTTGCCGCCGCCGCTGCGCACCCGGGCCTGCAGCGACAGCCCGGCCAGCGCGACGAACGGCGCCCAGGCCGCCGCGTCGAAGGTCAGCGGTACCAGCGCGGGGCGCGTCTCGATGATGCGGTGGCCGAACTGGCGCGCCAGCCGGTAGCCGAAGTCGCTGGCGCCGATCTTCGGGATCGACAGGCCACCGGTGGCGACCACCAGCCTGGTGGCATGCACCGGACCGCGGTCGGTGTCCAGCTCGAAACCTGCGTCGGCAGAACGCACCACCTGCACCACACAAGGTTGCCAGCGGGTCACGCCACCTTGTTCGCACTCACTGAGCAACATGCGGATGACGTCGTCGCTCGATTCGTCGCAGAACAGCTGGCCCTTGTGCTTTTCATGCCAGGCAATGCGGTGCCGCTGCATCAGCGTCATGAAGTCCTGCGGCGTGTAGCGGGCGAGCGCCGAGCGGCAGAAGTCGGGGTTGTTCGACAGGAAGTTGCCGGGCGCCGTGTGCAGGTTGGTGAAATTGCAACGCCCGCCGCCGGAGATGCGGATCTTCTCGGCCACCTTCTCGGCATGGTCGACCAGCAGCACCTTCAGGCCGAGCTGGCCGGCCATGGCGGCGCAATGCAGCCCGGCAGCGCCGGCGCCGATGATCGCGGCGTCGAAGCGCTGCATCAGAGGCCCGCGCCGCCGCGGATCAAGGTTGGTACTTCCAGGCGCCGTTCTCGATTTTCACCATCACGCGGGCGCGCTGGTCCAGCCCCAGGTGGTCGGTGGGCGACATGTTGAAGATGCCGTGCGCGCCGGGCAGCTCCTTGATCTGCTCAAGCGCATCCCGCAACGCCGCACGAAATTCCGCCGTTCCCGGCTGCGCCTTCTTCAGTGCCGTGGGTACCGCGGCGGCCAGCAGCAACCCGGTGTCCCAGGCATGCGCCCCGAACGTGGACACCGAGCCTTTGCCATGGGCCGCTTCATACGTGGCGATATAGGCCAGGGCCGATTTGCGCGCCGGGTGGTTGGGCGGCAATTGTTCGGCCACCAACACCGGGCCGGCGGGCAGGTAGGTGCCATCCACGTCCTTGCCGCCCACGCGCAGGAAGTCGGCATTGGCCACGCCGTGGGTCTGGTAGTAGCGGCCGGTGTAGCCGCGCTCTTTCAGCGTTTTCTGCGGCAGCGCGGCGGGCGTGCCCGAGGCGCCGATCAGCACCGCGTCGGGCTTGGCCGCGATGATCTTGAGCACCTGCCCCGTCACCGAGGTGTCGGTGCGCGCATAACGTTCGCTGGCCACCACCTGGATGCCCTTGATTGCGGCGATCTTGATGAACTCCTGGTACCAGCCCTCGCCGTAGGCGTCGGCAAAGCCGATGAAGGCGGCTGTCTTGACGCCGATGTTGTGCATGTGCGTGACGATCGCGAGCGACATCATGATGTCGTTCTGCGGCGTCTTGAAGACCCAGCGCTTTTTCGCATCGACCGGCTCGACGATGCGCGCTGACGCAGCCATCGAGATCATCGGCGTCTGCGCTTCGGCCACCACGTCGATCATCGCCAGCGAGTTCGGCGTGGTGGTCGAGCCGAGCACGATATCGACCTTGTGCTCGGTGATCAGCTTGCGTGCGTTGCTGACGGCGGCGGTGGTGTCCGATGCATCGTCGAGCACGATGTAGTTCACCTTCTGGCCGGCGATCGTCTGCGGCATCAGCGCGATGGTGTTCTTCTCGGGGATGCCGAGCGACGCGGCCGGGCCGGTGGCGGACACGGTGACGCCGACGTTGATGTCGGCCACGGCCGCCAGGCTGGTGGCCAGCAGCGCCAGTGCGGCGGCGTGTTTGAGATTGGTTTTCAAGGGTCTGTCTCCAGGGAGCGGAACGGGAATCAGAGGGGTGAGGTCAGGGACCGGCAAGAACCTGCTCGCGTGATTTTGCCGGCTGCGGCGCTTGAACCGCGCCGAGCCCGCCCAGAAACAGGTCGGCCACGATCGGCGCCATCTGCTCGTGGGTCAGCGGCCCGTCCGGGCGCAGCCAGGTGAACATCCAGTTGATCATGCCGAACAGCAGCATGGTCAGCGGCTTGTCCAGCGCGCCGCGTTTGAGCTCCGGCCGGGCCATCGTGATGGCGCGCGCAAACGCGCCGACGACCTGGCGCTCGATGCCCAGCACCCGCTCGCGGTCGGCCGGGCTGAGGAACTTCACGTCCTGCGTCAGCACACCATGGTCGTGGCGGGCCAGCGCATATTCCTGCACGAAGCGCGCGATCAACTGGCGCAATGCGTCTTGCGGGCCCAGCTTGAGCGCGCTCACCTCGGCCACCAGCGCTTCGAGCCGGCTGACGTGGCCTTCGGTGATCTCCAGCAGCAACTGGTACTTGTCGCTCACGTAGTGGTACAGCAGTGGTTTGGAGATGCCACAGGCGCGCGCCAGGTCGTTCATCGACGTACCGGGGTAGCCTTGGGCGGCGAACAACTCGGCGGCTGCGCGAAGAATGCTCTCGCGGTTGCCGTCGAAATGGGCCGAACGCGAGCGCGCCATCCTTGTTGCCCGATCAGCGCTGGTCCAAGGTGATGACGACCTTGCTCGTCAACGGGTGCGACTGGCAGCACAACACGAAGCCCTGCGCCACCTCGGCCGGCGTGAGCGCGAAGTTGCGATCCATGCGCACTTCGCCTTCGAGCAGCTTGCCTTTGCAGGTGGAACACACTCCTGCCTTGCAGGCGTAAGGCACGTCCAGCCCGCTGCGCCGCGCGGCGTCCAGGATCGACGGGTCGCTGAGGCGGAACTCCACATCGCGGCCCATGCCGTCGATCACCAGCGTGACCTGCGCGTGGTCGGTGTCGCGCGCCTCCACGTGGTGGGCGGTCGCTGCATTCACGTCGCCGAAACGCTCGACGTGCACGTGTTCGGCGTCCACCCCAGTGTTCGCGAGTGCGGTGACGGCGTCGTCGATCATGCCGGCCGGGCCGCAGACGAAGGCTTCGTCCACCGTGGCAGCGGGCACCAGCGTGTTCAGGAAGGTCTCGAGGCGGTGCCCGTCGAGCCGGCCGTTGAACAGCGCAGCGTCCTGGCTTTCGCGCGAGAAGACGTGGTGGATGCTCAGGCGCGACACATGACGATTCTTCAGGTCGTCGAGTTCCTCGCGGAACATAGTACTGGCCAGACGCCGGTTGCCGTAGATCAGGGTGCAGCGGCTGTGCGGCTCGCGCGCGAGCATCGTCTTGATCAGCGACAGCATCGGCGTGATGCCGCTGCCGGCGGCAATGAACAGCACGTGGCGGCGCGCCGCGGCGTCCAGCGGTACGAAGAAGTGGCCTTGCGGCGGCAGCACGTCGAGCGTCTGGCCGACTTGCAGTGCGTCGGCGGCCCAGCCAGAGAACGCGCCACCGGGCAGCAGGCGGATGCCCACGCGCAGGCTCGCATCGTCAAGCGCGCTGCAGATCGAATACGAGCGGCGGAGGTCTTCGCCGCCCACCATCGCGCGCAAGGTCAGGTACTGGCCGGGCGTGAAGGCAAAGGTCTCGCGCAGCTTGGGTGGCACGTCGAAACCGACCACCAGCGCATCGGCATCGGTGTGTCGGCTGGCCACGCGCAGCGGATGGAACGAGATGCTCATCAGATCGGCTTGAAGTAGTCGAACGGTTCGCGGCAATCCAGACAGCGGTACAGCGCCTTGCAGGCGGTGGAGCCGAAGGCCGAGAGCTGTTCGGTGTGCGTGCTGTCGCAACGCGGGCAATGCAAGTCGCGCGGGTGAAAGCGCAGCGGCTGAGCACCGAGCGGCGCGCCGGCCAGGTGCGGCGGCGCAATGCCGTAGCGGCGCAGTTTCTCGGCCGCCGCGGGGGCGATCCAGTCGGTCGTCCAGGCCGGGGCAAGTTGCATGCGTACGGCGACCTGTTCGGCGCCCGCGGCCTGCAGCGCGGCGACGATCGAGTCCCGGATCATTTCGGTGGCCGGGCAGCCGGAGTAGGTGGGCGTGACGGTCACGGTCACCACAGCACCTTCAATGGCCACATCGCGCACGATGCCAAGCTCGACCACCGACAGCACCGGAACCTCCGGGTCGAGCACCTGCTGCAGCACGGCCCAGGCGTTCGCCACCGTTAGCGACGGGGCCAACAACTCGCTCACCACACCGCCCCCGGAAAAGCGCGCGGCAGCGCTTGCATCTCGGCCAGCAAGAGGCCCATGTGCTCGGAGTGAATGCCGCGTTTGCCCGACGACAGGAACGACGTGTCGGTCGGCACCACCAGGGTTGCCTCTTGCAGTACCGGCATCACCGAGCCAAGCCAGGCCGTCTTGAGGCTGCTCCAGGGCGGGCCCAGGCGGCGGCTTGCGGCGGCCGCGTCCACCTCGTCGTCGGCAAACCATTCGGCCGTGTAAGCCCACAACTCGTTCAGCGCCTGCTGCATGCGGCGCGACGATTCGTCGGTGCCGTCGCCCAGGCGCACGACCCAGTCGGCGGTGTGGCGCTGGTGGTAGCGGCACTCCTTAAGGCTCTTGGCAGCAATGGCTGCGAGCTGCTCGTCGGCCGAGTCAACCAGCGCCGACCACAGCACACCCATGAAGCCGGACCACAGGAAGCAGCGCAGCAAGGTGCGTGCGAAATCGCCGTTCGGCAGCTCCAGCATCGTCACATTGCGGAAGTCGCGCTCCAGGCGCTGGTAGGCCAGCGCGTCTTCGTCGCGGCCGCGGCCTTCGAGCTGGCCTGCGAGCGTCAGGGTCAGGCGCGCCTGGCCGATGTGGTCGAGCGCGATGTTGGTCAGCGCGATGTCTTCTTCGAGCACCGGCGCATGGCCGCACCATTCGGCCAGGCGCTGGCCGTGTACCAGGCACGAGTCGGCGATGCGCAGCATGTAAGCGGCGGCGACGGGGTTCGACTGAGTGGCCTGGGGGGCCTGACTTGCAATAGCGTTCACATGTGGTCCAGGTCGGCCGGCAGCTTGTAGAAGGTCGGGTGGCGGTAGACCTTGTCTTCGGCGGGCGCGAAGTACATGTCCTTGCTGTCGGGGTCGCTCGCAACGATCTGGTCCGAGCGCACCACCCACACGCTGGTGCCTTCCTGGCGGCGGGTGTAGACGTCGCGCGCGAGCTGGATCGCCATCGCCGAATCGCTTGCGTGCAGGCTGCCGCAATGTTTGTGATCCAGGCCGCTCTTGCTGCGGATGAACACTTCCCACAGGGGCCATTCAGAGTTCATGTCTAAGGTCCTCGAAGTTTCAGGCGGCCTGCGCCAGTGCGTCACGCGCAGCCCGCTTGGCCGCATGCGCCAGCGCCGCCTCGCGCACCCAGGCACCGTCGTCCCAGGCCTTCACGCGCGCCGCCAGTCGTTCCCTGTTGCACGGACCGTGGCCGTTGACGACGTTCCAGAACTCGGTCCAGTCGATCGCGCCGAAGTCGTGCTGGCCCAGCGCCTCGTTCCACGTCAGGTCCGGGTCGGGCAGGGTCACGCCGAGCAGCTTCGCTTGCGGCACGCAGGCATCGACAAAGCTCTGGCGCAGCTCGTCGTTCGAATTGCGCTTGATGCCCCAGCGCATCGACTGGGTGCTGTGGGTCGATTCGGCATCCGGCGGGCCGAACATCATCAGCGACGGCCACCACCAGCGGTTCACCGCGTCCTGCACCATCTCGTGCTGCTGCGGCGTGCCGTGGGTCATCATCGTCAGGAGCGACTCGAAGCCCTGGCGCTGGTGGAACGACTCTTCCTTGCACACCCGCACCATCGCGCGTGCGTACGGGCCGTACGAACAACGGCACAACGGCACCTGGTTCATGATCGCCGCGCCGTCGACCAGCCAGCCGATCACGCCCACGTCGGCCCAGCTCAGCGTCGGGTAGTTGAAGATCGAGCTGTACTTGGCGCGGCCCGAGTGCAGGGCCGCCACCAGCTCGTCGCGCGACACGCCCAGCGTCTCGGCGGCGGCGTACAGGTACAGGCCATGGCCGGCTTCGTCCTGCACCTTGGCGAGCAGGATCGCCTTTCGCTTGAGCGTGGGCGCGCGGCTGATCCAGTGGCCCTCGGGCAACATGCCGACGATCTCGGAGTGGGCATGCTGGCTGATCTGTCGCACCAGCGTCTTGCGGTAGTGCTCAGGCATCCAGTCTTTCGCCTCGATGAAGTCGCCGGCTTCGATGCGGGCTTCGAAGGCAGCCTCGCGGGCTTGTTCTTCGGCGGACTTGACGGCCTGGACCTGCGATTTCGCTTCGCGGGCCATCGTGTCCATCGCTTGGGTGTACATGTCTTCAGCCTTTCGGTCGTTTGTCGATGACTCGGCGTGCCTTGCCGACCAAGGTGCGTTCGATCGAATCGGGTGCGCCAACGTGCACCTGCGCGCTCACGCCGATCATCGTCTTGATGCGCTGCTGCAGCCACTGCGCGGCCTCGACCGCGATCAGCTCCGATCCCGCGCTCTGCAACTCGCAGCGCACCTCGATCGCATCCAGCGGCCCGTCGCGCGTGACGACGATCTGGTACTGCCCGGCCAGTCGCCCGTGCTGCAGAACCAGCTCCTCGATCTGCGTGGGGAACACGTTGACGCCGCGGATGATCAGCATGTCGTCGCTGCGCCCGACGATCTTGCCCATGCGGCGCATGCTTCGTGCGGTGGGCGGCAAGAGCCGTGTCAGGTCGCGCGTGCGGTAGCGAACCACCGGCAGCGCCTGCTTGCTCAAGGTCGTGAACACCAGTTCGCCCTCGCTTCCTTCGGGCAGCACTTCGCCGGTGTCGGGGTCGATGATCTCGGGGTAGAAGTGGTCCTCCCAGATCACCGGGCCGTCTTTCGATTCGATGCACTCGTTGGCCACGCCCGGCCCCATCACCTCGCTCAGGCCGTAGATGTCTACCGCGTCGATGTCGGCGCCGGTCTCCACCTCGCGGCGCAGCGCCTCGGTCCACGGCTCGGCGCCGAAGATTCCGACCTGCACCGACATCTGGCGCGGGTCCAGCCCCTGGCGGCGGAACTCTTCGATGATCACCTGCATGTAGCTCGGCGTGACCATGATGATGTGCGGCTTGAAGTCGTTGATGAGCTGCACCTGCTTCTCGGTCTGCCCGCCCGACATCGGGATCACCGTGCAGCCCAGCCGCTCGGCGCCGTAGTGCGCGCCCAGGCCGCCGGTGAACAGTCCGTAACCGTAGGCCACGTGCACGATGTCGCCGCGCCGCCCGCCCGAGGCGCGGATCGAGCGCGCCATCAGGTTCGCCCAGGTGTCGATGTCGGCCTGCGTGTAGCCCACCACGGTCGGCTTGCCGGTGGTGCCGGACGACGCATGCACCCGCACCACCTGCTCGCGCGGCACCGCGAACATGCCGAACGGGTAATTGGCGCGCAGGTCTTGTTTGGTGGTGAACGGGAACTTCGCCAGGTCGGCCAGCGATTTCAGGTCGCCCGGGTGCACGCCGCGCTGTTCGAACGCGGCGCGGTAGTGCGGCACGTTGTCGTAGGCGTGTTGCAGCGACCACTTCAAGCGCCGCAGTTGCAGGGCCTGCAGTTCGTCGCGGCTGGCGGTCTCGATCGGCTCCAGCTCGTCGGGTGAGGGGCGCTTGACGGGCATGGTCGGGTCTCCGTGGATGCAGTGTTCAGTCTCAGACCAGCCGCCCGTCAAGCCACGACCGGCTTGCCCTTGAGGCGGTACGAGCGGCCGCGAAACACTGCCACCCGTTCGCCGACCTGGTTGCGCACGTCCACGTCGTATACGCCCATGCGACCCGCTTGCGAGACCACACCGGCGCGCGCCAGCAGTTCATCGCCGGTGTGCGCCGGCGCGAGCAGGTCCACGTCGAAGCCCGAGGCCACGGTCAGCTCGTTGTACGAGTTGCAGGCGTAGGCGAAGGCCATGTCGGCCAAGGTCGTGATCAGCCCACCCTGGCAAATGCCGAAACCGTTGAGCATGTCGGCGCGCACCGTCATCGCCACGCTGGCGTGGCCGGGCGAAATCGACAGCACGCGCATGCCCAGTGCGTGGGCGGCGGCGTCGGTGCGGAACATGCTGTCGCGCACTTGTTCTGCCACGGTCTGCGCCAGGGACAGGGCCTGGGCTTCGGTCGGGTCGGTGTCCATGGCAAAGTGCTCAACGGTCGCTGAAGGCGGGCGCGCGCTTGGCGAAGAACGCGCTCACGCCTTCAAGGTAGTCGTGGCTCATGCCCAGTTTGCCTTGCACCTCGGCCTCCATGCTCAGCGCCTCGGACAGGCTCATGCGGTCGGAGCGGGCCATCGCGCGGCGCGTCTCGGCCAGTGCGCGCGCTGGCATCGCGGCCAGCCGTTCGGCGACTGCCTTGGTCTCGGCGGCCAACGCGGCATCGTCAACGCAGCGCCAGATCATGCCCATGCGCTCGGCCTGTTCGGCCGGCAGCTTGTCGCCCAGCATCGCCAGCGCCAGCGCGTTGGCGCGGCCGACCAGGCGCGGCAGCAGCCAGGTGCCGCCGACGTCGGGGATCAGCCCGATCTTCGAGAAGGCCTGGATGAACGAGGCCGAACGCGCGGCGATCACGATGTCGCAGGTCAGCGCCAGGTTCGCGCCGGCGCCGGCCGCCACGCCGTTCACCGAGGCCAGCACCGGCACCGGAAAGTCCGCCAGCAGCATTGCCAGCGGCTTGTAGCGCAGGTCGATCAGGTGGCCGATGTTCTTCTGCGTGGCGCCGGGCGTCAGGTCGGGCGCGATCTCGGCGTCCGACAGGTCCTGCCCGGCGCAAAAGCCGCGCCCGGTGCCAGTCAGCACCAGGCAGCGCACCGAGGGGGCGTTGGCCGCAGCCTTCAGTTCGCCCAGCAACTGGTCGTGCATGTCGCCGTTGAAGCTGTTCAGCGCCTGTGGGCGGTTCAGCGCGAGGGTCAGCACGGCACCCTCTTGTTGCTTCAGGACCAGCGGCGCGGGGTGGGACATGGTGAGTTCCGGCAAGCATCGGTGGGGGTCAGGGCGCCCGGTTCGGTGGCGCAAACAATTCATCGACCGATCGGTCAATGAACGGTCGGACTGTAGACGAGCAGTGCCGTTTCGGCAAGCGCCGCGATGAAAGCTCGAATGACAGCCCTCTTGTGTAACAAACAGGCGGGCAACGGTGCGGGCGCGTAACGGTCACCGCAACGGTCGCCGTGGCGGCAGGCCAGAAAGCCGATCGGCGCACGCGGGCCAAGGGTCAGCAAGCGCAGACGCAGGGGTCACACCACGCTGCAACAATTGCTTTCCCGGGGCTGGGGCACACCGCCTACCGTGAACGTTATTCAACCGGAGGACCTCTTGATGCGCACGATCGTCACCCACCCCCTGAAGTCCGCGAGCCTCGCACTTGCAGCTGCCGTTGCGCTGGCCTTGCCCAGCTTGCCCGCGCTGGCGCTGAACCCGGGCCAGGCTGCTCCAGACGTCGAACTGGGCGTTGGCGCCGAGCGCCTGTCCAAGCTCAAGGGCAAGGTGGTGTATGTGGATTTCTGGGCATCGTGGTGCGGCCCGTGCCGGCAATCGTTCCCGTGGATGAACGAGATGCAGAGCAAGTACGGCGACAAAGGTCTGCAGATCGTCGGCGTCAACCTCGACGCCAAGCGCGCCGACGCCGACCAGTTTCTTGCCCAGCTGCCGGCCAGGTTCAGCGTCGGCTTCGATTCCAAGGGCGACTTGGCCCGGCACTTCGGCGTGAAGGGCATGCCAACCTCGGTGCTGATCGGCCCGGACGGTAAAGTCCTCGCGATCCACCAAGGATTCAAGGACGAAGACCGCAAGGAACTCGAAGCCAAATTTGCCGCCGCACTGGGCACACTCACCAAATGAAAACACCCGAGGAATCATCCATGTCGATGCGTCTTGCCTTGCTGCTTGGCGTCGCCGCCCTGGCTGGCTGCGCCTTCGCGCCGCCGCAAGCCTGGGAGAAGGGCAACCTGGCCAAGCCCGAGATGACGTTGGGCGGCGATGTGCTCGACGAGCGCTACCAGCAGCACATCTACTCCAGCAAGGAAAACGCCTCGGGGGGTTATGGCGTGGGCGGCGGCGGCTGCGGTTGCAACTGAACGGGCACACATGAATGCTTCCAGCATGAAGAAGAACCGCCATCGTGTGGCCATGGCGGCCTCGGCTGCGTCGATTCGGCGCACTCCCGCGGGTGCCTCCGGCGCGATCGTGCTGGCCGCGCTGGCGCTGCCCGGTGTGTGGCAGACACCGGCGCATGCGCAAGGCGCGCCGGAAAAGGGCGTCATCGCGATCAAGCACCTGCACTACCAGGACTCGCAACCCGGCCTGAAGCGCATCACGGTCGATTCGCCGTCGGTCTACGTACTGGCGCCGGTCGGGCGCGACTGGACCGTCGAAGGTTCGCTGGTGGTCGACAGCCTGTCGGGCGCCACGCCGCGCTGGCAGAGCGCTGTGTCCAGTGCGTCGGTGCAGCGCGAACGACGCACCGCGGGTGATGTGAAGGTCACGCGCTACTACGACCGTTCGTCGTACTCGGTCGGGCTGAGCCATTCGAGCGAGAACGATTACGCGTCGACGGCGATCTCGCTCGGCGGCCGCTGGTCCACGGCCGACAACAACACCACCTGGAACATCGGCGTGGGCGGCTCGGACGACACCATCAAGCCGACCTCGGGCGCCGTCAACAACCCGCCTGGAACGCAGCGCAAGCGCGGAAGCGAAATGCTGGTGGGGTTGACGCAGGTCTTGTCGAAGACCGACCTGGTCCAGTTGAACGTCACCTTCAACGCCGGCGAAGGTTTCTACAGCGACCCGTACAAGCTGCTCGACGAGCGCCCCGAAGCACGCAAGCAGGCCGCGGCACTGGCGCGCTGGAACCACCACTTCGAGGGCGACGGTTCGACCTTGCGCAGCGGTTACCGCTACTACCGCGACAGTTACGGCATCAAGGCCCACAGCTTTCAGCTCGATTGGGCCAAGCCGCTCGGCGACGACCTGCTGCTCACGCCGTCGCTGCGCTACTACAGCCAGAACGCGGCGCGTTTTTACGTCGCGCCCGAACTCGACTCGAGCGGGCAGATCATCATTCCGACGGTGGCGCCCGGAGGCCTGCATTCGGGCGACCAGCGCCTGTCGGCTTTCGGCGCCGTGACCGTGGGGCTGAAGGCCGACTACAAACTGACACCCGACTGGAGCGTGGACGGCAAGCTCGAAGCCTACGAGCAGCGCGGCGACTGGAAGATGGGCGGGCAGGGCACCAAGGGGCTGGACACCTTCAAGGCCACCTTCGTGCAGTTCGGCGCACGGTACAGGTTCTAGGCCGGCGCCTGGGCAGGGCATGGGCGCGCTGGCGAAGGAAGCCGAAGACATCGGCTTCCGGTTCTCGGCGATGGCCTGTGACTGCGAGGTGCGCATTGCCGGCCTGAGCCGGCGCAAGGCTGAGCCGCTGGCACGGCTGGCGATTGCCGAGGTGCATCGCATCGAAGCGAAGTTCTCGCGCTACCGGGCCGCCAGCGTGGTGTCGCGCATCAACGGTGCGGCGGGCAGCGGGCAGGCGGTCGAGGTCGATGCCGAAACGGCCCACCTGCTCGACTTTGCCGCCACCTTGTTCGCCAGCAGCGACGGCCTGTTCGATGCCACCTCCGGCACCTTGCGCAAGGCCTGGGACTTCCGCAGTGCGCGGCTGCCCGAGGCCGGCCACATCGACACGCTGCTGGGGCTGGTCGGCTGGCAGCACGTGCGCTGGAAAGACCGGCGCATCGAACTCCCGATCGCCGGCATGGAGCTCGACTTCGGCGGCTTCGGCAAGGAATACGCTGCCGACCGCGCCGCCACCTTGCTGCAGCAGCAGGGCCTGCGCCACGGCATGGTCAACCTGGGCGGCGACATTCGGCTGGTCGGGCCACGACCGGGCGGCTTACCGTGGTCGCTGGGCATCCAGCACCCGCGCGACGAGCACCGGCTGCTGGCTACTCTGGCGCTGAGTCACGGCGCGCTGGCCACCAGCGGCGACTACGAACGCTGCTTCGACATCGCCGGCGTGCGCTACTGCCACGTGCTGAACCCGCGCACCGGCTGGCCGGTGAACGGCTGGCGCTCGGTCAGCGTGCTTGCACCGGCCTGCCTGGCGGCTGGCGCGCTGACGACCGTCGCCATGCTCAAGGGCGACGATGCGCTGGCCTTTCTGGCCAGCCAGGGCGTCGGCTTTCTCGCGGTGGACGCTGCCGGCCAGGTGCACCACCACGCCACCGACATGGTGCTGGGCTGAATAGAATCCACCAAGGTAAACACCCTCATGAACCGCCTCTTCCTTCTGCTGGCCACGTTCGCCTTGTTGGCGCTGAATACAGGCGTGCGTGCCGCCGACGAGTTCCTCGACCCCGAGGTGGCGTTCAAGCTGTCGGCCCGGGCTGCGGAGGGTGGGCGCATCGAAGTGCGCTTCGACATCGCTCCCGGCTACTACCTCTACGGTGAGAAGTTCAGCGTCGAGACGCAGCCCGATCCGGCGCAACTTGGCGAGCTGCAGGTGCCCAAGGGCAAGGTCAAGTTCGACGAGACCTTCCAGAAGGACGTCGAATACTTCCGCGAATCGGCCACGCTGGTGGCCCGTCTGGCGCAGGCGCCAGCGACGGCATTCAAGCTGGTGGTGGGCAACCAGGGCTGTGCCGACAAGGGGCTGTGTTACCCGCCGATGCAGCGCAGCTTCAAGGTCGAACCAGGCTCGGGCGGGGCGATGCGCCTCACCCTGCTGACCGAAGCGCAGGCAGAGGCGTGGACGCCGACCGGCGGCGCGTCGATGAGCCTTGCCGCGCCGGGCGGTGCGGGGACCGGCCTCGCGTCCAGCGCAGCCGCCGCGCCGGCCACCACCACGCTCGCCGTCGGCGCCGAGCCCGGCCGTTTTGCGCAGGCCCTGCAATCGCGCAGCTTGCTTACCGTGGCCGGCGTGTTCCTGCTTGCCGGGTTGCTGCTGTCTTTCACGCCCTGCGTGCTGCCGATGCTCCCGATCCTGTCATCGATCATCGTCGGCCAGGCCGGCCATGTGTCGCGTGCGCGCGGCTTCGGGTTGGCGCTGGCCTATTCGCTCGGCATGGCGCTGGTCTACACCGCCTTCGGCATGGCCGCGGGGCTGGCCGGCGAGGGCCTCGCCGCGGCGCTGCAGAACGCCTGGGTGCTCGGCGGCTTTGCGCTGCTGCTGGCGCTGCTGTCGCTGTCGATGTTCGGCGTGTATGAACTGCAGATGCCGGGTTTCGTGCAGACGCGCGTGACGCAGTGGTCGGGCAACCTGCAAGGTGGCCAGCATGCCGGTGTGTTCCTGATGGGCGGGTTGTCGGCGCTGATCGTCGGGCCCTGCGTGGCCGCGCCGCTGGCCGGCGCGCTGGTCTACATCAGCCAGACCAAAGACGTGATGCTGGGGGGCGTGGCGCTGTTCGCGCTGGCCTCGGGCATGAGCGTGCCGCTGTTGCTGGTGGGGCTGTCGGCCGGTTCGCTGCTGCCGCGCGCGGGCGTGTGGATGGAGCGCGTGAAGCACTTCTTCGGCGTGATGCTGCTGGCCGTGGCGCTGTGGCTGGTGTCGCCGGTGCTGCCGGGTTGGGTGCTGATGCTTTGTGTGGCGGCGCTGCTGCTGGTCAGCGCGGTGTACCTGGGTGCGTTCGAGCGCCTGCCCGAGGGCGTGACGCCTGGGCGTGCATTGACCAAAGGCGCCGGCCTGATGCTGGCGGTGCTGGCCACGCTGCAGCTGGCCGGCGTGGCCTCCGGCGGGCGCGACCTGTTGCAGCCGCTGCAGCACCTGGCGGCCGGTGGTGGGGCGGGTGGCACGCGGGTGGCGCTGAAGGACGAACTGCACTTCCAGACCGTCTCCAACCTGGCCGGGCTCGACGCCGCGGTGCAGGCGTCGGTCCGCCCGGTGATGCTGGACTTCTACGCCGACTGGTGCGTGGCCTGCAAGGAAATGGAGGCCTTCACCTTCACCGACGCTGCCGTGCGCCAGCGACTGGCCAATCTGACCTTGCTGCGCGTGGACGTGACGGCCAACAGCGCCGAACACAAGGCGCTGATGCGCAAGTACGGCTTGTTCGGGCCGCCGGCATTGCTGTTCTTCGCCCCGGCCGGCGACGAGATGAGCCAGGCGCGCGTCATCGGCTTCCAGAATGCCAAGGCCTTCGGTGAACACCTCGATCGGGTCGGTTCGGGCATGGCCGCCAGCGCGGTCAAGCTGAGCTTGAAATAATGCGCCAAACCACCACCTCCATCACTTCATGTCTGCACCCCAACACGCCAAGGTCCTGATTCTCGGTTCCGGCCCGGCCGGATACTCCGCCGCGGTGTACGCCGCACGCGCCAATCTCAAGCCCGTGCTCATCACCGGCATCGCCCAGGGCGGGCAGCTGATGACCACCACCGATGTCGATAACTGGCCCGCCGATGTCGACGGCGTGCAAGGCCCTGAGTTGATGGAGCGCTTCCAGAAGCACGCCGAGCGCTTCAACACCCAGATCGTGATCGACCACATCAACGAGGTCGATTTCTCGAAGCGGCCGTTCACCTTGAAAGGCGACTCGGCAAGCTACACCTGCGACGCCCTCATCATCGCCACCGGCGCCTCGGCCAAGTACATCGGCCTGCCCAGCGAACAGGCCTTCATGGGCCGCGGCGTGAGCGGCTGCGCCACCTGCGACGGCTTCTTCTACCGCGACCAGGAAGTTTGTGTCGTCGGCGGCGGCAACACCGCGGTCGAAGAAGCGCTCTACCTGTCCAACATCGCCACGAAGGTGCACCTGATCCACCGGCGCGACAAGTTCCGCGCCGAGGCGATCTTGATCGACAAGCTGCACGAGAAGGTTGCCGTCGGCAAGATGCAGCTGCACCTGTGGAATACGCTTGATGAAGTGCTGGGTGATGCGAGCGGCGTGACCGGCGTGCGACTGAAGAGCACGCAAGGCGGCGCCACTTCAGAACTGGCCGTCAAGGGCTGCTTCATCGCCATCGGCCACCAGCCCAATACCGACATCTTCAAGGGCCAGTTGGAGATGAAGGACGGCTACATCATCACCAAGAGCGGCCTGGCCGGCATGGCCACGATGACCAGCGTGCCCGGCGTGTTTGCCGCCGGCGACGTGCAGGACCATGTGTACCGCCAGGCCATCACCAGCGCCGGCACCGGGTGCATGGCGGCGCTGGATGCGCAGCGGTTTCTGGAGCAGTGAGGGGCGGGCTTCTTACTGCAGGCCCCTCACCCCAACCCTCTCCCCAGAGGGGCGAGGGAGCGATCAGCGCCGGCTCAGCCGGCGTAGTCAGAAACTGGCGGGCAGGAGCACATCAGATTCCGGTCGCCCCACACGTTGTCGACCCGCCCCACCGGTGACCAATACTTTGCCTGCCTGAGCGATGCGAGCGGGTAGGCTGCCTCCTCACGCGAATAAGCGTGCGGCCAATCGGCGGTGAGCAAGGCTTGCGCGGTGTGCGGTGCGTTCTTCAGCGGGTTCTGATCGCGCGGCCACTCGCCTGATTCAACCCTGGCGATCTCGGCGCGGATTGCAATCATCGCGTCGCAGAAGCGGTCGAGTTCACGCAGCGATTCGCTTTCGGTCGGCTCCACCATCAAGGTGCCGGCCACCGGGAAGCTCAAGGTCGGCGCGTGGAAACCGTAGTCGATCAGGCGTTTGGCCACGTCTTCGGCGCTGATGCCGTCGGCGCCACCGGTCGATTCCTTCAACGGCCGCAGGTCGAGGATGCACTCGTGCGCCACGCCGCCACCGCGGATGCCGGCGACGTTGCCGCTGTAGTGGATGTCGTAATGGTCGGCCAGCCGCGCCGCCACGTAGTTGGCCGACAGGATCGCGGTTTCGGTCGCGGCCTGCAGGCCGGCCGAACCCATCATGCGCATGTACATCCAGCTGATCGGCAGCACCGCGGCGTTGCCCAGCGGGGCGGCGCTGATCGCACCGACCTGGCTCTCGCTGCCCATGCCGCTGCCGATGCCGGCCGAACGGTGCGCCGGCAGGAACGGCACCAGGTCGGCCACCACACACACCGGCCCGACGCCAGGGCCGCCGCCGCCGTGCGGAATACAAAAAGTCTTGTGCAGGTTCAGGTGGCTCACGTCGCCACCAAATTCGCCCGGCGCCGCCACGCCGACCAGCGCGTTCATGTTGGCGCCGTCCACATACACGCGCCCGCCATGCCGGTGCACCAGCGCGCAGAGCTCCTTCACCTTCGGGTCGAACACGCCGTAGGTGGACGGGTAGGTGATCATCACCGCCGCCAGCAGCGCGGCGTGGGTTTCGCACAGGCGCTGCATGTCGGCCATGTCGACATTGCCTTCAGCGTCGCACTTCACCACCACCACCTGCAGCCCGGTCATCTGCGCGCTGGCGGGGTTGGTGCCGTGGGCCGATTCGGGGATCAGGCAGATGTTGCGGCTGCCTTCGCCGCGGGCTTCGTGATAAGCCTTGATGACCAGCAGCCCAGCATATTCACCTTGCGAGCCGGCATTGGGCTGCAGGCTCACGCCGCTGTAGCCGGTGGCTTGGCAGAGCCAGGCTTCGAGCTGTTCGCGCAGTTGTTCGTAGCCCGCCAATTGCTCGCGCGGGGCGAACGGGTGCACTCCAGCGAACTCTGGCCAAGTGATCGGAATCATCTCGCTGGTGGCGTTGAGCTTCATCGTGCACGAGCCGAGCGGGATCATCGTGCGGTCGAGCGCCAGGTCCTTGTCGGCCAGGCTGCGCAGGTAACGCAGCATGTCGGTTTCGGAGTGGTGACGGTTGAAGACCGGGTGGGTCAGGAAGGCACTGCTGCGTGCGAGCGAGGCCGGAATCAGCGCCGGGATGCCCTTCTCGAACGCCGCCCAGGTGTCTGGCGCCACGTCGGTGCCGGAGAGCACGCCCAGCAGCACCGTCAGGTCGTCGCGCGTGGTCGTTTCGTCGAGCGTCACGCCGACGCTGTCGTTGGCGGCCTGGCGCAGGTTGTATCCAGCATCGCGTGCGGCCCGCAGCACCGTGTCGGTGCGGCTGACGGTGGCGACGTGCAAGGTGTCGAAGGCGCTGGTGTTGATCAACTTGCAGCCGCGCTGCTGCAGCGCCGAGGCGAGTAACGCAGTGAAGCTCGCCACCCGTCGGGCGATGCGCTTGAGCCCAGCGGGCCCGTGGTAGACCGCGTACATGCTGGCCACCACGGCCGGCAGCACCTGCGCGGTGCAGATATTGCTCGTCGCCTTTTCGCGCCGGATGTGCTGCTCGCGCGTTTGCAGCGCCAGCCGGTAGGCGGGGTGGCCGTGAGAGTCGACGCTGACTCCCACCAGCCGGCCCGGCATCGAGCGCTTGAAGGCTTCTTTCGTCGCCAGATAAGCGGCGTGCGGCCCGCCGTTGCCCATCGGCATGCCGAAGCGCTGGGTGTTGCCTACCACGATGTCGGCACCCAGTTCACCGGGCGGCACGAGCAAGGCGAGTGCGAGCAGGTCGGCGGCGACGATGGCCAAGCCACCATTGGCATGGATCGCGTCGATCAGCGGCGCCAGGTCTCGCACCTCGCCGGTGACGCCGGGATATTGCAGCAGCACTGCGAACGCGTCAGCCGCACCAGCCGATTCGGCCGGGCCGGTGGTGACGGTGATGCCCAGCGGCGCGGCACGCGTGCGCACCACTTCGAGAGTCTGCGGCAGCACGTCGTCGGCCACATGAAAGGTCAACGACTTGCTCTTGCCGACGCGCAGCGCCAGGGTCATCGCCTCAGCCGCGGCGGTGGCTTCATCAAGCATCGACGAGCCGGCGATGGCCATGCCGGTCAGGTCGCAGACCATGGTCTGGAAGTTGACCAGCGCTTCGAGCCGGCCCTGCGAGATCTCGGCCTGGTAGGGCGTGTAGGCGGTGTACCAGGCCGGGTTCTCAAGCACGTTGCGCAAGATGACGCCCGGCGTGTGCGTGCCGTGGTAACCCTGGCCGATGCAGCTCTTGAGCACCGTGTTCTTCGCCGCGATCGCCTTCAGCTCGGCCAGCGCCTGCGCTTCGGAGGCCACCGCGGGCAGCACCATCGGCCGGCTGCGCGCAATGCTGCGTGGCACGATCGCCTCGATCAACGCATGGCGCGACGCCGCGCCGATGACCGACAGCATGTGGCGCTCATCGGCGTGATTCACGCCGATGTGGCGCGCCACGAACTCGGCCGGGTTTTCAAGCTCGCCGAGCGGCTTGTTGGCGGACATCAGCATGGGGGCCTTTCAGGAGTTCTTGACGAGCAGGTCGTAGGCCGGCCCGTCCATCAGCTGTTCGAACTCGGCCATGTTGTTCAAGTGCACTTTGAAGAACCAGCCGTGGCCGAGTGGGTCGGTGTTGGCCAGCGACGGGTCTTCGCGCAGCTTCTCATTCACTTCGACCACCTCGCCGCTGACCGGCATGTACAGGTCGGCCGCGGCCTTCACCGACTCGACGACACCCGCCACGTCGCCCTTCTTGAAGGTGGTGCCCACGGCCGGCAGGTCGACGAAGACAACGTCGCCCAGCGCATCCTGTGCGTGGTGTGTGATGCCGACGGTGGCGGCCTCGTGGTCTTCGATGTTGATCCATTCATGGTCGCTGGTGTACATGGTGGTCATGCTTTCTCCTTGGTGTTGAGGCGCGGGGCCGGGTCGAACGACGGGATGCAGTGGATGCAGGATTCGTGCGCGCACGTCGGCGCGCTTCAACGCACGTAGCGGTGCGGTGCGAAGGGCAGGGCGGTGACGCGCATCGGCTGGCGCTTGCCGCGCACCTCCGCGTAGACCTCGTGGTGCAGCGCGGCGTGGTTGGCGGCAACGTAGGCCAGCGCGATGGGCTGGTTGACGGTGGGCGACAAGGTGCCACTGGTCACCGTGCCGATCTTGTGGCCATGGGCGTCGACCAGCGCGGCGCCTTCGCGCACCGGCACACGCTCCAGACCGAGCAAGCCAACGCGCTTGTTGCTGGCGCCGCGCACGAACTGGCCGTCGATCACGTCGGCGCCGGGATAACCGCCGGCCCGTTCGCCGCCGACCCGACGCACTTTCTGGATCGCCCAGGTCAGGCCGGCTTCGACGGGGGTGGTGGTGGTGTTGATGTCGTGGCCGTACAGGCACATGCCCGCTTCGAGCCGCAAGGTGTCGCGCGCGCCCAGGCCGGCGGGGCGCACCTCGGGCTGGGCCAGCAGGGCGCGCGCCAGGCTGGCGGCCTGCTCGGCGGGCACCGAGATCTCGAAGCCGTCTTCGCCGGTGTAACCCGAGCGCGTCAGGAAACAAGCCGCGCCGTCGAGCGTGGCGAACATGCCGGTCATGAAGGTGAGCCCGGCCACATCGGGGTTGAGGCGTGCCAGTGCGGTGACGGCCTTCGGCCCTTGCAGCGCGAGCAGCGCCCGCTCCGGCAGCGGCTGCACGGTGCAGCGGTGGCCGATGTGGGTGATCAGGTGCTGAATGTCGGCCTGCTTGCAGGCGGCGTTGACGATCAGCAGCAAGTCATCCTCGCGCCGCGTGATCATCAGGTCGTCGAGGATGCCGCCTGTGGCGTTCGTGAACAGGCCATAGCGCTGCTTGCCCACCGCCAGGCCCACCACGTCCACGGGCATCAGCGATTCGAGCCCACGCGCCGCGTCGGCCCCGGTCAGGCGCACCTGGCCCATGTGCGAGACGTCGAACAGGGCCGCCGAATCGCGGCAGTGGCGGTGCTCGGCCATGATGCCGGCGGGGTAACTGACCGGCATGTCGTAACCGGCGAACGGCACCATCTTGGCGCCCAGTTCGAGGTGCAGGGAATGCAAGGGGGTTTGCAGCAGTGCGGCGGTGGCGGACATGGGCGTCTCCGAGGGCGATCTTGAAACCCGGGCAGCCATGCTGCGCTGGGGAAAGCCCTCTCTGTCCGCTCTACCTGAGAGATTCGCGAATCGCCGCTGTGCGGCGCTTCACTTGCCCCTTCGGTGGGCCCACTCGGGGTGGGCCTCTCTCCAGCGAGGATCGCTTCGGGTGAAGCGTTTGCCAGTCCTTTTGCCTGAGCGTTCGAGGGCGTCACTTTCGATTCGCCCTCTGCGCCGTCGGCGGCCCCGACAAACGGTGAGGCTCTCTCCTGGCGGGCGCCAGTGTAGCAGCGCCAGAAGCCGAAGATCAGGCCGACAATTACGCCCCATGACAGACGTGAATGAATGGTTGAAGGTCGAGTCGCTCGACCTCGAAGCGCAGGGCGTGGCGCACAACTCCGAAGGCAAGGTGGTGTTCATCGACGGAGCCTTGCCCGGCGAACACGTGCAGGTCACGGTGCAGCGCCGCAAGAACAACTGGGAGCAGGCCACGATGGTGGCGCTGCGGCGCGAAAGCTCGCAGCGCGTGACACCCGCCTGCCGCCACTTCGGCACCTGCGGCGGCTGCAAGATGCAGCACTTTCACGTCGGCGCGCAGGTGGCCACCAAACAGCGCGCGCTCGAAGACGCGCTGTGGCACCTGGGCAAGGTCAAGGCCGAGCAGGTTCTGCGGCCGATCGAAGGCCCGGCCTGGGGCTACCGCTACCGGGCCCGGCTGTCGGTGCGCTTCGTCGCGAAGAAGGGCAAGGTGCTGGTCGGTTTTCACGAGCGCAAGTCCAGCTTCGTGGCCGACATGGACAGTTGCGAGGTGCTGCCTCCGCACCTCAGCGCCATGCTCGTGCCGCTGCGCGACCTGGTGGCGGTGATGGACCAGCGCGACCGGTTGCCGCAGATCGAGGTGGCGGTGGGTGAGGGCGGGACCGCGCTGGTGCTGCGCCACCTCGAGCCGCTGGGCGATGCCGACCTGGCGCGCCTGCGCGAATTCGGCGCCGTGCACGGGGTGCAGTGGTGGCTGCAGGCCAAGGGCCCCGACACCGTGAAGCGGCTCGACGAGGGCGGCCCGGCGTTGGCCTACACCTTGCCGGAGTTCGGCATCACGATGCCGTTCATGCCGACCGACTTCACCCAGGTCAACCACCAGATCAACCGCGTGATGGTGGCGCGCGCTGTACGCATGCTGGCGCCGGCCCCGCACGAGCGGGTGATCGACTGGTTCTGCGGCCTGGGCAACTTCAGCCTGCCGATTGCGCGCCAGGCCGGCGCGGTGCTGGGCATCGAAGGCAGCGAATCCCTGGTGCGGCGCGCCCACGACAACGCCGCGCTCAACGGCCTTGCAAACAAGGCGTCGTTCGCCGCGCGCAACCTGTTTGAACTCGCGCCGGCCGATCTGGCGGCGTACGGGCCGGCCGACAAATGGCTGGTCGACCCACCTCGCGAAGGCGCGTTCGCGCTCGCCAAGGCGCTGGCCGACCTGCACGCCGACCCGGCGCTCGCGCCTGGCTTCGAGCCGCCCGGGCGCATCGTGTACGTCAGCTGCAACCCCGCCACCTTGGCGCGTGATGCCGGCTTGCTGGTGCACCAGGCCGGCTACCGTTGTTCGGCGGCCTGCGCGATCAACATGTTCCCGCACACGGCGCATGTGGAAAGCATGGCCGTGTTCGATCGCCTCGACCGCGCCTGACACCGGGAGCCTGATGTGACGCAGCCGGTCGCCGTCCCGCTGTGGCTGTTCGTGCTGCTGGTGCTGCTGGCGGTGGTGGCCGGGCTGCAGTGGTTGCTGCTGCCCAGTGTGCGCTGGTTCTTTCGGCGCAAGGTGCGCGGGGTGATCGACGAGGTCAGCGTGCGCCTCAAGATCGACATCCCGCAGTTCAAGCTGACGCGCCGCCAGGCGCTGATCGACCGCTTGCTCGGTGACCCCAAGGTGCTGGCCGCGGCCGATCAATTCAGCGCCGCACAGAACCTGCCGCGCAGCGTCGCGATGCAGAAAGTGGACCGATACGCGCGCGAGATCGTGCCGGCCTTCAACGCCTACATCTACTTTCGGGTCGGTTACTGGCTGGCCAAGACCTTCGCACGCATGATCTACCGGGTTCGTCTGGGCACCACCGACAGCGAGTCGCTGGCCGCGATCAACCCGCAATCCACGGTGGTGTTCGTGATGAACCACCGCTCGAACATGGACTACATCCTGGTGTCCTTCCTGGCCGCCGAGCGGGTGGCGTTGAGTTATGCGGTCGGCGAATGGGCGCGCATCTGGCCGCTGCAGGGGCTGATCCGCGCGATGGGGGCGTACTTCGTGCGGCGCGACTCCGGCGATCCGCTCTACCGCATGGTGCTGCAGCGCTATGTGCAGATGGCCACCGAGGGTGGCGTGCCGCAGGCCATGTACCCCGAAGGCGGCCTCACGGTGGACGGCAAGCTTCGATCCCCCAAGCTCGGGTTGCTGGACTACATGCTCAAGGGCTTCGACCCGGCGGGTGAGCGCGACCTGGTGTTCATTCCGGTGGGCATCAACTACGACCGCGTGATCGAAGACCGCAGCCTGTTGAGGAAGCTCGACGCGCACGCCGAGCGCAGCGGCTTGTTGCGCACTGTCGCGATCACTGGCCGTTATGTGCTGAAGCAAATGGCGTACACGCTGATGGGCCGGCGCTTTCGCTTCGGTTACGCCTGCGTGAACTTCGGCAAGCCGGTGTCGATGCGCAAGCACGTGCAAGACGCGGGGATCGACTTTCGCGCCCTGACTGAGGGCACACGTCGTGAGCGGGTGGCCGAGGTGGGGGCGATGCTGATGACTCACATCGGCCATATCGTGCCAGTGCTGCCGGTGCCGTTGGTGGCCGCTGTGTTCATGCGCGACCCGCAACGCGCGCTGACCGAACTGGAACTGAAGGCGGAGGTGCTCGAGCTGATGCAGCTGGTTGAAGCCCAGGGCGCACACGTCTATTTGCCCCGGACCGACCGCGACTACGCGCTCACGGTGGGCTTGCGAATTCTGGTCTTGCGCCACCTGGTCATCGAGCGCGATGGTTTGCTGACGGCCAACCTGCAGGAGTTGCCGGTGCTGGCGTACTACGCCAATTCGATTGCCCACCTCGTTGCGCCGAGCGCATGAAAAACGGGGCCCGCAGGCCCCGTTTCGAAGGGAGAAATCGCCTCAGTCGTTGCTGCCCGCAATGCCCAGGATCGCCAGCAGCGACTGGAACACGTTGTACAGGCTGAGGTAGACGCCCAAGGTGGCGGAGATGTAGTTGGTTTCTTCGCCGTCTTGCACACGCTTCAGGTCGTACAGGATGAAGGCCGAGAAGATGCCGATGGCCAGTACCGCAATCGTGATCATCAGCGCGCTGGACTGCAGGAAGCTGTTCGCCAGGCCAGCCACCAGCAGCATGATCGCGCCGATGAACAGCCACTTGCCCATCGCCGACAGGTCGCGCTTGATCACCGACGACAGGGTGGCCATGCCCAGGAAGATCAGGCCGGTGCCGGTGAAGGCGGTCATGATCAGCCCGGCGCCGTTGGCCAGGCCGAGCACCGAGCCGACCAGGCGCGACAACATCAGCCCCATGAAGAAGGTGAAGGCCAGCAGCACCGGCACGCCAGCGGCCGAATTCTTGAGCTTTTCGATTGCGAAGATGAACCCGAAGGCACCGGCCAGGAAGACGATGGCGCTCATGCCCGCGCCCATGCCGCGCATCAGCCCGGTGGACACGCCGAGCCAGGCGCCCAGCACGGTCGGCACCATCGACAGTGCCAGCAGCCAGTACGTGTTGCGAAGAACGCGGTTGCGTTGGTCGACCGAAACGCCGGTGCCGGGAAAACCGGTGCGGCCTTGCAGGGCTTGATCCATTGAAACCTCCTGGTGGAAAAGAAGATGCGGTTGAGACTCGCTGCTCGCAATTCTAGTTCCCCAGTGAACTGGTCGGGATTCCCTGTTCAGGGGGCCAAAGCCCGGATGAACCCGGATGAACCGGATGCGCCCGGATGAACCCGGATCGGCCCGCATCTTGCTGCTTCGCTGCTTCCTCCGATAGCTCGGGTGGTTACAGTGCTCTCGTTTTCCATACCGCAGGATTTCCGTCATGAACAGCAAACCCGTGCTCACACTCCATGATGTGAAACTCATCGCGATCGCTGCCGAAGCCGAAGCGCTGCGCAATGCCTGGGCCGTGACGATTGCGATCGTCGACGATGGCGGCCACTTGTTGTGGCTGCAGCGGCTCGATGGCGCGGCGCCGGTGTCGGCCCACATCGCGCCGGGCAAGGCGCGCACCGCGGCTGTGGGGCGGCGTGAAAGCCGTGTCTATGAAGAGATGATCAACCAGGGTCGCTTCTCGTTCCTGAGCGCGCCGGGGCTGGAGTCGCGTCTCGAAGGCGGGGTGCCCATCCAGGTGCAGGGCCCCTGCGTGGGGGCGGTGGGCGTCAGCGGCGTCAAGTCGACCGAGGACGTTCAGATTGCCAAGGCAGGCATCGCAGCCCTGGGTGTGTGAGGGGCCTCGGATACAATCCGACGGCTTAATTGCCAACACCCCGCAACCCCCCGCCCAGCGAAATTTCCGCTGTTTCCGGCCCGGAAACTCCCACGGTTTTCTCGACAGACCTGCAGGCTCGCAGAGCAGAGCTGGGCGCGCACAACGAACGGAGAATCCGGTGCCGCCTCTGCCGCCTTTACTGCTGAAACCCCAAGCCCAGGCACTGCTGGCACTCGCGGACGGCACGGTGTTTCAGGGCATCTCCATCGGCGCGCCGGGCCGCACGGTCGGCGAGGTGGTGTTCAACACCGCGCTCACCGGTTATCAGGAAATTCTGACTGATCCGAGCTACTGCCGTCAGCTCGTCACGCTCACCTACCCGCACATCGGCAACTACGGCATCAATGGCGAAGACGTGGAAGCGCGCAAGGTTCACGCGGCCGGGCTGATCGTGCGCGACCTGCCGGTGCTGGAGTCCAACTTCCGCATGACGATGACTTTGCCGCAGTACCTGCAGCGCGAAGGCACCGTCGCCATTGCCAACATCGACACCCGCAAGCTGACGCGCATCCTGCGCACCCATGGCGCGCAGAACGGCTGCATCGTCACCTTGCCGCTCGGCCAGGCGGTCACGCCGGCGCATGTGGCCGAGGCCATCGCCAGCGCGCGTGGCGCACCCAGCATGGCCGGGCAGGACCTGGCCAAGGAGGTTTCGGCGCGGGAGTCGTTCGAGTGGTCGCAGACGGAATGGGCGCTCGGCACCGGCTACGGCGAGTTGAAGAAGCCGGCGTTCCACGTCGTCGCCTACGACTTCGGCATCAAGCACAACATCCTGCGCATGCTCGCCAGCCGTGGTTGCCGCGTGACGGTGGTGCCGGCGCAGACGCCGGCATCGGCCGCGCTGGCGCAACGGCCCCACCGAAACTTCCTCAGCAAAGGCCCGGGGGACCCGGAGCCCATCCACAACGCGATCGCCCCCACCCGCGAGCTGATAGAGAGCGG
>JANMYQ010000212.1:0-15633 GCA_031382215.1 Methylibium sp.
CGCGATCCAGGGCGGCCTCGATCGCGCGCCGGATGACCGGGTCGGAATGGCCGAACAGCCCGGCGGTGAATTCACCCAGCGCATCGAGATAGTCGTGGATCGCGGGCTGAACCTGTCCTCGCACACGCCGGGCGAGGCCGCGCTGGCCCATGAGATCCGCCGGCGCTTTCCGGCGATGGAACTGCTGCGTTTCACCAACTCGGGCACCGAGGCCAACCTGCTGGCGCTGGCGGCCGCGACCACCCATACCGGACGACGCAAGGTGATGGTCTTCGAGGGCGGGTATCACGGTGGTGTGCTCACCTTCGGCGCGGGCTCGGCGTCGGTGAACGTGCCGCACGAGTTCGTGCGGGTGGCCTACAACGACCTCGACGCGGCCCGCCAGGCGGTGGCGCGTCACGGCAGCGAGCTGGCAGCCATCCTGGTCGAGCCGATGCTGGGTTCCGGCGGCTGCATTCCCGGCGCGCCGGAGTTCCTGCACGGCCTGCGCGCGCGGGCCGACGAGAGCGGCGCGCTGCTGGTGTTCGACGAGGTGATGACCTCGCGCCTGGCCCTCGGCGGCCGCAGGCGCTGCTCGGCCTGGTGCCCGACCTGACCACGCTGGGCAAGTACTTCGGCGGCGGCCTGTCCTTCGGCGCCTTCGGCGGCCGGCGTGATGTGATGCAGCGCTTCGACCCGCGCCGGCCCGATGCGCTGGGCCACGCCGGCACCTTCAACAACAACGTGCTGACGATGGCCGCCGGCCTGGCGGGGCTGCGCGAGTTGTGGACGCCCACCGCCATCGACACGCTGAACCGGCGCGGCGATGTGTTGCGCGAGCGCTGCAATGCACTGTTCAAGTCACGTGGTCTGGCGCTGCAGTTCACCGGCCTGGGTTCGCTGATGAACCTGCATTCGACGAACGGCGAAGTGCGCCGCCCGGCCGACGTGGCGGGCAGCGACATGCGTGTGAAGGACCTGCTGTTCTTCGCGCTGCTGGAGCGCGGCGTGTTCATCGCGCGGCGCGGGCTGGTGGCGCTGTCACTGCCGTTCGGCGACGCCGAAGTGGACCAGTTCGTCGCCGCGCTGGGTGACGCGCTGACCGCGCATCACGCGGTTCTTCCCGCCGCAGACTGAAGGGTTCCGGCCGGTTTTGCCGGCAAGAAAACACAAGACAGAGGGTGCCGGCTGCAGAGAAACAAAACTGCCGCACCTTCGAGCCTCTGTTCGTTTGATCGACCCCCTGCGCCCTTGGTGAAACTGGGCGCAGAGCCTGCCCGTGTACTCAATACGTGTCGGGACAACAGTCAAACGAACGAGGACTCTCCGATGAATCTGAAACCCGACGCCCATGGGCCCTGGCGACTTCTTGGCGTTGCCGTGGCCGCAGCTGTTCTGCTGACACCCGCCTTCCAGAGCAACGCGTTCGCGAACGGTGACGCCGGCAAACCCGGCAAGGGCCGGCCTTCGCCGACACCTTCGCCGACCACGCCGCCGACGCCGGCCAGCCTGGCCAAACTCTCCACCGAACTGCAGTCGCTGGCCGTCACCCCGTCGGGCAACGCCAGCGGCCTGACCTGGGCCCGCAGCGTGCGCGGCCAGATGATGGTCAAGGTGCTGGTCGTCGCCTCCAGCACCGACCCCGACCTCGCTTCGCTGCGTGCCGACGTGCTGGCCCGCGGCGGCGCGGTGTTCTACAACTACCTGTCGGTGCGCGCACTGGCGGCGGTGCTGCCGGCCTCGGCGCTGGGCGCCATTGCGGCGCGCAACGACGTGATCAACATCGCGCCGAACCGCGCCGCGCTTCGCCAGACCAATCAGGCCGGTCAAGCCAGCCAGGGCAACCTGCTGCAGGCCAGCAGCGCGGCGGGTGATCTGCCCAACGCCTCCGGCACCGGCTCGGCACTCGACGGCCGCGGCGTCGGCATTGCGGTGCTCGATTCCGGCATCGACGCGCGCCACAAGAACTTCGCCGCTGCCGACGGTTCCAGCCGCGTGCGCGCCTCGGTCGACTTCGTGACGCTCGGCCGCTCGCTGTATGGCGACGGCTGGAACGCTGCCGGCGACTTCAGTCCGCACACGCGTGCCAGCATCGACTGGACCCAGCGCCACAGCGGCTACCGCCAGCACCAGGCTTTCGCTGCCGTGCCCGACCCGTACGGCCACGGCACCGCCGTCGCGTCGGTAGCGGCTGGCGCGGGCGACTACCAGAGCCCCGACTCCAGCGGCATCGCCCCCGGCGCGAACCTGTATGACGTGCGCGTGCTCAACGAGCAGGGTGTCGGCAACATGGCCGACGTGCTGGCCGGCATCGACTGGGTGATCCAGCGCGCCAGGCTGTCCAACATCCGCGTGATGAACCTGAGCCTGGGCGCATCGTCGACCGACTCGTTCCTGGTCGATCCGCTGGCGCGTGCGGCGCGCAGCGCGGTGGCCAGCGGCATCGTCGTGGTGGCCTCGGCCGGCAACGCCGGCAAGAACGACGACGGCAAAGAGGTGTTCGGCGCCATCTCGTCGCCGGGCAACGAGCCGTCGGTCATCACCGTCGGCGCCGACAACATGAAGGACACGCCGGAACGCACGGACGACGTGGTCACCAGCTTCAGCTCGCGCGGCCCGACGCGCGGCGGCTTCACCTTCACCAACGGCAACCGCTGGACCGACAACCTGATCAAGCCCGACCTGGTGGCTCCCGGCAACAAGGTGCTCACCGCCATGGCCACCGACGCCAGCGGCCGGCCCGCGGGCTGGAACACGCTCGCGCGCACTTACCCGCAACTGACCGATGTGCCAGGCGCTGCGCAACTGCCGCGCCAGACGCTGATGACCTTGAGCGGCTCCTCGGTGTCGGCCCCCGCCGTGTCGGGTGCCGTCGCTGTGCTGCTGCAGGCCAACCCAGGCCTCACCGCGCCGCTGCTGAAGGCCATCCTGCAATACACCGCCACGCCGCTGGCCAACGCCAGCCTGCTCCAGCAAGGCACCGGCCTGCTGAATGTGGAGGGCGCCGTGCGCCTGGCCAAGTCACTGCGGCCGGACATCGGCGCCGCCATCGCGGCCGGTACGCTGCGTGCGGGCGACAACCTGCTGGCCCAGGGCAAGAGCTTGCCGAATGCCGTCAGCAACGTGCGCGGCCGGGCCCAGGGCTGGAGCCGCATGGCCTATGCCGGCGGCACCCACCTGGTGAGCGGCGAAGCGCTGTTCGCGCAGTACCAGCCGATCTGGGACCCGACCCTGACCTGGGCGCGCCACTATGTGCTGAAGAGCACCGTGAGCTACTACCCCGCGTCGCGTTGGGGCGACTGGGGCGCCAACAGCGTGCCCAGCGCCATCGTCGAGCGCAACGCGCCGGCACAGGCACTGTTGACGGCCGGAGTGCGCCTGCTCGACGGCGTGGCGCTGAGCATGCCGCAGGCCCCTGCCGCGTTGATGCTGCCGCTGACCACCTTGCGTGCCCGTGCCAACGCCGGCAACGGCATCACGCTGGGCCTGGGCTTCAGCTTCACCGGCAACGGCATCTCGGCCGACGGCTTCACCCTGAGCCAGGGTTTCATCCTGAACGAAGGCTTCATCCTGAACGAAGGCTTCATCCTGAACGAGGGCTTCATCCTCAACGAAGGGTTCATCCTGAACGAGGGCTTCATCCTCAATGAGGGCTTCATCCTGAACGAAGGCTTCATCCTGAACGAGGGAATCATCCTGCGCGAAGGGTTCATACTCAACGAGGGCATCATCCTGCGAGAATTCGCGGGCGATGCAGCTGCCGGCGCAGACCGAAGCGTGTTGGGCGACTAGAAGCAGCGCCCTGCGCGCGAGAGGCCGACGCCGGGTTCTGCCCGGCGTCGGCCTTTTCACTGGCGGCCTCGCCTTTCATGATGGCGAGCCCTCCGACACAGGAACAATGGGACTGAACTCCGACCCTGAATCGCAGGAAGCGGCGGCCAACGCAGGCGGGTGGGCGCGCTTGCGAGCGGCCCACTTCCACGACTACACCCCGACCGCCCTCAGGGTGTGGCTGTGCATCAGCGTGGCCGGCACGCTGGCGCTGGTCTGGGCGCTGGTGGCGCTGGCGCAGGCCACGCCGGCCCACCTGTTGCAGACGGTGGTCGGCGTGGTGCTGGTCGCGGTGGCGGCGTGGTTCCCGGTCGAGATCCCGCGCGGCAAGTTTTCCATCAGCGCGGCCGATGCTTTCATCTTCACCGTGCTGGCGGTGCTGGGCACGCCCGCAGCAATCCTCGCGGCCGGCGCCGACGGCCTGGTCGGGGCCGTGCGCAGCACGCCGCGCCTGACCAGCCGCGTCAGCACGCCGGCCGCGCACATGGCCGCGATGGCGGTCTGCGGGCTGTTGTTCGGCGCGCTGGCCCGGGGGCTGACGGCTGGGGGCTGGAGCCCCGCCACGGCCGGCCTGGCCGCGCTCGTGCTGGCAAGCGTCGTCCCGTTCGTGCTGAGCACGCTGCCGCTGCTGGCTGTGGTCACCCTCAAGGGCGGCGCATGGCCCGATCTGCGTGAATGGTTTACCGGCTTCAGCTGGGTGGCGGCCACCTACGTCGTGGCGGCCCTGGTGGCCGGCATCGTGCAACTCAGCGCCCTCTCCGAAGGGCCGGTGGCGCTGGGCATCATTGCCGCCGCGGCGCTGGCGGTGGTGATGCTGCTGCGCATCTCGATTGCGAAGAATGAAGCCGAACACCGGGCCCAGGAAGCACGCATTTCCGAAGCCGAGCTGGAAGCCGAGCGCAACCAGCAGCGCTTCGTTGCCGCGTTCGCCGAGGCGGCCATCGGCATGGCCATCGTCGCGCCGGGCGGCTCGATCGTGCGCGCCAACAAGGCGCTGTGCGCGCTGTTGCAACGCACCGAGGCGCAGTTGACCGGCCAGCCCTTCCTGGCCGTGCTGCACCCCAGCGACGTGGCGCTGTTCGAACGCCAGACCCGCGAGGTGCTGTCGCTCCAGGACAGCCCGGCCTATTCGATCGAGCTGCGCTGCCTGCCTGGCGCGGGCGGTGAGCTCTGGGTCACCTTGCACTGCGGCCGCTTCAGCGACCCCGGCAGCAACGTCGACGGCCTGATCTACCAGTTGCAGGACATCACTTCGCGCCAGGTGGCCGAGAGCCGCCTGCAGCACATCGCCTTTCACGACAGCCTGACCGACTTGGCCAACCGCGCCTACTTCCATGAAAAGCTCGCCGTCGCCGTCGAGGCCAGCCGGCTCGACCCCGGTGTTCACTTCGCGGTGATGTTCCTCGACCTCGACCGCTTCAAGGTCGTCAACGACAGCCTGGGCCACTTTGCCGGCAACGAACTGCTGCGCGAGGTGGGCCGCCGCCTGCTGCAGTGCCTGCGCCCGAACGACCTGGTGGCGCGCTTGGGTGGCGACGAATTTGCGGTGCTGCTGCGCGACCCGTGCAGCAGCGACGACGGCCTGCGCCTGGCCGAACGCATGCTCGCCGAACTGGCCCGCCCGGTGCTGATCTTCGGCAACGAGATCGTGCCCAGCGCGAGCGTGGGCATCACCTTCAGCGACATGAGCTACCGCACCGTGGACGAGCTGCTGCGCGATGCCGACCTGGCCATGTACGAAGCCAAGTCGGCCGGGCGCGGGCGCGTGGTCACCTTCAACCGCACGATGCACGACCGGATTGCCGACAAGCTGTCGCTCGAGGCCGACCTGCGCCGCGCCATCGGCGAAGGCGAACTGTCCTTGTCGTACCAGCCGCTGTTCAGCCTCGACCCCTACCACCTGGTCGGTTTCGAAGCGCTGGCACGCTGGGTGCACCCGGCGCGCGGGCCGATCGGGCCGACGGTGTTCATCGCAGTGGCCGAAGAAGCCGGCCACATCGAGGCACTGACGACCTGGGTGCTCGACAAGGCGGTGGAACAACTCGCCACCTGGCACCGCGAGGCACCACACATGTCCGCGGTCGGCATGAGCGTGAACATCTCGGGGCGTGACCTGGCCCAGCCCGGCTTCAGCGACCGTGTACTGACCGTGCTGCAGCGCCATGGCGTGGCGCCCCGGCACCTGACCCTGGAGATCACCGAGTCGGTGCTGATGAGCCACCTGGCGCAGGCGCGCGAGACCCTGGCGCACCTGCGCTCGTTCGGCGTGCAATTGGCGATCGACGATTTCGGCACCGGCTACTCGTCGCTCACCTACCTGAGCACCTTGCCGGTCGACTGCCTGAAGATCGACCGTTCGTTCGTGACCTCGATTGCGCAGGGGCCTGAGAACGTCGAGATCGTGCGCGCCGTGCTGACCCTGGGCCGCGCACTGGCCAAGACGGTGGTGGCCGAAGGCATCGAGACGCCGGAGCAACTGCGCACCCTGCGCCGGCTCGGCCTGCACGTGGGCCAGGGTTACCTGCTGGCGCATCCGATGCGCGCCGAGCAGGCCGCGGCGTTTCTCTACGTGCCGGCGACCTTGCCGGCCTGACACGTCAGCGCGGTGGCGCGTGGTCAGGCGTGCGCCGGGACCAGCACGTCGAGCTGGCGCAGCGCGGCGAGGTTCGATGCGCCGAGCAGCCCCATCACACGGTCGATCTCGGAGCGGTAGATCGACAGCACATGCGCCACGCCGGCTTCACCGGCCACGGCTAGCCCCCACAACTGCGGCCGTGCGATCAGCACCGCGTGGGCGCCGAGTGCGATCGCCTTGACCACGTCAGAGCCGCGCCGGATGCCGCCGTCCACCAGCACCGGCACGCGCCCCTGCACCGCATCGACGATGGCCGGCAGCGCTTCGAGCGAACTGGCCGCGCCGTCGAGCTGGCGGCCGCCGTGGTTGGAGACGATCAGCCCGTCGATACCCAAGTCGAGTGCGCGGCGCGCTTCGGCGGGGTGGAGCACGCCCTTGAGCAACAGTGGGCCTTGCCATTCCGAACGCAACTGCGCCACGTCGTCCCAGCGCATCGCCGGGTCCAGCAGTGAGCCCATGCGGCCAGCCAGCGTGGCGAGCGATTCGGTGGAGCCGGGGCGCACATAGTTGCCGAAGGTCAGGCTCGGCAGCTGATTGCGCATCGCCCAGGCCCAGCGCCATTTCGACGCCATGCCCAACCACTGCCGGGCTGAAAAGCGTGGCGGGATCGAAAAGCCGTTGGCGATATCGCGCTCGCGCTTGCCGAGCAACTGGTTGTCGATCGTCAGCACCAGCGCGTGGCAGCCGGCGGCGCGCGCACGTTGCGTGAGTTCGCGCGTGAAGCCGCGGTCGCGGTAGACGAACACCTGCATCCAGCGTTGGCCGCGGTGCTGCGCGGCCAATGCCTCGATCGAGCAGACCGAGCCGTGGCTGAGGCAATACACGGTTGAAGCGGCAGCGGCGGCGTTCGCAGCGGCGATCTCGCCCCCCGGCCAGAACAGGCCCGCCAGGCCGGTCGGGCCGATCAGCACGGGGCTGGCCAGCGTCTGGCCGAACAGCACCACCGACTGGTTGCGCGTGGCCGCGCCTTCGAGCGGGCGCGGCAGAAAGGCCCAGCGCGCGAAGGCAGCCTCGTTGCGTTGCAGCGTGATCTCGTCTTCGGCGCCGCCATCGGCGAAGTCGAAGACGGACTGCGGCAAGCGCGCTCGTGCCGCCGCACGCATCAGGCGAATGTTGGGGTGGTGCAGCGCAGGCGATACCATGTCTTTCTCGCCGCGCAAGGATAAGTCAATGATCGATGAAGCCCCCCGCATCCAGCACCGGCCGGTCGTTCGGCCCACCGCCGCACAAGTGGACGCACTGCGCGGCACGCCCACCGGCTTCATCGTCGATGCGCTCGGCGGCAGCGGCGCGCTCGACTACCGCATCAAGCCCGCGATTGCCGAACAGGCCGCCTGCTGCGGCGTGGCGCTGACCTGCGACGCCGGCCCGGCCGACAACCTGGCGCTGGTGGCGGCGCTCGAATCGGTGCAGCCGGGTGATGTGCTGGTGGCCGCCACCGGCAACTACACCGGTTGCGCGATCACCGGCGATCTGGTGCTGGGCATGGCGCGCAATTCGGGCGCGGTGGGCTTCGTCACCGACGGCTGCGTGCGCGACCTGCCGGGCATCCGCGCGGTCGGCCTGCCGTGTTACTGCGTCGGCGTCACGCCCAACTCGCCGGCCCGCAGCGGGCCGGGCACGATCGGCTTCCCGGTCACGATTGCAGGCCACCCGGTGGCCAGCGGCGATGTGATCGTGGCCGACCAGGATGGCGTGGTGGTGGTGCCGCAGGCGCGGCTCGACGAGGTGATTGCGCGCCTGCCGGCGATCCGCACCGCCGAAGCCGCGATGGACCAGGCGGTGCGCGACGGGCTGCGCGTGCCCGCATTCCTGTCGAAGAAGTGAACCGCATGACCGCGCTGTCCGACTTCCCGATCACCCACAAATGGCCCGCCCGGCACCCTGAGCGCATCCAGCTCTACTCGCTGCCCACGCCGAACGGCGTGAAGGTCTCGATCACGCTCGAAGAGACCGGCCTGCCCTACGAGCCGCACCTGGTGCGCTTCGATGCCAAAGACCAGTTGTCGCCGGAGTTCCTGTCGCTCAACCCGAACAACAAGATCCCCGCGATCATCGATCCGAGCGGGCCGGGCGGTGTGCCGCTGGCGCTGTTCGAGTCAGGTGCGATCCTGGTGTACCTGGCCGACAAATCGGGGCAACTGATTCCGACCGACGTGGCCGGCCGCTACGAGACCTTGCAGTGGCTGATGTTCCAGATGGGCGGCATCGGCCCGATGTTCGGCCAGGTCGGTTTCTTCCACAAGTTCGCCGGCAAGGACTTTGAGGACAAGCGCCCGCGCGACCGTTACGTGGCCGAGTCGAAGCGCTTGCTGAGCGTGCTGAACCAGCGGCTGGCGGACCGTGCCTGGATCATGGGCGACGACTATTCGATCGCCGACATCGCCACCTTCCCGTGGGTCAACACCCTGGTTGGCTTCTACGGCGCGGGGGAGTTGGTGGGCATGGCCGACTTTCCTCACGTCGTGCGCGCCACGCAGGCGTTCATGGCGCGGCCGGCGGTGCAGCGCGGGTTGCAGATTCCGAACCGCAACCCGCCGGCCTGACACCACAGACTTCTTCGGCGCCTCAGCGCGGCGCCACCTTGCCGACTGCCGCGTACAGCTCGGCCAGCGGCACCACGCGGCCGTGCAGCGGCAGGATGCGCTCGACGTCGAGCTTGAGCCGTTCTATGTTGGCGACCAGGTTCACGTTGTTCGCGTTCGGCACCGCCGGAGGCGGGGCATTCGGCGCGCTGGGCGTGAAGGCGTCGGCTTCGATCAACAGCTTCTCGCGCGGCAGGTAGACCATCACGAACGCAGTGCTGTGCGCGCTGTCGGCGATGGCGTGGACCTCGATGCTGCGCATGGCATCTCGCAGCTCCAGCTTGTCGGCCACCGCGCTCAGGCTCGCGCGCTTGCCGGACTGCGCCAGCCGGTCGGGCCGCACGCTGTTCGCCTGCGCCAAAGCGCGTTCGAAGTACGGCACGTTGGCCGCCTGGGTGACGATGGTGGCGCCTTCGGCCACCGCGGCGCGCAAGCCGCCGGCATGGTCGAAGTGCGTGTGGCTGTTGATCACGTAACGGATCGGCTTGCCCGGCGCCAGGGTCTTGACCTGGTCGATCACGGCCTGCGCGCGGGCGTCGTTCAGCGGCGTCTCCACCAGCACCAGGTGGTCGGCCATCTCGATGGCCACGCTGTTGTGCGAACCGCCCGCGACGAACCACACGCCGTCGGCGACTTTGTCGGCGGTCACGCGCTCGCTGGCGTTGCGTGCGGCGTCGGGTACCGCCAGCGCCGAGGTGTCTGCGTTGACCTGGACCTCCTTGACCGACAGGTCGAGCACCGGGTGGCCACCCAGCGTCTGGCGAATGCGCATCGGGAACTGGATGCCGGCCACGGTGCGGTAGTCGGAGTAGGTCGTCAGCGCCGCGGTGTCGCCGAGCACCGGGTCGGGAAAGATCGAATCGACCTGCGTGACCTGGCCTTCGGCGTTGACCAGCGCGGTCGCGCGCAAGCGGCCCGGCACGGTGAACGACAGCGCCGTGGCGCCGCCCGCCGCGCGGCTGGCGCTTGCGTTGTGGCGCGCCGCGGCCTTGAGCACGCCGTGCGGCGTGATCCAGAGCTGGTGAACCCGGTCGGCCACGAAACGCGGCCCGGGCGCGACATTGCCACCGACCCCATTCCAGGCCAGCTCGCCGCTCACGAACTGCTCGTTGCGCTGCTGGCCCTGCAGCGGGTAGCCGCCACCGCCTTGCGGCTCGGCCCGGCTGAGCACGATCTCGTCGCGCATCGCGGCGGCGTCGAAGTCGATCGTGCGGGTGACCGAATGCAAGGTGATCTTCGGCCACGCGCCGCCCGGCCGCCAGGCCTGGCCGAAGCTGTGCCCGCTGCCTTCGCCAACATAGCGCAGCGATTTCAGCGACGCGCTCCCCATCGCCTGGGTCGCCTTGGCCAGCACGGCGGCGGCGTCGGCGGGGCCGCCACTCGGCGCGGCACATGCGGCCAGCGCGGCGATCAACAGGGCGGCCAGGCTGCGCAGCGCGAAAGCAATTCGGGTCATGGGATCTCCTGGCTGTGTGTAGTGCGGGTGTACGCGGCCGGCGCCGCGCCTATTCCATCGCGCGCCAGGCGTGGTCGACCACGAGGCCGGCGAACACCGCAAAGCCAAGCCAGTGGTTCAGCCGGAAGGCCCGGAAGCAACCCTCGCGCGAGCGGCCGCGGATCAACGTGAAATGCCACAGCGCGATGCCGGCCGCCACCGCCAGCCCGGCGAAATAGGCCCAGCCCTGGCCGAGCGAGATGCCCAGCCAGGCCCAGAGTGCCAGGTACAGCGCGTAGCACAGCATCACGCCGGCCACGTCGAAGCGGCCGAGTGTGATGGCCGAGGTCTTGATGCCGATCTTCAGGTCGTCGTCGCGATCGACCATGGCGTATTCGGTGTCGTAGGCGATGACCCAGAACAGGTTGCCCAGCAGCAGCCACCAGGCCAGCGCAGGCACCGCCTCCGGCACGCTCGACCATTCCCATGAACTGCCGCCGCGAACCGCGGCGAACGCCATCGGGATGCCGAAGCTGAAGGCCACGCCGAGGACAGCCTGCGGCATCGAGAAGAAGCGTTTGGTGAACGGGTAGAACAAGGTGACCGCCAGCGCGGCCACGCTCCACACCACCGCGGCGAGGTTGGTGGTGAGCACCAGTGCGAATGCCACCAGTGCGAGCCCGGCGCCCAGCCACAGCGCCTCGCGCGGGCTCACGGCGCCGCTGGTCACCGGGCGTTGTGCGGTGCGCTTGACGTGCTTGTCGATGTCGCGATCGGCCACGTCGTTGACGGCGCAGCCGGCGCTGCGCATTAGGAAGGTGCCGGCGGTGAACACGATCAGCAGGTGCCAGCCCGGAAAGCCGCCGGCCGCGATCCACAGTGCCGACAGGGAAGGCCACAGCAGCAGGTAACTGCCGGCCGGGCGGTCCCAGCGGATCAGGTTCAGGTAGAGCGAGAGGCGGGTCGGCTCCGACATGCGGCGGATTATCCGCAGCCTCGGTGCGTGGCCGATCGGCGCGTGGATCAGCGCGTGGATCAGCGCGAATAGTCGTTGCGTTGCGCCGCCACGTCGGAGAGGTACTGGACGAATTCGAACTGCAGCTCGTCGCGCTCGATCACGTAGACGCTCTTACGGAACGGATGCGCGCCGCCCCAGTGGTCGAGCGCGTGGCCGGCCGCGGCGAGGCGGGCGACCACCGCGTCGACGTCGGGCACCACGATGCCGACGTGCTTCATGCCCACGTGGTGGCCGGTCCAGTGCTGCCCGCTGCCTTCGCCGCCGTCCATCAGCGAGAGGTAGCTCGTGTCGGTGCCCACGTGCAGCCAGCGCGCCGGTTTGCCGAACCAGTCCACCGCGCCTTCGCCGCGCACGCGCCAGTCCGGCAGCGCGGCGCGCAGGAAGGCGACGGCCTTGTCGAGGTTCTTCACGGTGATGTTGACGTGTTCGATGTAGGCGGGTTGGGTCATGACGGGTGCTCCAGGTGGGGGTGTCGGGGTGGTGTCGGGGGCGGCTGAGGGCCTGGACGCAAATATGCAAGTTAAAGTGAACTTGAAGTCAAGCGTAGACTGCGGGTTCACCGAAAGGAGCCGCCCATGCCGCAGACCTGGATCACGATCGGCGAGCTGGCGCGCCGCTCCGGCGCCGCCGCCAGCGCGCTGCGCTTCTACGAAGACCAGGGCCTGCTCGCCGGCACGCGCACGCCCGGGGGCCAGCGCCAGTACCCGAGGGACGTGCTGCGCCGCGTCGCCTTCATCCGCGCCGCGCAGTCGGTGGGGCTGAGCCTGGAGCAGATCAAGGCTGCGCTGGCCGGCCTGCCCGGGCAGCGCACGCCGACCCGAGCCGACTGGGAGCGCTTGTCGCGCGCCTGGCGGCCACTTCTGGACGAGCGCATCGCGGCACTCGTGGCGCTGCGCGACCAGCTCAGCTCGTGTATCGGCTGCGGTTGCCTGTCGCTGCGCCGCTGCGCGCTCTACAACCCGGGTGATGCGGCGCGCCAGCGCGGCTCGGGGGCGCGTTACCTGCTGGGTGACCGCTCAGCCGAGGTGCTGGCCGAACGGAAACCCGCGCCTGACCCACGTGCAACTCGGCTCGACGGTTTTTGACACCGTTGCTCGCAGGATGCGGCATCATCCGGGCATGGATCGATCACGCATCTTGATGCTGTTGGGCAAGCACAAACCGGTGCTCGCGGAGCGTTTTGGCGTCACCCGATTGGCCGTGTTCGGCAGCGTGGCGCGGGACACGGCGCACGCGGGCAGCGATGTCGATCTTCTGGTCGATTTCGACGGGGTGCCGACTGCGAAGCGGTATTTCGGCGTCCAGTTCTATCTAGAAGACCTGCTGGGCTTGGACGTCGATCTCGTGACGGCCGACGCGCTGCGGCCTCGACTGCGGCCTTACGTCGAGCGTGATGCCGTCGAAGTCTGACCGCGACGTTCGCCTGTAGTCGACGACATGCTCGAGTTCTGCGAGCGGGCGCTGCGCTATGCCGATGGCTTCGAGTTGCCGGCACTGCTCGCCGACTCGATGCGCTACGACGCCATCCTGCGGAACCTGGAGTTGATCGGCGAGGCAGCCACCCATGTTGGTGCCGGAGAGCGAGCACTTGCACCGGATGTTCCCTGGCGCCAGATCGTCGGCACGCGCAACCGGGTTGCACACGCCTACCTCGGCATCTCGCCGTCCACGGTATGGGACATCCTGACCGTGGAACTGCCCAAGCTTCGCGAGGCACTCATTGCCCTGCTCAGCCGGCTGCCGGAAAGCGATGCTTGACCCGGCTCAGCCTTCCAACTGCCTCTGGAACACCAGCCCCGCATGCTCGCGCAGCGCGTGGAACTTGATCTTCGGCCAGTTCGATTCGATCGCACGCAGCTCGGGCGCGTATTCCACCAGCACCGTCGGCGCATCGACCGCGTCGTAGGCCACGCGGTGGGCGTTGCCGTCGATGAAGCGCTGCAATTCCTTGGCGCCGCCATCGGCCGGGTCGCAGGTGACCCAGCGCGCGACCTGGAAGCGGCTCGGCATCACGCGCGCCTTGCAGCCGTATTCATGCTCGAGCCGGTGCGCCACCACCTCGAACTGCAACTGGCCCACGGCGCCCAGCAGCAGCACCGAACCTGCCACCGGGCGGAACACCTGGATCGCGCCTTCTTCGCCGAGTTGCGTGAGGCCGGCCTTGAGCTGCTTGGTGCGCAGCGGGTCGGCCACCTCGACGCTGCGGAACATTTCGGGCGCGAAGAACGGCAGGCCGGTGTACTGCAGCGCCTCGCCTTCGGTCAGCGTGTCGCCCAACTGCAGCACGCCGTGGTTGGGGATGCCGATGATGTCGCCGGCAAACGCCTCGTCGAGCAGCTCGCGCCGCTGCGACAGGAAGCTCACGACCGTGTTCGGCCGCATCTCCTTGCCCGAGCGTGTGACCTTGATGCGCATGCCGCGTTTGAAGTGGCCGCTGGCCACGCGCACGAAGGCGATGCGGTCGCGGTGCGCCGGGTCCATGTTGGCCTGGATCTTGAACACCACGCCGGTGAGCTTGGGCTCGTCGGGCTGCACGATCCGCTGGATCGCGGCGCGCGGGCCTGGCGCGGGGGCCAGGTCGACCAGCGCGTCCAGCACCTCCTGCACACCGAAGTTGTTGACGGCCGAGCCGAAGAACATCGGCGTCTGGTGGCCTTCGAGGAAGGCGCTGCGGTCGAACGGCGGGGCGGCGTCGCGCAGCAGTTCGATCTCGTCCTTGGACTGCGCGTACTGCATACCGAAGCGTTCGGGGTACGCCGGGTTGTCCAGGCCGTCGAGAAATTCCCCGCTGCCCTCCGCGCCGCCAAACACACGCATGCGCTTCTCGCGCAGGTCCATCACGCCGTGAAACGCCTTGCCCATGCCCACCGGCCACGTGAACGGAACCACTTCCATGCCCAGCTCGCGCTCGATCTCGTCCATCAGCGCCATCGGCTCCTGCACCTCGCGGTCCATCTTGTTCACGAAGGTCAGGATCGGCGTGTTGCGCGCGCGGCAGACTTGCAGCAGCCGGCGCGTCTGCGGCTCCACGCCGTTGGCGGCGTCGATCACCATCAGCGCGGCATCCACCGCGGTCAGCACGCGGTAGGTGTCTTCCGAGAAGTCCTGGTGGCCGGGGGTGTCGAGCAGGTTGATCACGCAGTCGCGGTACTCCATCTGCATGACCGAGCTGGCCACCGAGATGCCGCGCTGCTTTTCGATCTCCATCCAGTCCGACGTGGCATGCCGAGTGGCCTTGCGCGCCTTCACCGAGCCGGCAATCTGGATCGCGCCCGAGAACAGCAGCAGCTTCTCCGTCAGCGTGGTCTTGCCGGCGTCGGGGTGGCTGATGATGGCGAACGTGCGGCGGCGGCGCACTTCCTTGTCGAGCGGGTTCGGGTCGGCCATGGTCGTTCGGCCTCACGCAGGCCACCTCGGGGAAACCGAGGATTATCGACGCCGGGTCAATCGGCAGATGCCACGAACGGCCTCACGACGTTCAGCAGGCGTTCGACATAGGCGTCTTTCTCGCCCACCGGCGCCGCGTAATGCAGCGCCTGCGCGGCGGCTTTGAAGCCGGCGCCGCGCGCCATCACCCACGCGGCCAGGTACTGCGAGGCCAGGCAACCGCCCGCGGTGGCGATCGGGCCGCGCGCGTGGAAGGGTTCATCGAGCACGCGCACGCCGGCTTCGATGACCCAGGGTTTGGTGGTCAGGTCGGTGCAGGCGGGCATGTCGGCCAGCAGCCCCAGGCGCGCCAGCAGCAAGGTGCCCGAACATTGCGCGCCGATCAGCTGGCGCAGCGGGTCGAGTTGCAACCGGTCGAGCGCTGCGCCCTTTTTTCCGTGGTCTTCGGCGATCGCGCGGGTGTAGATGCCGCTGCCGAAGATCACCGCGTCGGCCTCGTTGGCAAATTCGAGCGGCTGTTGCGCCTGCACCGTCACGCCGCCCATCGACGTGACGTGGCTCGTCGGGCTGGTGATCTGCGCCTTCCAGCCCTGCGCCCCGAGCCGGTTCAACAGGCCCAGCGCGATGAACGAGTCGAGCTCGTTGAAGCCGTCGAAGGTGACGATGGCGATGCGCATCCTGCAGATTCTAGGTCGCGGTCAGCCGCTGCACCCCGGGCAATTCGCAAGCGTAGATGGCGTTGCGCAGCGCCGCGATGGCTTCG
>JANMYQ010000223.1:0-24518 GCA_031382215.1 Methylibium sp.
TGGCCGTAGCTGGTGTGCACATCCAGGTGCTCGAGCTGGGTGGTGGCTGGCAGCACGTAGTCGGCGTGGTCGGCGGTGTCGGTCATGAAGTGTTCGAGCACCACGGTGAACAGGTCTTCGCGCGCGAAGCCGCGCACGACCTTGGGCGACTCGGGCGCCACCGCCACCGGATTGCTGTTGTACACGATCAGCGCTTCGATCTTCGGGCCGAAACTCGTGCCGTCGGGCAGGCGCTCGCCGGTCTCGCGCAGCAGTTCGTCGCCGATCGTCTACAACAGCAACCCGGTGGCGGTGGCACCCGAGTCGCCCAAGGTCGTGCGCGGTTTTGCGCGTGAAGACCTGTTCACCGTGGTGCTCGAACACTTCATGACCGACACCGCCGACCACGCCGACTACGTGCTGCCAGCCACCACCCAGCTCGAGCACCTGGATGTGCACACCAGCTACGGCCACACCTACGCGCTAATCAACGAACGCGCCATCGAGCCGCTCGGCGAAGCCAAGCCCAACACGCAGATCTTTCGCGAGCTGGCGGCGCGCATGGGCTTCACCGAGCCGTGTTTTGCCGACAGCGATGAAGCGCTGGCGCGTGTGGCCTTCGTCGCGCCGGTGCACTTTGCTGAACTGCGCGAGAAGGGCTGGGTCAAGCTGCCGTTGCCCGACGCGCCGTTTGCCGAAGGCGGATTCCCGACCGCCAACGGCAAGTGCATCATCGACTCGCCGGTCTACGGCGTGCCCGACCACGTACCGAACTACGAGTGCGAGAGCGCCGCGCCCGAGCTGGCGCGGCGCTACCCGCTGGCAATGATCTCGCCGCCGGCGCGCAACTTCCTCAATTCGACCTTCGTCAACGTGAAGAGCCTGCGCGACATCGAAGCCGAGCCGCTGCTCGAGATGCATGCCGACGATGCCGCCGCGCGGGGCATCACCACCCGCACCACGGTGCGCGTATTCAATGACCGCGGCAGCTACCGCTGCAAGGTGGTGTTGAGCCCGCGCGCGCGGCCCGGTGTCGTCAACGGCCTGGGCATCTGGTGGCGCAAGCTGGGGCTGGACGGCAACAACGTCAATGAGCTGACGCACCAGCACCTGACCGACATCGGCCGCGCGCCGAGCTTCTACGACTGCCTGGTGGAGGTCGCGCCTGCATCGTCAGCCGTGCCGGCCCCCGCCGCGACGTGAAGCGCCGGCTGCTGCTGATGGCCGGTGTCGGAGGATTTGTCGTCGCGCTGCTGGCCGGTGCGGGCTTGTGCCTGACGGCTGGCTGCAGCACGGTGGACTACTACGCCCAGTCGGTCGGCGGGCACCTGAGCCTGCTGCGCGCGGCCAAGCCGGTGCCCGATTGGATCGCCGATGCGCAGACCGCGCCGGCGCTGAAGCAGCGGCTGGAACTGTCGCAGCGCATGCGCGACTTCGCGGTCGCCGAACTCAAGCTGCCCGACAACGCAAGCTACCGGCGCTACGCCGATCTGAAGCGCCCCTCGGTGGTGTGGAACGTGGTCGCCACGCCCGAGCTGAGCCTGAGCTTGAAGACATCGTGCTTCCCCATCGTCGGCTGCGTCGGCTACCGCGGCTTCTTCGCGCAGCCCGAGGCCGAGGCCTTCGGCGCGCAACTGCGCGCGCAGGGACTGGAGGTCACGGTCTACGGTGTGTCGGCCTATTCGACCCTGGGGCGGCTGCCCACGGCGTGGATGGCTGACCCGTTGCTGAACACCTTCATCCACTGGTCTGAAGGCGAACTGGCGCGCATGATCTTTCACGAGCTGTCGCACCAGGTGGCGTATGCGAATGACGACACGATGTTCAACGAATCGTTCGCCACCGCGGTCGAGCGCATCGGCGGCGCGCGCTGGCTGGCCGCGCACGGCAGCGCGCAGGCGCGGCAGGACTACGAGCGCATCGACGGCCGGCGCCAGGACTTTCGCGCGTTGACCTTGAAGTACCGCCAGTTGCTGGCCGATGTGTATGCCGGCGCTGCGCCCGACGCTGACAAGCGCGCCGCCAAGGCCGCCGTGATGACGCAATTCCAGGCCGAGTTCGACGCGCTCAAGGCCGGCCGCTGGGGCGGGTTTACCGGGTATGACAGCTGGGTGGCGCGCGCCAACAATGCATCTTTCGGCGTGCTGGCGGCGTACAACGAACTGGTGCCGCAGTTCGAGCAATTGTTCGAGCGCCAGGGTCGCGACTTCGAGCGTTTCTACGCCGAAGTGCAGCGCCTGGCCGCCTTGCCGAAAGACCAGCGCCGTGCCGCATTGAACCTGAACGGAGACTGAAACATGCCCGACATCTGCATCCACCGCGACCACAAGCTCGGCCTGAAGAAGGCACGCGAGGTGGCTTGGCAGTGGGCCGAAGAGGTAGAGAAGAAGTTCGACATGGAATGCACCGTGCTCGAAGGCGAGACCAGCGACACGGTGCAGTTCACGCGCGCCGGGGTGAACGGCAAGCTCATCGTCGCGGCCGATCACTTCGATCTGGATGCCAAACTGGGCTTCCTGCTCGGCGCGTTCAGCAAGACGATCGAAGGCGAGATCGAGAAGAACCTCGACGCGCTGCTGGCCAAGAGCAGCACCAAGGCCGCCGCCAAGCCCAAGGCCCCGGCCGCAAAGGCCGCCGGCAAGCCGCCGAAGAAGTAGCGCCGCGCGCTACTGCTCTGAAAGCAGCGCGGCGCGCTACTTCAGCGACTCGACCAGGTCGATGTACTGCTGCATCGCCACCTTCGAGTCGGTGCCCTTGGCCTCGTTCCAGGCGTCCCACTTGGCGCGGCCGACCATGTCGGTGAAGCCGGGGCGCTTGCCTTCCACGTCGCCGCTGCTGGCCTGCTTGTACAGCGCATAAAGCTTCAGCAGGGTCATGTTGTCGGGCTTCTCGGGCAAGGTCTTCGAGTCGGCAACGGCTTGTTCGAACTGCTTCTTCAGGTCGGCCATGGGGTGTCTCCAGGGTGGGTCTGCGTGAAAACGGGCATTGACGGCACCGATGTTACCCAGCATCTTGCAGGCTTCCAAAACACCCGCGCCCAGGAGACTTCTCGATGCCCCAAGCCGCTCAGCGCATGTCGCGCGTGGACACCGCGTGGTTGCGGATGGACAACGACGTCAACCTGATGATGATCGTCGGCGTGTGGCTGCTGCAGCCCGGCATCACCTATGAAGCGCTGTGCGAGCGCATCGAAGACAAGCTGCTCAAGTACCCGCGCTTTCACCAGAAAGTGGTGCAAGACGCTGCAGGTGCCACTTGGGTCAACGACGACAACTTCGACCTGCACCGCCACGTCGTGCGCGAAAAGCTGCCGAAGAAAAAAGGCCAGACCGAGCGCCAGGCGCTTCAGCAGCGCGCTGGCGAACTGGCCAACACCGCGCTCGATCATTCGCACCCGCTGTGGCAGTTCAGCCTCATCGACCACTACGAAGGCGGCAGTGCGCTGATCGCGCGCATCCACCACTGCATCGGCGACGGCATCGCGCTGATCTCGGTGATGATGTCCATCACAGACGGCGGCATGGACCCGCCCAAGCGCAAGAAGCGCGAGGTCGACGAAGAACCCGACTGGTTGTCCGACGCGGTGATCAAACCGCTGACCGACCTGGCCACCAAGGCGATCGGCATGTACGGCGGCGGCGTGAGCAAATCGATGGACATGCTGTCGAACCCGCAGCAAGGTCTGCTGAGTTCGCTGGACATGGCGCGCACCGGCTACAAGGTCATCGGCGACGTGGCCGCGCTGGCGCTGTTGCCCGACGATTCGCCGACACGCCTGAAGGGCAAGCCCGAGGGCCACAAGATCGTGGCCTGGAGCGAGCCGATGCCGCTGGCCGACGTGAAGACCATCGGCAAGGCCTTGGGCTGTTCGATCAACGACGTGCTGCTGGCCTGCGTGGCCGGCGCCATCGGCGAGTACCTGCGCGAAAAGGGCGACGACCCCGACGGCCAGGAGATCCGCGCGATGGTGCCCGTCAACCTGCGCCCGCTCGACAAGGCCTGGCAGCTCGGCAACCGCTTCGGCCTGGCGCCGCTGACCCTGCCCATCGGCATCCGCAACCCGATCGAACGCGTGTTCGCGGTGCGCGCGCGTATGAACCAGCTGAAAGACAGCTACCAGCCGCTGCTTGCCTTTGCCGTGCTGTCGGTGGCCGGGCTGATGATCAAGCCCGTGCAAGACGCCATCCTCGGCATGTTCGCCAAGAAGGCCACGGCGGTGATGACCAACGTGCCGGGGCCGGCAGTGCCGCTGAAGTTCTGCGGATCGACCTTGCGGCAGACGATGTTCTGGGTGCCCGCGTCAGGCGACATCGGCATGGGCGTGAGCATCTTGTCTTACGGCGGCGGTGTGCAGTTCGGGCTCATCACCGACCGGCATTTGTGCCCCGACCCGCAACTCGTGATCGACCGGTTCGAGCCGGAGTTCCAGAAGTTGTTGACGGTGACGTTGATGTTGCCGTGGGGGGAGGCGGCCTGAGGTCAGGGCTGCGTTGCAGGCTTTCGATGCGCCATCGCTTGACTGCGACGGTCGTGAATACAGCGACTTCAATCGCCAGCGCGATCGCGCCAGGCAGTACCCGCCAGGGGCTCATGCTGGGGCGGTCGGCGGGTACACCGACTCCGCTGCGGTACTCGGTCCAGGGTCGCGCGGTCGAACTCACTACGCTCGCCTTCGGCTCGCTGCGTTCTAACAGCGCCCGCGAGTCAGTTGTTGAAGCGCGCAAGCGCGCCGACCCTGAACCTCCGCTCCTCACCGCCCCAGAAATCGCCTCTGCCGGGTACCGCCTGGCGCTCAGGCACCGTTGTGGTTTCGCGGTCCCAAAACCTGCGCCTATGGCTGGAGGAACCTGAGAACTTCGCGTGCAACGAGGTCGGGAGCGAACCGAATGGCGAGATGCCCCTGGCCAGGGAGTTCGGCCATTCGACAGTCAGGGATAGACGCCAGAAACTTGTCAGCAATGATTCTGTGCATAGGCGGACTTGACCCTCCCAGCAAGAGAAGAGTCGGTGCGGCGAGGGAGCGCAGTCGGGCGAGGTCAAAGGAGTTCTCGGCCAATGCCTGAAGCTCGCGGGCGATCGTGTGGGCGTAGCCGATTCGGTCCGGCCAATTGGGAAGCCTCTGGAGCGCCGCGATCTCCTGTTGAGAAATGCCAAGCATCGCTTCGAAGAACGTGAGAAGGGCCTGCTCCTGCTGACCCGAGTCGAGCAGCGGCACCATGCTGTCGCGGACGGCGTCTGGCCAATACGGAAATGCTCCCGGCAGGGGCGACTCGTACAGGACAAGCCGGCGAACGTTCTTGGTTCGCAGTGCGCCCTCGAGCGCGCAAAGAGCTCCGAAAGAGTGACCGACGACGTCCACCGGCCCACCAAGCGCGTCCACCAGCGTCGCGACGTCCTCGAACTCCCGCTGCAAGACATAGGGCAGGGAGTCGCCGCTGCCGCACCTGCCGCGGCGCGTCAGGATCGAAAGTTGAAAGCGTTCGGCAAGTGCCGATTGCACGGGCTCCCACGTGGTGTGGTCGGTGCTCGTGCCATGCAACAGCAAGAGGTGCGGGCCGGCACCCAGCGAGCGGTAGACGAGATCGATGCCGTCGGTCGTTCGGTGAACTGGCATGGGCTGTTTTCCAATGAAAGCCAGGGATAGTTTCAACAATCAACTCGGCATCGCGCGATGGTGACGGTCATGACAAGCCTCCCGGCGTTGGCATCGATTTGATGATACGCCGCGGACATCCGGCATGATCGTCCTGCAGCATTCGAGTTGGGCGGAACATAGGAGGCTCCATGGAGTTCACCAAGTCCGAGCGCAAGCAGATGCGAGAGCTCGCGGGAGCGGTCTACGAGGCCGAGGCCCACGCGAGGCTCGAAGGGCTTGATTCTGCGTTTGCCCGATGGCGCACCGGCGAGTGCCTGAGTTCGGAATTGCTCGCGAAAGTCCATGAGTTCCACCAGCATCAGGCGCGCGAGCTGTGGTCGTCGTATCAAGGATTTCTGATTCCATGGCGCTCGAACGCGGCCTGGCCTTGGGGCTCGTCGCCGAGAGCAGCATTCCCCCGGCAATCTTGGCCAAACTCAGTCCTTGGACACGTGCTTGAACTGCAGACCTTAGCACCGACGCGCGTCCCCTCCCAGGCGTTTCCGTCGCCAACAGAACGCCTGCCGAGCTCCTGGCGGGTACCGCCTGGCGCGATTCGCGCAAACAGCCGCAATGCACCGGCAGTAAACTGATCACTTGCCAGGAGTCCCCCATGAAGTCCCTTCGCGTCATTTCAGACCCCGAGATCCTTGGCGGAACGCCCGTGTTCATCGGCACGCGAGTGCCGGTGCGCATCCTCTTCGAGCACCTTGAGGCGGGCGACGCTCTGGAAGTTTTCCTTGAGGACTTCCCGTCTGTGAGCCGGGAGCTGGCGGTTCAGGTCCTTGAAGACGCCAAGACTTCTCTCGTTGTCGATGCGAATCCTGCTTGACGAATCGGTACCTGGGCGCCTTGGCCCGTTGCTGACAGGGCATTCGACGGTCACCGTTCAGCGCAGAGGCTGGGCCAGCATCAAGAACGGCAAACTTCTAGGCCTCGCCTCTGGTGAGTTCGACGTGCTGTTGACCGCCGACAAAGGCATGGAGTACAACAGAATCTGGCCACGTTGCCCGTGGCAATACTCATAGTGCTGGCTCGCAGCAATCGCATCGACGACTTGGCGGCGGCGGTACCGGCCATCTTGACTGCGCTCGCAGAGTTGAAGCCGCGAACGCTGCGAAAAGTCGCCGCCTGATCCGTCTTCGGTGAATAGCCAACCAACCCGACCTGAGCGCCAGGCGGTACCCGGCAGGGGCGATTTCTGGGGCGGCGAGGAGCGGAGGGCTGGGGTCGGCGCGCGCAGCGCGATTCAATGTCTGACTCGCCGCGGCTGTTTGAACGAAATGAGCGCAGCGAATGGAGTGAGTTCTGCGGCGCGACCCCAGCGAGAGCACCGGAGCGGAGTCGGCGTACCCGTCGACCGCCCCAGCATGCGCCCCTGCCGGGTGCCGCCTGGCGCGATCGCGCAAACCTCCGCACGAAAGCGGCGACGATTCACACCACCGCCGCCGGCAACCCCCGCAACCTCAACAACGGCGACCACACAATGATCAGCGCCTGCAGCACAAACCCGATCGCCATCACCACGATGCACGCCTTCAACCCGGTATCTCCACCAATCCACCCCGCGATGCCGGCACCCAGCAGCGCCCCCAACGGCCGCGAGCCGGCGTTGACGGTGAGGAACAGTGCCGACACACGCCCCAGCATGGCCGAGGGCGTGACCGTCTGGCGCAACGTGGTCGACGACACGACCCACAGCGCCGGCCCGGCGCCGAGCAGGAAAAACGACGCGCCGGCGAGCCAGGCGCTGGGCCACCAGATCGTGGCGACCATCACCAGCGCGGCGGCGGCCGAGAACAGCGGGCCGACGATGACGGCGGTGCCGAAGTTCATCGCCCGCATCGCGTGCGTGGCCAGCAGCGCGCCCGCCACCAGGCCAGCGCCGTAGGTGGCGAGCGTGGCGCCGATGCTGGCGGCGTTCAGGCCGAGCAGGTTGACGGCGTAGGGCACGTAAGCCGTCTGCAGCACGAACCACGAGAGGTTCCACACCACGGCCGTCCACATGATGGGCCGCAGCAGCGCGTGCTGCCAGATGAGTTGTGCGCCAAGGGTCTCGAAGAGGCCCCTTCGTGGCCCATGCAGTTCGTGCATCACGTGGCGCAGTGGCAGCGCGGGCCGGGGCGGCTCGGGCAGGCCCCGCAGCATCCACACTGCCAGGCTCGACAGCACGAGTGCCAGCACGAAGGCGGGTGGCCCGCCGGCCCAGCCGACCAGTGCGCCGGCCACGGCCGGGCCGGCCGCGGCGGCGGTGCTGCGTGAAATCTCGAGGTGCGCGTTGGCGCGGATCAGCCCGTCGCGTGGCACGATGGCCGGCACCAGCGACGGCGCGGCCACCGTGAAGGCGACGGTGCCGGTGGCGCCGATGAAGCCGAGCACCGCCATCCACGCAATCGACAACTGCCCTGCGAACGCCAGCAGCACCAGTGCCAGCAGCGACGCAGCGCGCAGCGCTTCGGCGCCAATCAGCAACTGGCGCCGCGAGCTGCGGTCGGCCAGCAAGCCGGCGGGGATGGACAGCAGCAGGAACGGCAAGCTCTGCGCGGCCGACAGCAGACCGGTCTGCGTGGCGCCGGCGCCAAGCGTGAGCACCGCCACCATCGGCACCGCGGCCAGGCTGATCTGTTCGGCCGATTGCGCGGCGAGGTTGGACCAGGCGAGGCGGGCGAAGGCGGGGTTGCTCATGGGCTCACGATAACGGCGCACGCCCCGGAGGGCTGGCCGCTTTCGGCCGCATCAAACGGGCCGCACCAACCGGCCGCACCAACCGGCCGCATCAAACGCCTGGTGCCTCGCAGCGCGGGGTGCCTTTAGCGCAGGTTCCCCGTGTGCCCCAGCGAATACCGCCCCGGCTGCGGCCAGACCGTCAGCCCGTGCGGTTCGATGCCGACCTTGATCTTGTCGACCGCGCCGGTGTCGGTGTCGAAGCGGTAGACCACGTTGTCATAACGGCCCGACAGCCACAGGTGCTTGCCGTCGGCGCTGACGTTACCCATGTCGGGGCTGCCGCCGCCGGGGATCGGCCAGGTCTTGGTGATGGTGCGCGTCGCAAAGTCCATCACCGACACGCTGCCCTTGCCCAGCGGCTTGCCGCGCACGGTGTTGCTGCCGCGGTTGGCCACGTACAGGCTCTTGCCGTCGCGGCTCGGGTACAGGCCGTGCGCGCCGACGCCGGTGGCAATGAAGCCGATCTGCTTGAAGCTCTCGAAGTCGACCACGTGCACCCCGTCGGCCATCATGTCGGCCACGAAGAAGGTCTTGCCGTCGGGTGAGGCGCGCACGTCTTGCGGCATGCCGGGCGTGGTGCAGATCTCGGCGCCGAGCTGGCTCGGGTCGGGAATGTATTTCGCCTTCTTGCCGGGCTGGCTGATGAGCGCCAGCGCATCGGGCCGGTTGAAATACTGGCTCAGCTTGATGGTGCCCAGCACCTTGCGTTGCACCAGGTCCACCTTGGTCAGCGAGCCGTTGAATTCGCAGGTGAAGAGGGCAAAGCGGCCGTCGATCGAGAAGTCGGCGTGGTTGATGCCGGCGCACAGCGGCGTGGCTATTGTGTACTTCATCTGCATCGTCTTCGGATCGCGGAAGTCCAGCCGCTTGTAGGCTTCGGCCACGACTATTGCCGACTGCCCGTCGGGCGACCAGTACATGTTGTACGGGTCGTCGACCGGGATCGACGCGCCGGGCTTGCCGGTTTTCGGGTTTACCGGCGTCAGGCTGCCGTCGGTGCGGCCTTCGGCATTGTTGGCCACCCACAGCATCTTCAAGTCCCACGACGGCACCACGTGCTGCGGGTTGATGCCGACCTTGAAGGTATCGACCACCTTCATGGTGGCCGGGTCGATGACCGAGACGCTGTTGGCCGAGCGGTTGGGCACGTACACGCGCTCCAGCGCGCCGGCCACGGCCGGACTCATGCGGCTGCTGGTCGTTTCGCTGTACAGGTTGTTCGGGTCGGGCACCGGCGCCATGCCGGGCACGGTTTGCACCGCGGTGGCTGCGGGGGTGGGCGCCGGGGCGCTTGCAGGGCTGGCCGCCGGAGCCTGGGTCTGGGCCGTTGCCAGCCAGGCGGCCGAGGCGAAGAACGTGAAGCCGAGGCCGGCAATGAGTGCATGGGGGCTGCGCATGGAGAGACAGTCCTGAAAGTGGAGAGGGTTGAGGCAGGGGGAGGGTTGTTCAACGCCGGTTGGCGGCGTGCGCGTTGACCGCGCTGCGGATCGCCGCCACGCTGCGCGCGACGATCAGGTCCACGCCGATCTGGCCGAGCGCGGCGCTGGCAGCACGCGGGTCGCCGGCCACGCCGTCGGTGTCGGCGGCCAGGCGGTCGGGGCGCAATGCGTTGGGGGCGACGGCCATGAGCAACGAGGTGTCGGCCGCGCCGGCGTGGGTGCCGATCTGCGCGTCGCTCAGGCCCTTATCGCGCAGGGCCTGCACGTAGGCGGTCTGGCCGGTGCGGTAGTACTCGCCGATCCAGTGGGCTCGCGTGGGCGTTGCCGTGCCCGCGGCGGCCCATTCGCGGTTCAGCTTCGTCGCCACCTCGGCGATCAGCGACTGGTAGTTGCCGCTGTCGCCCAGCCACACGATGTCGCGAAAGCCGTGCTGCCTGAAGCTGCGCGCCGCGCCGTCGAGCACGCCCTTGAACGCTTCGTCGGAGATCGAGATCGTGCCGGGGTAGCGCATGTGGCCGCCGGGCGGCGCGATGCGGCCTTCGGGCACGTAGCTCAGCACCGGCGCCACCAGCGCGTTGCCCAGCGCCGCAGCCACCTTGCCGGCCAGTGCGTGGGCACGCAGGTTGTGTTTGCCCAGGGCCATGTGCGGGCCGTTCTGCTCGGTGCCGCCGACCGGGATGATGACCGTGGTGCTGCCGGCGCGAAGTGCGTCGCGCACCTCGGTCCAGGTCATGTCTTCAAGATAGACGCTGGCCGCCTGCGCAGGGCCGGCCGCAAGGGCCAGGGCGAGGCTGAAGAGCGTGAGGGTGCTGCGCATCGGGGCGCCAGTATCCCGCATGGCAGGCGGCCCCCGATGCTGAAAAGAAACGAAACACAGCGATACCGCGCGGAGAAGATCAAAACGCAGCAGCCCGGCACGATCACTCCTGTGTTCTGCAAAGAACCCATCAACCCCTGAAAGGACTGAGAGATGAAACCCTGGATCAAGAGAACCCTGTTCGGTGTGTTCGGCGTATCGTTGGTGGTGGGCGCACTGTCGGCCTGCGGCCACCGTCATCACAGTGGCGGCGAGATGTCGCAGATGAGCGCCGAGGACTCCGCCAAGTGGCGCGAACGCCTGATCGAGCGCGCCACCAAGGAGTTGCAGCTCGACGCCGCGCAACAGCAGCGCCTGGGCGTGCTGTTCGACAAGATGCGCGAGCAGCGCAACGCCTTGGTCGGCAGCACCACCAACCCGCGTGCCGAAATGGGCGCGCTGATCGCCGGCGCCACCTTCGACAAGGCCCGTGCGCAAACGCTGATCGAGCAGAAGACCGGCGCGGTGCGCGAGAAGAGCCCCGAGGTGATTGCCGCGACGGCGGAGTTCTTCGACACGCTCAAGCCCGAGCAGCAGCAGAAGGTGCGCGAGTTCCTGAGCAAGCGCCACGGCCGCCGCTGGGGCTGATGTTGTCCACCCCCGGAGCGGCTTGCGCCGCTTCGGGTCGCATGGGAGCATGCCGACCATGCACCGAATCCTGCTGATCGACGACGACGAACACCTGGCCGCTCCTCTGGCGGCCTACCTGAAGCGTTTCGACTTCGAACTCGCCAGCGCCACGCGCCCGAGCGCGGGCTTGGCGCTGCTGCGCACGCAGGCCTTCGACGTCGCCATCCTCGACGTGATGCTGCCCGAGATGGACGGCTTCGAGCTGTGCCGCACGATCCGCAAGGACAGCGACATCCCCATCGTCATGCTCACCGCCCGCGGCGAGGTGATGGACCGGGTGGTCGGGCTGGAGCTCGGCGCCGACGACTACCTGCCCAAACCCTTCGAGCCGCGTGAATTAGCCGCGCGCCTGCAGACCGTACTGCGGCGCCGCCAGCCCGCGGCTGCCGCAGCCGCCACCGCCGCCAACCCGCCGCACCGCCTGCTGTTCGATGGCCTGGAGATCGACCTGGAACGCCGCCAGGTGCAGCGCCACGGGCAGTTGCTGGAGCTGACCGGCACCGAGTTCGAACTGCTCGCGCTGCTGGCCAGCGAGCCGCAGAAGGTGTTCAGCCGCGATGAGATATTGAACCGCCTGCGCGGCCACGACGCCGAGCTGTACACGCGCGCGGTGGACATTTTGGTCAGCCGCTTGCGCAAGAAGCTGGAGCCGCTGGACTGCATCAAGACGCTGCGCAACGCGGGTTATGCGTTTGCCGGAGCGCGCGCATGAAGCCCTGGCGGCACCGCTTCGGCCATTCGCTGGGGCTGCGCATGGTGGTGCTGTTCCTCGTGCTCGCGCTGGCGCTGACGGTGACCTTTCTCGGCGGCATGCGCACCGTGTTCTCGGGCGGCTGGCGCGACGTGCTGCGGCCGCTGGTGGCCGACTATGTGGACCGGCTGGCGACAGACATCGGCGCGCCGCCCGATGTGGCGCGCGCGCAGGCTTTGACGCAGCGCCTGCCGCTGACCATCCGCATCGACGGGCCGGTGGTGAACTGGGAGTCGCAGCCGCCGCGCCATCCGGAACGTTGGCGACGCGACGGGCGCGGCGCGCGCCAAGGCCAAGGCGGAGATCACGACAACGATGCCGCCGACGAAGACGGCGCCTGGTGGCTGCTGACGCGCAGCACGGCCGACGGCCACCGCATCCGTTTCGGGCTGGGTGACGCGGGCTGGCAGCATCGGCCGCGCTATTTCGGCTGGGCCACGCTGGGCATGCTGCTGCTGATCACGGCCGCTGCCTACGCCTACGTGCGCCACGTGCTGCGCCCGCTGCGAGACATTCGCGCTGGCGCGGTGCGCTTCGGGCAGGGCGACTTTTCGCAACCCATCGCGATGCGCCGACGCGACGAGCTGGGCGACCTGGCGCAACAGGTCAACAACATGGCCTCGGGCCTGCACCACATGCTCGACGCCAAGCGCCAGTTGCTGCTGGCCATCAGCCACGAGCTGCGCTCACCGCTGACGCGCGCGCGCCTGAACGCCGAACTGGTGGCCGACAACCACGGCGGCGATGGCAACGACGGCAGCGACGGCAGCCGAAGCGCTCGCAGCGCGCTGCTGCGCGACCTGGCCGAGATGGGCACGCTGATCACCGAGCTGCTCGAGAGCGAACGCCTGAGCGCCGGCCACGCCGCATTGCAGCGCGAGCCGGTCGATCTGAACGGGCTCGTGGGCGAGGTGATCGCCTCGCACTTCGAGGGCCGGGGTGTGCGCGTGGAAGCGGCAGAGTCCCTGCCGCGCCTGTCGCTCGACCCGGTGCGCATCAAGCTGCTGCTGCGCAACCTGCTCGACAACGCGCTGCGCCACAGCGTGGGTGCGCCCCAGCCGCCGGTGGTGAGCACCTCGCTGAAAGAGGGTGCAGTGGCGCTGGTGGTGCGCGACCACGGCCCGGGCGTGCCGCCCGAACAACTGCCGCGCTTGGCCGAAGCCTTCTACCGCGTCGACACCGCACGCCAGCGCTCGACCGGCGGCGTAGGGCTGGGGCTGTACTTGTGCAAGCTCGTGGCACAGGCCCACGGCGGGCAAATGACCGTGCGCAACGCCGAGCCGGGGCTGGCGATCGAGGTGGCGCTGCCGCCGGGTCCGTAGTCCTGTCGTCCTGTTGTCCGGTCGTCAGCCGGTCGGGTAGTTCAGTCTTCCAGCTCGGCTTTCGCCATCTCCACATCGAGCCGCTCCATCGCATCCATCGGCTCACAGGCGGCGGCGTCTTCGTAGAGCTTGGTCGCCTCCTTCATCTTCTTGTCGCCTTCGAGCATCACCATCCCGTTCGCGTACTCGACCATCGCGACGGCAGAGCTCGGGTTCAGCTTCAGCGCCGCTTTGTAGAGCGACAGGCCGGTGTCCTTGCTGGCGCCCTGGGTGCGGCCCAGCAGCGAGCCGACCTTGTCGATGACCTCGGCGTGGAACGAAGCGAGCGCGATGTGCGCGTCGGCATGTTTGGGCTGCAGCTTGATGGCGGTCTCGAGGGCAGTCTTCACCTTGCCGCCCAACCCCTGCGCGAGCGCCTTGGCCACGCTGATGCCCTGGCTGTAGCGGCCCAGCGCGAGTGCCATGAAGTAGTACGCGTTGGCGTTCTTCGGCTCTTCGGCGATTTGCGCCTCGGCGCGTTCGGCGGCTTCCATGAACAGCGCGAGCTTGGTCTTCTCGCTCTTCTCGAGGTAGGTGGCGTAGATCGTCTGCGCCTTGTTGGCCACGGTGATGCCGGCGCCACCGGCCTTCAGCCCGGCGTCGAAGGCCTTCTGGAATTCGCCGGCGTGGAACAGCGCCCAGGCGGCCAGCACCTTGTCATCCTTTGGCAGCGGTTCGGCGTCGCCGGCATGCAGGCGGGGCCACTTCTTCTTCAAGGTGGCGGCATCAAGGGTGTACGCGGCGGCGTCGTGCGGAAAGGCGGTCCATTTGGCCATGGTGGTGAGCTCTTTGGGGGTGGTGTCGGCGCGGAAATGCCGATCAGGTTTTCGAGTAGTTGGCGACCAGCGCGTGCAGGTGCGCGCGTTGTTCGGCGTCGAGGTAGGGCAGCAGCAAGCTCAGCACGTGGAAGGCGCCGCGCAGCATCGCGGCACCGGCGCTCTCGGGCTCCAGCGCCTTGCGCGGGTCGCGCACGTATTCGAAGCTGAGCCAGTAGGTCAGCAGCACCACCATCGAGGTGGCGACCGGTTCGACATCGCGCGCCTCGATGCGTACCGCGCTGCCGCGGCCCAGGCCGTCGAGCACGCTCTGCACCGCCTTGGTCTTGTTCTTCAGCACGAACTGGAAGTGCGTCTCGAGCCGGCGGTTGTTCGACAGCAGGTCGTTCAGGTCGCGGTACAAAAAGCGGTGGTCCCAGATCAGCTCGAACATCATGTGGAAGAACAGCCACGCGTCCTCGACGTGGCGCACGCCGTCGGCGGCACGCAGCAGTTCGTTCAGCGCCTTTTCGTAGCGGTCGAACAGCGCGTTGATCAGCTCGTCCTTGGCCGGGTAGTGGTAGTACAGGTTGCCAGGGCTGATGCCCAGCTCGGCCGAAATGAGGGTGGTGGACACGTTCGGCTCGCCGAAGCGGTTGAACAGGTCGAGCGTGACTTCGAGGATGCGCTCAGCCGTGCGGCGGGGTTTTTTGGGAGGGGAGGCCATGCGGCGCGGAGTCGTTTCGCTTCAGTTGTTGCTGGGTGTCGGCTCAGGCGTCGCTGCGGGTGGGCTTGTGCTTTCAGGTCAATCTAGCACCACCGCTGCGCCCGTCCAAGGGTGCTCGACCCTAGTCCGGGCGGTTGGCAAGAGCGCGGCAAGAACGCCGCGGCCTGCCTACAATCCCGCCCTCGATGCCTTCCATGCCCGCCATTTCCTTCCAGCACGTCAGCAAGACCTACCTCGGCGCGGGCCGCGAGGTGCAGGCGTTGAACGACGTGAGCTTCGACATTGCAGCCGGTGAATTTTTCGGCTTGCTGGGCCCCAACGGCGCCGGCAAGACCACGCTGATCAGCGTGCTGGCGGGCCTGTCGCGCGCCTCGGGCGGGCACGTGAAGGTGCTCGGCCACGACGTGGTGGCCGACTACGCCGCCGCCCGCCGGAGCCTGGGCATCGTGCCGCAGGAGCTGGTGTTCGACCCCTTCTTCAGCGTGCGCGAGACCTTGCGCATTCAGGGCGGTTACTTCGGCGTGCGCACCGACCCGAAGGACAACGACGCCTGGATCGACGAACTGCTCGCCAATCTGGGCCTGGCCGACAAGGCCGACGCCAACATGCGCCAGCTCTCCGGCGGCATGAAGCGGCGCGTGCTGGTGGCGCAGGCGCTGGTGCACCGCCCGCCGGTGATCGTGCTCGACGAGCCGACCGCCGGCGTGGACGTGGAACTGCGCCAGACCCTGTGGCAGTTCATCGCCCGCCTCAACAAGGAAGGTCACACGGTGCTGCTGACCACGCACTATCTGGAAGAGGCCGAAGCGCTGTGCGGCCGCATCGCCATGTTGAAGCAGGGTCGCGTGGTGGCGCTCGATCGCACCTCGGCGCTGCTGGCCGGCACCGCCAGCACGATGCTGCGCTTCAAGACCGATGATGCATTGCCCGCCGCGGTGCTGCCGCAGGCGCGCGTGACCGGGCGCATCGTGCAGCTCACGGCGCACGACGCCGCCGAGGTCGAGACGCTGCTCGCCTCGCTGCGCGCCGGTGGTGTGAAGGTAGAAGATCTGGAGATCGGCCGAGCCGACCTGGAAGACGTGTTCCTTGAGATCATGCAGGGTGGGCGCCAGGCGGTGGCGGTATGACAAGTTCTACCGCATTGACCGGCGTCGGCAGCCTGCTCTACAAGGAGGTGCTGCGTTTCTGGAAGGTCAGCTTCCAGACCGTGGCCGCGCCGGTGCTGACGGCGGTGCTGTACCTGCTGATCTTCGGCCACGTGCTCGAAGACCACGTGAAGGTGTTCGAGCAGGTCGGCTACACCAGCTTCCTGATCCCCGGGCTGGTGATGATGAGCGTGCTGCAGAACGCGTTCGCCAACAGCAGCAGCTCGCTGATCCAGAGCAAGATCACCGGCAACCTGGTGTTCCTGCTCGTCACGCCGCTGTCGCACTGGGCCTGGTTCGTGGCCTACGTCGGCGCGTCGGTGGTGCGCGGCGTGGTGGTGGGTGCCGGCGTGCTGTTGGTGACGATGTGGTTTGCGCCGCTGCACATGGCGCAGCCGCTGTGGATCGTGGTGTTCACGCTGGCCGGCGCGGTGATGATGGGTGCGCTGGGGCTGGTGGCGGGCTTGTGGGCCGAGAAGTTCGACCAGATCGCCGCATTCCAGAACTTCATCATCATGCCGATGACCTTCCTTTCCGGCGTGTTCTATTCGGTCGGCTCGCTCCCCCCGTTCTGGCAGGGCGTGAGCCACCTGAACCCGTTCTTCTACATGATCGACGGCTTCCGCCACGGCTTCTTCGGCGTCAGCGACGTGTCACCCTGGATCAGCCTGGGCGTGGTGAGCGCGGGCCTGGTGGTGGTGTGCGGCATCTGCCTGCACCTGCTGCGCACGGGTTACAAGATCCGGCACTGATCGAGGCCGCGCTGGCTGAGAGATAATTCACGCCATGGCCGACCCGACCCCCTCCGAAGTCCAGCGCTACATCGCGCAAGGGCTGCAATGCGAGCACATCGAGGTGGAGGGCGATGGGCGGCACTTCTTTGCCACCATCGTGTCGGCAGAATTCGAAGGCACGCAGCGTGTGGCGCGCCACCAGCGGGTCTACAAGGCGCTGGGCGACAGGATGCGCGAGCAGATTCACGCGCTCTCGATGAAGACGCTGACGCCGGCCGAGTGGGCCGCTACCGTTCACATCAGCGCGAGTTCGACCGCCCCCCAACACCACTGAACCCGCCGCAGTGTTCCACTGCAGCGGTTGAGCTTGCACCCGCAGGATCAATGGCCGCTTGGAATCTGGGCAATCTATGAAGAGCTCATGGACAAACTCCTGATCCGCGGTGGCCGGCGCCTTGAGGGCGAAGTCACCATCTCCGGCGCCAAGAATGCCGCGTTGCCACAGATCTGCGCCGCGATCCTGACGGCCGAGCCGGTGACGCTGACGAACGTGCCGCGTCTGCAGGACGTGAACACCGCCATCAAGCTGCTGCGCGCCATGGGTGTGGCGGTGGAGCGCAACGACGCGCAACCCGACACCGTGGCGCTGGACGCCAGCCGGCTCAGCTCGCCCGAAGCGCCGTACGACCTGGTGAAGACAATGCGCGCGTCCATCCTGGTGCTCGGCCCACTGCTGGCGCGCTTCGGCGAAGCGACCGTCTCGCTGCCCGGCGGCTGCGCGATCGGCTCGCGGCCGGTGGACCAGCACATCAAGGGCCTGCAGGCGATGGGGGCTGAGATCACCGTCGAGCACGGCTACATCATCGCCAAGACGAAGCGGCTGAAGGGCGCGCGCATCACGACCGACATGGTGACCGTGACCGGCACCGAGAACCTGCTGATGGCCGCAACCCTGGCCGAAGGCGAAACGGTGCTCGAGAACGCTGCGCAAGAGCCCGAGATCCCGGACCTGGCCGAGATGCTCATCAAGATGGGCGCGAAGATCGAGGGCCACGGCACGAGCCGCATCCGCATCCAGGGCGTCAACAAGCTCGGCGGCGTGGCGCACCGCGTGGTGCCCGACCGCATCGAGACCGGTACCTTCCTGTGCGCGGTGGCGGCGGCCGGTGGCGACGTGGTGCTGCGGCGCGCGCGCGCTGATCACCTCGACGCGGTGATCGACAAGCTGCGCGAGGCGGGAGTGACGATTGAAGCCGGCGACGACTGGATCCGTGTGAAGAGCCAGGGTCGGCTGAACGCGGTGAGTTACCGCACCAGCGAGTACCCGGCCTTCCCGACCGATATGCAGGCGCAGTTCATGGTGCTCGACTGCATTGCCAACGGCACCTCGCGCGTGACAGAGACGATCTTCGAGAACCGCTTCATGCACGTCAACGAGCTGCTGCGGCTGGGGGCGAACATCGCGATCGACGGCCACCTGGCTGTAGTGCAGGGCGTGGAGAAGTTGTCGGGCGCCACCGTGATGGCCACCGACCTGCGCGCCTCGGCCAGCCTGGTGATCGCCGGGCTGGTGGCTGACGGCGAGACGGTGGTGGACCGCATCTACCACCTGGACCGCGGTTACGACCAGATGGAAAGCAAGCTGCGCGGCATCGGCGCCGACATCGAGCGAGTCAAATGAGGCCCCTAAGCTCACTCTGTTCGCTGCCCCCCGAGGGGGCGCGCGCCTCCTTTGAGGCGGCTCTGCAGGAGGCGCGGTGATCACCCTCGCTCTTTCGAAAGGCCGAATCTTCGACGAGACCTTGCCGCTGCTGCAAGCCGCCGGCATCACCGTCAGCGAAGACCCGGAGAAAAGCCGCAAGCTGATCATCGGCACGAACCGGGCCGACGTGCGGCTGGTGCTGGTGCGCGCCACCGACGTGCCGACCTACGTGCAGTACGGCGGTGCCGACCTGGGCGTGGTGGGCAAGGACACCTTGATCGAACACGGCGGCCAGGGCCTGTACCAGCCGCTCGACCTGAACATTGCGAAGTGCCGCATGAGCGTGGCGGTGCGCGCCGACTTCGACTACGCCGGTGCGGTGAAGCAGGGCTCGCGCATTCGCGTGGCGACCAAGTTCACGCAGATCGCGCGCGACCACTTTGCCGAGAAGGGTGTGCACGTCGACCTGATCAAGCTCTACGGCTCGATGGAGCTGGCGCCGCTGACCGGGCTGGCCGAGGCGATCGTCGACCTGGTGTCCACCGGCAGCACGCTGAAGGCGAACAACCTGGTCGAAGTGGAAGAGATCATGCGCATCTCGGCCCGGCTGGTCGTGAACCAGGCGGCGCTCAAGCTCAAGGGCGAGCCGATCCGCGCGATCATCGATGCGGTGGCGGCGGCCGTGCGCTGAAGGTTCGACCATGGTGATCAAGATCCGCCAACTGGACACCCGCGACTCGGCCTTCGAAGCCGAGTTCCAACGCGTGCGGCACTGGTCGGCCGAGACCGATCAGGCCATCGAGCAGCGCGTCGCGGCGATCCTTGACGACGTGCGCCTGCGCGGCGACGCGGCGCTGCTTGAGTACACGCGCCGCTTCGATGGCTTGAGCACGGCCTTGGTGGCCGAGCTCGAGATCGGCCAGGGAGAGCTGCAAGCCGCGCTGGCCGCCATTCCACCCGCCCAACGACTGGCGTTGGAGTTCGCCGCCGATCGGGTTCGCAGTTACCACCAGCGCCAGCTCGACGCCTGTGGCCGCTCGTGGCAGTACCGCGACGAAGACGGCAGCCTGCTCGGCCAGAAGGTCACGCCGCTGGACCGGGTGGGCATCTACGTGCCGGGCGGCAAGGCGGCGTACCCGTCGAGCCTGCTGATGAACGCGATCCCCGCCAAGGTGGCCGGCGTGGGCGAGATCGTGATGGTCGTGCCGACGCCGGTGGAGGGCAGCATCGCGACCGGGGGTTCGGGCGCCGCCACACCGGGCGCGCAGAAGGCGGTGCGCAACACGCTGGTGCTCGCCGCCGCCGCGGTGGCCGGGGTTGATCGGGTGTTCACGATCGGCGGTGCGCAGGCCGTGGCCGCGCTGGCTTACGGCACGGCCACGGTGCCGGCGGTCGACAAGATCACCGGCCCCGGCAACGCCTACGTGGCCAGCGCCAAGCGGCGCGTGTTCGGCACCGTGGGCATCGACATGATCGCCGGGCCGAGCGAGATCCTGGTGCTGGCCGATGGCAGCGCGCCGCCCGATTGGGTGGCGATGGACCTGTTCAGCCAGGCCGAGCACGACGAGCTGGCGCAGAGCATCCTGCTGTGCCCGGATGCGGACTACATCGCCCAGGTGCTGGCCGCGATGGAGCGGCTGCTGCCCGCCATGCCGCGCCGCGACGTGATCCGCGCGTCGCTCGAAGGCCGCGGCGCCCTGATCCGCACGCGCAGCATGGAAGAGGCCTGCGACATCAGCAACCGCATCGCGCCCGAACACCTCGAGGTCAGCTCGGCCGACCCGCACCGCTGGGAGCCGTTGCTCAGGCACGCAGGGGCGATCTTCCTCGGCGCCTTCACCAGCGAAAGCCTGGGCGACTACTGCGCCGGGCCGAACCATGTGCTGCCGACCTCGGGCACCGCGCGGTTTTCGTCGCCGCTGGGCGTGTACGACTTCCAGAAACGAAGCAGTCTGATCGAAGTAAGCGAAGCGGGCGCTCGCAAACTGGGTCCGGTGGCGGCGGAACTGGCCTATGGCGAGGGACTGCAGGCCCATGCCCGTGCTGCGGAGATGCGCATCAAGGATTGACACGGACTTCGTGTTGCACGAAGATTGTGATTCACGAAGTTCGTGGAGTTCCTCAAATGAAAAACGTCACCATCACGATGGACGACAGCGTGGCCGACTGGGCCCGCATGGAAGCGGCGCGCCGCAACACCAGCGTGTCCAAGCTGGTCGGCGAGCTGGTGGCAGAGAAGATGCGGCATGACGATGCCTACGAGCGTGCCATGCGCGAGGCGCTGGAGTTCAAGAGCCTGGGCGTCTCGACCGGGCCCTACCTCACGCGCGACGAGATCTACGACCGGGGAAGAAGGTGACGGCCGGCGTCTTTCTGGACACCAACGTGCTGCTGTACGGTGTCGATGATCGAGACGTGAGCAAGCGTGATCGGGCCCGCGCCTGGATCGCGGCGTGCTGGGAACGCCGCTGTGGCCGCATCAGTACCCAGGTGCTGAACGAGTACTACAGCAACGCGCGCCGGAAGTTCAGCAGTGTCATCGCCGCCGGCGACGCGCGCGCCGAGGTGCGCCGCTACCAGCACTGGCGCCCATGGGTGATCGACCATCCGACGGTGGAGACCGCCTGGGCAGTGGAAAGCCGCTACGGGCTGAACTATTGGGACGCGCTGATGGTCGCCGCTGCCCAGCAGCAAGGCTGCAGCCTGCTGCTGACCGAAGACATGCAACACGACCAGGTCATCGACAAGGTACGCATCCTCAGCCCTTTCCTGGCCGGGCCCGACATGCTGGACACGCTCACATGAACAACACCTTGGATCAACGCCTGTCCCGCCACATCCGCCAGGACCTGCAATCGATGCACGGCTACGCGGTGCAACCCAGTGCTGGGCTGGTCAAGCTCGACACGATGGAAAACCCGTTTCGCCTGCCCGAGCCGCTTCAGCGTGCCTTGGGCGAGCGGCTCGGTGCCGTCGCGCTGAACCGCTACCCGGCTGAACGCGGCGACGTGCTGCGCGCCGCGCTGGCAGCCCATGCGCAGATGCCGGCGGGCTGCGACATCATGCTCGGCAACGGCTCCGACGAGCTGATCACGATGCTGACCTTGGCCTGCGACGTGCCCGGCGCCACCGTGCTGGCGCCGCTGCCCGGCTTCGTGATGTACGAGCTGTCGGCCAAGTTGCAGGGGCTCAAGTTCATCGGCGTGCCCACCACCGCTGATTTCGAACTCGACCTGCCGGCCATTCTGGCCGCGGTGCGCGAACACCAGCCCGGGCTGATCTACCTCGCCTACCCGAACAACCCGACCGCGAACTTGTGGAACGACGCCGCGATCGACGCGATCATCGACGCCGCCCCCGGCCTGGTGGTCATGGACGAGGCCTACCAGCCGTTCGCCGCGCGCGACTCGATGCAAAGATTGCAGCGCCACCCGCACGTGCTGCTGATGCGCACGATGAGCAAGTTCGGTCTGGCCGGGGTGCGCATCGGCTACCTGATCGGCCGGACCCAAGTCATCAAGGAAATCGACAAACTGCGTCCGCCCTTCAACATCAGCGTGCTCAACTGCGAGACGGCGCTGTTCGCGCTGGAGCATGCTGACGAATACGCTCGTCAGGCGGCGGTGATCCGCAGCGAGCGCGACGCACTCCAGGTCGCGCTGAAGGCCATCAAGGGCGTGACGCCGTTCCCCAGCCAGGCCAACATGATTCTGGTGCGCGTGGCCGACGCCAAACGCACCTTCGACGGGATGAAGGCGCTGGGCGTGCTGGTGAAGAACGTCTCGGCGTTGCACCCGCTGCTGGCCAACTGCCTGCGCCTGACGGTGGGCACGCCGCCTGAGAATCAACAGATGCTGCAAGCCTTGCAGAAGAGCCTTTCATGAGCACGCACTTGACCACCGCAGCGCGCATCGCCGAAGTCCAACGCAACACCGCCGAAACGCAGATCCGCGTGCGCCTGAACCTTGATGGCACCGGCGCCGCGCAACTCGCCACCGGCATCGGCTTTTTCGACCACATGCTCGACCAGATCGCCCGCCACGGGCTGATCGACCTCGAAGTCAAAGCCCAGGGCGACCTGCACATCGACGGCCACCACACGGTCGAAGACGTGGGCATCACCTTCGGCCAGGCGATGGCCAAGGCCGTGGGGGACAAGCGCGGCCTACGCCGCTACGGCCACGCTTACGTGCCGCTGGACGAAGCGCTGAGCCGCGTGGTGATCGACTTTTCGGGCCGCCCAGGCCTGCACATGCGTGTGCCGTTCAAGGCCGTCATGATCGGTGCGCTGGACACGCAGCTCGTGTTTGAGTTCTTCCAGGGCTTCGTGAATCATGCCGGCGTCACCCTGCACATCGACAACCTGTTCGGCGACAACGCCCACCACCAGTGCGAAACGGTGTTCAAGGCCTTCGCGCGCGCGCTGCGCATGGCGCTCGAGATCGACTCGCGCGCCATGGATGTGATTCCGTCGACCAAAGGCTCCCTTTGACATGACTCATACAGTGGCCGTGGTCGATTACGGGATGGGCAACCTGCGTTCGGTGTCGCAGGCCGTCATGCATGTGGCCAAGGGGTCGGGGGTCGACGTGATCGTCACCTCCAAGCCGCAAGAAGTGTTCGCCGCCCACCGCGTGGTGCTGCCCGGCCAGGGCGCGATGCCCGACTGCATGCGCGAGCTGCGCGACTCCGGGTTGCAGGACGCGGTGCTGCACGCGGCCGCCAATAAACCACTGATGGGTGTGTGCGTCGGCATGCAGATGCTGCTCACGCGCAGTGAAGAGGGGCGCGACCATGACGGCACGCCCGGGCTGGGCCTGATGGCCGGCGAGGTCATCCGCTTCCGCCTGGAGGGTCGCCTGCAGCCCGACGGCAGCCGCTACAAGGTGCCGCAGATGGGCTGGAACCGCGTGCACCAAGTGCGCGCACACCCCTTGTGGGCGGGGGTTCCGGATGCTTCGTACTTCTATTTCGTGCACAGCTTCTATGCAAAGCCGTCGGACCCCCACCACAGTGTGGGGGAAACCGACTACGGCAGCCGCTTTACCTGCGCGCTGGCACGCGATAACATTTTCGCCACTCAGTTCCACCCCGAAAAGAGCGCCGAACACGGCCTGGCCCTGTACCGCAATTTCCTCCACTGGAATCCCTGAACGCGTTTCACGGCCCATCTTTTGCGGGTGACAACCTCTTCTCCACCAGCCTCCCGGCCATGCTGCTGATCCCTGCGATCGACCTGAAAGACGGTCACTGTGTCCGCCTGCAACAAGGCGACATGAAGAACTCGACCACCTTCGGCGAAGACCCCGCAGCGATGGCGCGGCGCTGGGTCAATGCCGGCGCGCGGCGGCTGCACCTGGTCGACCTGAACGGCGCGTTTGCCGGCAAGCCGAAGAACGAGGCCGCCATCAAGGCCATCCTGGCGGAGGTGGGCGAAGAGATTCCCGTGCAACTCGGTGGCGGCATCCGTGACCTCGACACGATCGAGCGTTACCTCGACGACGGGTTGAGCTTCATCATCATCGGCACCGCCGCGGTCAAGAGCCCCGGTTTCCTGCGCGACGCGTGCAGCGCATTCGGCGGCCACATCATCGTCGGCCTCGACGCAAAAGACGGCAAGGTGGCGACAGACGGCTGGAGCAAGCTCACCGGCCACGAGGTGGTGGACCTGGCCAAGAAGTTCGAGGACTACGGCGTCGAAGGCGTGATCTATACCGACATCGGCCGCGACGGCATGCTCACCGGCATCAACATCGACGCCACGGTGCGGCTGGCGCAGGCGCTGACCATTCCCGTCATCGCCTCGGGGGGCTTGAGCAACCTTGCCGACATCGAACGCCTGTGCGCCGTCGAAGACCAGGGCATCGCAGGCGTGATCTGCGGCCGCGCCATCTACAGCGGTGAACTCGACTTCACGGCCGCACAAGCGCGTGCCGACGAACTGAACGGTGCGGCGTCGGCCTGAAGAGCCTGAGCCGCCGTCCATGCTTGCCAAACGCATCATTCCCTGCCTCGACGTGACCGGCGGGCGGGTTGTCAAGGGCGTCAACTTCGTCTCGCTGCGTGATGCCGGCGAC
>JANMYQ010000232.1:0-4768 GCA_031382215.1 Methylibium sp.
TCGACGCCTGGCTCTACACCGGCAGCAGTGCCGACTTTCCGCGCGACCGCTTCAGTGGCAGCCAGACCACCGAATCCTTCAACCGCTTCTTCGGCGATGGCGCGACGCTGGGCTACGGTGTGGCCGTGGCCGGCCTCGAGCTCGGGCGCGACGGCAGCCTGCCGCTGTATGTGCGTCACGTCGAGCCGCTGTCGCCGGCGGCGCGCGGTGGTGTGCTGCGGGGCGACCAGGTGATGTCGATCAACGGCCGGTCCGCCGCCGAGCTGATCGCAGCCGACGACTTCGCAGCGCTCGGTGCCCAGCAAGCAGGCGACTCGCTGACGCTGGTGCTGCGCCGGGGCGGGTCGGACCGCACGGTCAGCCTGCGTGCCGAGATCTTCGACCTCTCTCCGGTGACTGGCACCACCGTCGTCACCTCGCGTGGCGGCCGGCGCGTGGGTTACGTCGCGGTCAAGGACATGATCTCGCAGGCCCTGGCCCCGCTGGAGACCACCTTTGCGCGCTTCCGCGCCGAAGGCGTGCAGGACGTGGTGCTGGACCTGCGCTACAACGGCGGCGGGCTGGTGTCCACCGGGGGCACGCTGGCGTCCTACGTGGCGGGCGCACGCGGCAGCGGCCTGGCCTACGCGCAGCTGCTCTACAACGACAAGCGCGCTGCCACCAACAACCAGCGTTTTGCCTTCGGCAGCCCGAGCGCTGCGCTGAACCTGCCGCGCGCGTTCGTGCTGATGGGGCGGCGCACCTGCTCGGCCAGCGAGCAGCTCATCAACGGCCTGCGCGGCGCCGGCGTCCAGGTGGTGGCGGTCGGCGAGACCACCTGCGGCAAGCCGGTGGGCTTCCTGCCCAGCAGCGCCTGCGGCCGCACCTACAGCGTGGTCAACTTCGAGAGCGTGAACGAGCGCAACGAGGGCCGCTACTTCGACGGCTTCGCGCCGACCTGCGACGTGGCCGAGGACTTCAGCGCGGCCCAGGGCAGCAGCGCCGACCCGCTGATGCAGACGGCCTTGTCGGCCGCCGACACGGGGGTCTGCCCGGTCACCGCAGCCGGCCGTGCGGGGCCGCTGGCTGCGCGGACTTCCGGCGCTGCGCGCCGCGCGGTTTTCGAACTGCAGGAAGGCGACGCCAGCCCCGGCATGATCGCGCGCTGATTGCGCTGCGGTCCTGGAAGCCGCCGGCCCCGCCGCGCGCGTGCCACGCGGCGCACGCCTTCACATGAACAGGTGCTCGCCGGCGTTCTCGCCGCCCAGGATCACGTAGTTGACCTTCTTCAGGTCCGCCAGCACCTGGCCGCCGGCGTAGCTGATGCTGCTTTGCACGTCTTCGCGCATCTCGCGCAGGGTGTCTTCCAGCCGGCCTTTGATGGGCTCCAGGATGCGCTTGCCTTCGACGTGCTTGTACTCGCCCTTGTTGAAGTCGCTGGCGCTGCCGTAGTACTCCTTGTAGCGCTTGCCGTCGACATCGACCGTGGCGCCGGGAGACTCCTCGTGGCCGGCGAACAGCGACCCGACCATCACCATCGCGGCGCCGAAGCGCACGCTCTTGGCGATGTCGCCGTGGTGGCGGATGCCGCCGTCGGCAATGATCGGCTTGGTCGCCACGCGCGCACACCACTTCAGCGCGCTGAGCTGCCAGCCGCCGGTGCCGAAGCCGGTCTTCAGCTTGGTGATGCAGACCTTGCCCGGGCCGACCCCGACCTTGGTCGCGTCGGCGCCCCAGTTCTCGAGGTCGATCACCGCCTCGGGCGTGGCCACGTTGCCGGCGATGACGAAGGCCTGTGGCAGCCGCGTCTTGATGTGCTCGATGGCCTTGCGCACGCTTTCGGCGTGGCCGTGGGCGATGTCGATCGTGATGTAGTCCGCGCCGACGCCAGCGGCTGCCAGGCGGTCGATGACGGCGAAGTCGGCCGCCTTGACGCCGGAACTGATGCTGACGAACAGGCCCTGGTCGCGCATGCGCCTGGCGTAGGCCACGTTGTCGAGGTCGAAGCGGTGCATGACGTAGAAGTGGCCGCTTCGCGCCAGCATCTCGCTGATCGGTTCGTCGATCACCGTCTTCATGTTGGCCGGCACCACCGGCAGCTTGAAGCGGCGGCCGCCGAAATCCACCGAGGGATCGCAAGCGGCGCGGCTGTCGACGCGGCATTTGCGCGGCAGCAGCAGGATGTTGTCGTAGTCGAAGATTTCCATGGTCAGGCTCCTGGGAAAGTGTGGCAGCGCTTGACCTAGCGAACGCGGGGGCGTGGTCCGGCCAGAATTTGAGCCCGGTGGCAAATTCTACGCGGCCGACCCGATGGCACCGGGACGGGCTCAAGTTGGCCGGGAGCGAACCGAAAACACCGACAGCAGCCCCTCCTGAAGCCCTGTCACGCTCTCATGACCCGCACCCTCGTCGAGTTCTTCCGCACGGCCTGGCGTGGCCTGCTGGCGCTGCCCTTCCCGGGTGCGGGCGCGGGCGAAGCGCGGGCGGGGCACGACAGCGCCACAAGGCAGCTGCTGCACATGTTCGAGCACTCGGCCAGCGGCCTGATCACGTGCAGCCGCGACGGCACCGTGCTGGTGTGCAACCCGGTGGCGGCCAGCCTGCTGGGGGCTGCCGCCGAGACGGTCTGTGGACAGCCGCTGGAGCGCTGGCTCGCGCCCCTGATCGACACCAGCCAGCCCGAAACCCTCTCGCTGGCGGTCGGCCAGTGGGAGACCATGGCCCAGCGTTCCAGTGGCGTCGAGTTCCCGGTCGAGCTGACGGTGAGCGACGCGGTGCTCGACGGCACGCAGCAGTTCATCCTGATCATGCGCGACATCACCGAGCGCAAGCTCACGCAGGACCGCTTGAGCTTCCTGGCCAACTTCGACAGCCTGACCGGCCTGCCCAACCGCGTGTTGTTTCGTGACCGCCTGGGCCAGGCGATGGCGCGTGCCAAGCGCAGCGCCGAACCGATGGCGCTGATGTTCCTGGACCTGGATCACTTCAAGGTCATCAACGACAGCCTGGGCCACGCCATGGGCGACCAGTTGCTGCGCCACGTCGGCGAGGTGCTGAAGGGCTGCCTGCGCTTGTCGGACTCGGTGGCGCGCGCCAGCGGCGAAGAGACCTTCACCGTGTCGCGCCTGGGCGGCGACGAGTTCACCGTCATCGCCGAGCAACTGGGCAGCGCCGAGGACGCGGCGCTCATCGCGCGCCGCATCCTGGATGCGCTGGAGACCCCGATCCAGCTGCAGGAGCACGAGCTGCATGTGTCGGCCAGCATCGGCATCTCGATGTACCCCAGCGACGATGCCGACCTCGACGGTCTGGTGCGCCACACCGACATGGCGATGTACCGCGCCAAGGCGATGGGCCGCGGCACCTATTCATTCTTCAGCGACGAGCTCAGCGCCGAAGTGGCGGCCCGGCTGTCGCTGGAAAACCAGCTGCGGCGGGCGCTCGAGCGCAACGAGTTCACGCTCTACTACCAGCCCAAGGCCAGTCTGCTGAACGGCGAAATCACCGGCGTTGAAGCGCTCATCCGCTGGCACGCCCCGGGCCGCGGCATGGTGCCGCCCGACCGCTTCATCCGCGTGCTCGAAGACAGCGGCCTGATCCTGCCGGTGGGCGCCTGGGCCATCCGCACGGCCTGCGCGCAACTGGCGGCCTGGGACCGCGCCGGCCTGCCGCAGCTGAGCATGGCCGTGAACCTCTCGGCGCGCCAGTTCCGCCAGCCCTACCTGGCACGCTTCATCGAGGACACGCTGCGCGAAGTCGGCATCGACCCACGGCGACTGGAGATCGAGCTCACCGAAAGCCTGCTGATGGAGGACAACGAAGCCACCAGCAGCGTGCTGGCGGCGCTGGCCCACATGGGTGTGCGGGTGGCGATGGACGACTTCGGCACCGGGCACTCGTCGCTGAGCTACCTCAAGCGTTTCGACATCGATACGCTCAAGATCGACCGCTCTTTCGTCAGCGCGCTGCCGCACGACCCCGAGGACAAGGCCATCGCCACCGCCATCGTGGCCATGGGCCACAGCCTGCACATGCGCGTGGTGGCCGAGGGTGTGGAGACGAGCGAGCAGGCGGACTGCCTGAAGGCTCTGGGTTGCGACGAGATGCAGGGTTACCTGCTGAGCCGCCCGATGCCGCCCGAAGCGCTGCCGGCTTGGCTGGACGATCACCTGGGGTCTCAGGGCAAACGCAGCCTGGTTTTCGCCTACGCCGACACCTCGCCGCTGGAGCTGATGACGATGGAGATGGCGCTCGCCGAGGGCGAACTGACCTGATGATGTCTTGCGCCGCCGATGGTCCTGCGCTGTTGCAGCCGGCTCCTAGGAGGCTGTCGGGCTTTGGGTCGGGCCCGCGCCGGGGTGAGTTGCGGTGCCAGTCTAGGCGTCGGCGAGGCGTGTGCCCCGGCCACACAACGAGCCGGCAACGACGAATGCCACCGCAAGTCACCCCGGCCCTTCGGGTTGGGCCTGCAAAGGGGCGCATGCGTCGTTGCAAATGCTCGCGAGACCGAAGGGTATCGCTGCGCTTTGCGCCTAGCCTGCGCCCCCTTGCAAACCCAACGCGGGCCCAACCCAAAGCCCGACAGCCTCCTAGAATCTTGCTCCCGCGCATCCTCGCGGCACGACACCCTCGGGCTTCGCCATGGTTCCCCACCTCATCACCGCACTGACCGGCCCGATCAACGAACTCGAGCAGCGCATTCTCGAATCGCTGCCGGCGATCGAGCGCTGGTTCCGCCTCGAATGGATGGAGCACACACCACCGTTCTACACCTCGGTCGATGTGCGCA
>JANMYQ010000241.1:0-12886 GCA_031382215.1 Methylibium sp.
CCCGGCGGGGGCGATTTCTGGGGCGGCGAGGAGCACAGGGCTCGCGGCCCCGCGCGGAGCGCGTTCGTAGACTGACTTGTCGCCGCCTGTTTGAGCGTAGCGCGGCGAAGCAAGCGGAGCGAGTTCGGCGACGGGCCGCGAGACCGAGCACCGCAGCGCAGTCGGAGCGCCAGCGCAGACCGTCCCAGCATGAGTTCCCGCCGGGTGCCGCCCGCCGCGAGCCGCACCACCCTGAGCAAGACGCAACTAGAGCGCATCGAACGCCCCCAACCTCTTCGCGAACCACAAATACACCCCGATCACCACGATCGGCACCAGCGAGAACGCCGCCGCGAACGGCACATTGCCGGCCACGCCTTGCTGTTTGTAGACGACCTGGCCGATGTAGTTGGTGCTGTCCCCGATGACCTGCGGAATGATGTAGTCGCCCAAGGTCAGCGCGAACGTGAAGATGGAACCGGCCGCGATGCCGGGCAGCGCGAGCGGCAGGATCACCTGGGTGAAGGTCGTCCACGGGCCCGCGCCGAGGTCGCCCGAGGCCTCGATGTACGAGCTGGGAATGCGCTCGACCGCCGCCTGGATCGGCAGCACCATGAACGGCAGCCACATGTAGACGAACACGATGAAAGTGCCGATGGCCGAGAAGCTCAGCGACGGCCCGCCGATCGACGGGATCGACAGCAGCGCCTCCAGCAGCCAGCCCAGGCCAAGGTGCTGTGTCAGCCAGTTGATCGCGCCCTCTTTGGCCAGCAGCAGCTTCCATGCATACAAGCGCACCAGGTAGCTCGACCACAGCGGCAGCATCACCGCGATGTACAGAGCCGCCTTCTGCGCGCCGGTGGCGTGGCGCGCCATGTAGTAGGCGAGCGGAAAGCCGAGCACGACACAGGCGAGCGTGACCAGCACCGCCATCGTGATCGAGCGCCGCGCCACGTCGAGGTTGGCCGGGTCGGTGAGTTCGGCAAAGTTCTTCAGCGTGAACTCGCGCACCACCTGGCCGGTGAAGTCGTCGAGCCCGAAGAACGCATTCGCCAGCAGCGCGAACAGCGAGCCCAGGTAGATCACGCCGAACCACAGCAGCGGCGGGCCCAGCAGCGCCAGCAGCAGCACGCCGCGGCGCGTGTAGAGCAGGTCGGACACGCGGCGTTGCAGGCCGCCGGGGGCGGGCAAGGGCAGCGCCAATGCGGTGTTCATGACCGCGGCCCGCGGTTCATGCGGCCACGCCCAGCGCGTGCACCGCCGAGGCGTCCCAATGCAGGTGCGCCTGCTCGCCGACCGCCGGTGCGCGCGTGCCTGCGCTTTCGGGCAAGTCGGCTTGCAGCAGCACGCCCTGCGCATTCACCTTGACGCGTGTGAATGCGCCGAAGTACTGAACCTCATGCACCGTGCCCGCTGCACGCGCGCCAGCGGCGGCGCCAAGGCGGATGCGCTCGGGCCGCAGCATGGCGCTGGCCTGGCCGGCCAGGCTTCGCGCCGCTTCGCCGTCGAGCACATTGGCCGCGCCGACGAACTGCGCGACGAAGCGCGTGGCCGGCGCGTTGTAGACCGCCTGCGGCGTGCCCACCTGTTCGAGCTTGCCCTTGTTGAACACGCCGATTCGGTCGCTCATCGACAGCGCTTCGTGCTGGTCGTGCGTGATGAACAAAAAGGTGATGCCCAGCCGCCGCTGCAGCGCCTTCAGCTCGGTCTGCATCTGCTCGCGCAGCTTCAGGTCCAGCGCGCCCAGCGGTTCGTCCAGCAACAGCACTTGCGGCTGGCTGATCAGCGCGCGCGCCAGCGCCACGCGCTGGCGTTGCCCGCCCGAGAGCTGCGCCGGCCGACGGTCGCCCACGCCGCCGAGTTCGACCAGCGCCAGCAGTTCGTCAGCACGGCGGTGGCGCTCGGTCTTGGGCATGCCCTTGACCATCAGCGCATACGCCACGTTGTCGCGAATGCTCATGTGCGGGAACAGCGCGTAGTCCTGGAACACCGTGTTCACCGGCCGCACATACGGGGGCTGCAACGACACGTCCTGCCCGCCGATCAACACCCGACCGCTGGTGGGCAAGGTGAAGCCGCCGATCATGCGCAGGCAGGTGGTCTTGCCCGAGCCCGAAGGCCCGAGCAAGGTGAAGAACTCGCCCGCCTCGATCGTCAGGTCAACGCCATCGACCGCGCGCACCTCACGACCGGGCCCACCAAAAACGCATGAAACTCGGTCCAGCGTGACCGCTGTGGTCATCGCCCGCCCAGCACCGCGATGTAGTCGGACACCCACTTGTGGTACGGGACGCAAGCATTGCCCTGCGTCGCGCACTGCGTGGTCGGCGTCTTCCAGAACGAGATCTTGTCGAACGAGTTGAAGCCCTGGCGCGCGCAGCCTTCGTCACCCAGCAGCTTGTTGCCCTTGCACGCGGCCGGCACCGACGGCACCGAGCCGAACCAGGCCGACAGGTCGCCTTGCAGCTTCGGGTTGAGCGAATGTTCGAGCCACATGTAGGCGCAGTTCGGGTGCTTGGCGTCGACGTGCATCATGGTCGAGTCGGCCCAGCCGGTCGCGCCTTCGACCGGCACCACCGTCGCGATCGGCTGCTTCTTCGAGCCGAGGATGTTGGCCTGGAACTGCCAGCTCGATGAAGCCACCACGCCTTCGTTGGTGAAGTCGTCGATCTGCACGAACGCGTCGTGCCAGTACTTGCCCACCAGCTTGCGCTGGCCGCGCAGCAGCTCGAGCGCGGCCTTGTACTGGGCTTCGTTCAATTCATACGGGTCTTTGATGCCCAGGGCCGGGTTCTTCTTCATCAGGTACAGCGCCGCATCGGCGATGTAGATCGGCCCGTCGAAGGCCTGGATGCGGCCTTTGTTGCTCTTGCCGTCGGGGAAGGTCGTCTCTTCGAACACCGCCGACCAGCTGGTGGGCGGCTTGTCGCCGAACACCTTGGTGTTGTACATCAGCACGTTCCAGCCCCATTGGTAGGGCACGCCGTAGTGCGTGTTGCCCTCATAGTGCCAGGGCGCTTTCTGCAGCCGCGCGTCGATGTTCTTGTAGCTCGGGAGCAGGCCCACGTTGATCGGCTGCACCTTCTTGCCGCGGATCAGCCGCGTGCTCGCGTCGCCCGAGGCGGTGACGAGGTCGAAGCCGCCTTCGTTCATCAGCGCCACCATCTCGTCGGAAGTGCCGGCGGTCTTGACGTTGACCTTGCAGCTGGTCTTCTTCTCGAAGTCGGTGACCCAGTCGAAGCCCTTGTCGGTCGCGCCGCGCTCGATGTAGCCGGCCCAGGCAACGATGTCGACCTGGCCTTCGCCCTTGCCGAGCTTTTGCAGGGCACCTTTCTGGGCCAGAGTCGGTGTGGCGACGACGAGTGCGGCAGCGCCGGCAGCGAAAGTGAATCGGCGGAACATGGTCGACCTCCAGGTGCATTTTCGGGAAAGGGCCGCACGGCGCGCCGCGCGGTTCGCAACGAGGACCATAGGTGGGTGGGCCGAGGCTGTGAAGTGCAATCGGTGGCCGACGAGCAATCGACAAAAGAGATAGCTGGGGTTGACCCTCAACCCTTCACCGACCCCGCCGTCAACCCCGCCACGATGTAGCGCTGCGCAACGAAGAACAGCAGGATCGTCGGCAGGATCGTCAGCGTGATGAAGGCCAGCACCAGGTGCCAGTCGGTCGAGTACTCGCCCTGGTAGACCATGATGCCCAGAGGCCACGGGTACTTGCTGTCGCTGTTCAGCATGATCAGCGGCAGCAGGTAGTTGTTCCAGCTCTGCACGAAAGTGATGGTGCCCACGGTCGCCAGGATCGGGCGCGACAGTGGCAAGGTGATGCGGCGAAAGAACTGCGGGTAGGTGCAGCCGTCCATCAGCGCGGCGTCGAGCAGCTCCAGCGGCAGTTGGCGGAAGAAGTTGCGGAAAAGCAGGATGCTCACGCCGAGCTGGAACGCGGTGACGGGCAGGATCACGCCGAGGTGTGTGTCCAGCAGCCCCAGGTCGCGCACCTTGATGAAAAGCGGCAGGATGGCGGTGGCAGCAGGGAACAGCAACCCGATCAGGAAGTAGTTCAGCAACTGCTTGTCGCCATAGAAGCGCAAGTGCGCGAACACGAACGCTGCCATCGAACCCAGCACCAGGGTCAGCAACATCGAGAACGTGGCGATGATCAGCGAGTTGCCCATCATCTGCCAGTAGCGGCTCTGGCGCAGGATGTCGAGGTAGTTCTCCGCGTGCCACACCTGCGGCAGCCCGAAGGGGTTGACGCGCAGCTCGCCCAGTTCCTTGAAGCCGCCGATCACCGTGGCCCAGATCGGCACCAGCACCACGGTGGCCACCAGCACCAGCACGATGTAGCGGTAGACCAGCGTGCCTTCGAAGGGGTCACGGGTGGGGTCACGGCGCTCAGTCATCACGCATCACCTTGCGCTTGTAGAACACCGCGAAGGTCACGCACAGCACGAACAGCACCACGCCGATGGCGCTGCCGAAGCCGATGCGCGTGCGCGTGATGCCGTGGCTGTACAAAAAGCTCACCATCGTCTGCGTGCTGTCGGACGGGCCGCCGCGCGTCATCGGCATCACCAGGTCGAAGAGCTGGAACGAACCGAGGATCGCGAAGAAGACCGAGAGTTTCAAGGTCGGCTTCAGCAACGGCAGCTTGATGCGCCGCAGCACCTGCCAGCGCGTCGCGCCGTCCACTCGGGCGGCGGCGTACAGGTCGCTGTCGATGGCTTGCAGCCCGGCGATGTACAGCATCATGTGGAAGCCGAAGTACTTCCAGACGATCACCGACAGGATCGCCGCTTCGGCATATTGCGGGTCGGCCAGCACGTGCGGCGAGGCGGTGCCGAAGAACTGCGCGATCGAGGCGACGAGGCCGTAGTCGCCGTCGTAGACGAAGCGCCAGATCAGCCCGGCCGCGATCTCGGCAAGGATGTAGGGCAGGAAGAAGATCAGCCGGAATGCCGGCGCGGCCGGAATGCGCTCGGCCAGGATCAGCGCCATCACCAGCGCGAGCGGCAACTGCACCAGCAGCGACGCCACGATGATCAGCAGGTTGTTGCGCAGCGCAATGCCGAAGACGCGGCTGCCGAACAGATCGGTGTAGTTGCGCAGGCCGATGAAGTCGGTCGGCCGGCCAAAACCGTCCCAGCGGAACAGGCTGTACCAGGCGGCTTCGCCGACCGGCAGCACGACGAAGATCGTGAACACCAGCAAGGCGGGCGGCAGGAACAGCACCAACGTCGGGCCGGTGCCGCCCAAGCCGTTCCAGGCGGCGCGCAGGCGCTGGATCAACGTGGTCATGGAGTCGCTGCTGATGCGGCGGCAGCGACGGGCTCGGCCAAAGCCCGGGTCAGTTCTTGCGCGCCTGCTCGATAGCGTCGGCCGCTTCCTTCGGCGTGGTGCTGCCCGCGGCCAGATCGGTCGACACGTCGTTGACCACGCGGCCGACCGAGGGCCCGAGCATCTGGTCGTAGAAGATCTGGTGGTAGGGCGAGGCCGCCAGGTTCACCGCGTTGAGCTTCAGGAACGGGTTCGTCATGCCCTGGTCGGCGCCTTTGGCCACGGGGATGAAGAAGCCGTTCGCGGCCATCTCGCGCTGCGCTTCCGGGCGGGTCAGGAACTTCAGAAAGTCGACCGCTTCTTTCGGCGCGCCCTTGGTCACCAGCCAGCCGTTGATGCCGCCCAGCGTTTCGCGCGGGTCGCCCTTGCCGCCGGTGATGGCGGGGAAAGCGAACCAGCCCATCGCATCGTCGGACAGGCCTTTCTTGTCGGCGGCGTTGGACTTCTGCGAGTTGTAGAGCCAGTTGCCCATCAAGGTCATCGCTCCCTTGCCGTCGCCGAACTGGCCGTAGGCCTGCGGTGCGGTCGAGGCGAGGAAGCCGCTCTGGAACGGTTGCAGCGCCACCAGTTCCTTGAAGCGCTCGCCCGCCTTCACGAAGGTCTCGCCACCAAAGCCGCCGGCCTCGCCCTTTTGCGCCGCGTCGAACGCCGGCTTGCCGCCGACGCGCAAGGCCAGGTGCGTCCAGTAGAAATGCAGCGGCCATTTGTCGGCGCCACCGGCGATGATGGGGGTGATGCCGGCGTCTTTGAGCTTCTTCACCGCGGCCAGGTAGTGCTCCCAGGTCTTGATCGCGTTGGCATCGACACCGGCTTTGGCAAACAGCGCCTTGTTGTAATAAAAGCCCACCTGAGACATCAGCATCGGCGCGCCCCACACGCGGGCATTGACCGAGAACGCATCGATCGCGCCGGGGGAGGTGGCGGCGGCCCAGTCGCCTTTCATCGCCGCGTCGATGTCTTGCAGCACCCCCGCCTTGACCTGCGATTGCAGCACCCCGCCGCCCCAGCTGTAGATGATGTGCGGCTTGTCGGCCGACTGCAGCAAGGTGGTGAGCTTGGCTTTGTAGGCCTCGTTTTCGAGCACCTGGACCTGCACCTTCACACCCGGGTTCTTGGCTTCGAAGTCGGTCACTGCCTGCTTGTAGTAGTTGGCGATGTTCGGGTTGAGCTCGATGTGCATCCACTTCACCGTGACCTCGGCGCTCGCGGTACCGACGCCGGCAGCCAGTGCAAACCCCAGTGCCAGCGGCGCACTCCATCGCATGAATTTCATCATCGTCTTGTCTCCTCGAAAGTGAGCGCCATTATTTCTTTTCTGGCTCAAAATGGAAGCGGTTCCGGCCTTGCGGCCCTCCCCGAATCCTCAGTGAAAACGAGTAGGTACAAGCATGCAACACAGCCCAGGCAGCATCGGCATCATCGGCTGCGGCAACATCAGCCCTGCTTACCTGAACGCGGCGAAGGTCTTTCCCATCCTGAAGGTCCATGCGCTGGCCGACATGAACGAGGCCGCCGCACGCGCCCGCGCTGATGAATTCGGGCTGCGTGCGACGAGCATCGACGCCATGCTCGCCGACCCTTCGATCCAGATCGTCGTCAACCTCACCACGCCGCAATCGCATGTCGAAGTCGGCTTGCGCGCATTGAACGCCGGCAAGCACGTGCACTCGGAAAAGCCGCTCGGCATCGTGCTGTCCGAAGGCCAGCGCCTGGTCGCGCGCGGGCGCGAACTGGGCTTGCGCGTGGGCTGCGCGCCCGACACCTTTCTGGGCGGCGCGCACCAGACCTGCCGCAAGCTGATCGATGAAGGTGCCATCGGCCAACCGGTGGCCGGCAGCGCCTTCTTCATGTGCCCGGGGCACGAGCGCTGGCACCCGAACCCGGCCTTCTACTACGGCAAGGGCGGCGGGCCGATGCTGGACATGGGGCCTTACTACATCACCACCCTGGTCAACCTGCTCGGGCCGGTGGCGCGCGTGGCCGGGGCCACCGCGCGGCCGCGCGACCAGCGGCCGATCACCAGCGAGCCGCTGAAAGGCCAGACGATCCACGTCGAGGTGCCGACCCACGTGGCCGGGTTGCTGAGTTTTGCCAGCGGCGCGGTAGTGACGATCGTGATGAGCTTCGACGTGCCGCGGCATCGCCACACGCACATCGAGTTGTATGGCACCGAAGGCGCGATGCAGGTGCCCGACCCGAACCGTTTCGGCGGCCAGATCGAACTTGCCCAGGGGGGAGGTGACTGGAAGGGCGTGGACACACTGCACCCGTACGCGAACGGCAACTTCCGCATCATCGGTGTGGCCGACATGGCGCACGCGATTGCTGCGAATCGCCCGCACCGCGCCAGCGGCGATCTGGCGCTGCATGTGCTCGAAGTGATGCAGGCGGTCGAGCAGGCCGGTGCGACCGGCAGCGTCATCGACATCCAGACCCGACCCGAACGGCCCGCGATGCTGCCGATGGACCTGGCGCCCGGCACGCTCGACTGAATTCAACCCAAGGCAACGGAGACACCATGAACCAACGCAAGGCAATGATCGTCTGGGGCGGCTGGGCCGGCCACGAACCCGAGCAAGGGGCTGCGATCGTCGCTTCCATGCTGCGAGACGAGGGCTTCGACGTGCGGATCGAGACCACCACGCAGGCCTTCGCCGACCCGGCCTTGAGCGAGCTGAGCCTGATCGTGCCGATCTTCACGATGAGCAAGATAGAAAAGGCCGAAGCCACCAACCTCACCGCCGCGGTGCGTGGCGGCGTGGGCCTGGCCGGTTTTCACGGCGGCATGTGCGATGCGTTCCGCGAGTCGGTCGACTACCAGTTCATGTGCGGCGGCCAATGGGTCGCGCACCCGGGCAACGTGATCGACTTCCGCGTCAACGTTGCCAAGGCCGCCGACCCGGTGATGGCCGGCATCGAAAACTTCGACTACCGCTCCGAGCAGTACTACATGCATGTGGACCCGAGCATCGATGTGCTGGCCACCACCACCTTCTCGGGCGAACACGCGCCGTGGACCCAGGGCGTGGTGATGCCGGTGGTGTGGAAACACCGGCACGGTGAAGGCCGCGTGTTCTACAGCGCACTGGGCCACGTGGCCCGGGAGTTCGAGGTGCCGCAGATGAAAGAGATATTGCGCCGCGGCATGTTGTGGGCGGCGCGGTAGAGCGCGAAAGGGAAGGGCGAGGGGCCCCGCATGGTCCACGAAGTCGTCCTTTCGTGCCCCGGGGGGATCGACCAGCGAAGCGATCGGCGAAGGAGCGGGCTCGATGCCCGCGACTGAGATGCGAACCGCCTCAAGTCCACTGCTCCACGACGAGCTCCTTCAACAGCTGAGTCGCTTCGTCGATCAGCGGCCCGCGCGGGCGCTGGGCTGACGTGGCGATCCACAGCCGCGCCGTCAACTTCGGGCGGATGATCGGTCGCACCTGCAGCGCGCCGGCATTCGCGCTCGACTCGATCGCGTTGAGCGACAGCACGGCATGGAAGGCGTCGTGCTGCACCAGGTCGAGCATGGCCGGCACGCTTTCGATCTCGAGCGCCACGCGCGCCTTGCAGCCGACATTGGCAAGTTCGCTCTCCAGCAGCATGCGCATCGCGTGCGGCCGGCTCGGGATCACCAAGGCGTGCCCGGCCACCTCGGCCAGGCCGATCGGCGTGCCGACCAACTTCGCGCCCTTGGCCTTGGGGCGTGCCGACACCAGGTAGAGCCGTTCTTCCAAAACGGGCAGCAGATCGACCTCGGCCGAAGGCACCGCGTTGTAGACCAGCGCGCAGTCAACCCGCCCGATCGCCAGCCACTCCAGCACGTAGGTAGACAGGCCTTCGACGATGCTCAACGAGGCGTTCGGAAACCGCTGCCGGTAAGCGCGCACCAGCGGCCCGGTGAGGGTGCGGCCGACACTGGGCGGCAGCCCGATCACCAACCGTCCGGTCGGTGCGCCGCGGTGCGTCTCCAGGTCGAGCCGCGCGCGCTCGACCTGCATCAGCAAGCCGCGGCTGTGCGCCAGCAGGCGCTTGCCGGCTTCGGTGAGCGTGACGCCGCGGCCGTTGCGTTCGAACAGCGCCTGGCGCAACTCCACTTCGAGCGTGCGCACCTGCCGGCTCAGCGCCGGCTGCGCCACCGACAGGAAGCGCGATGCATGCGTGAAGCTGCCGAACTCTGCGACGTGAACAAAGTATTCGAGCTGCTTCAGGTCCATGGCGCATTCTGCAGCGCCATGGCCATGCCCCCGCGCCGTTCAGTTCGGCGCGAAGCAGTAGAAGCGACCCGAGCCGCCGGTGCGGACCAGCGCTTCCTGGCTGCAGCCGACGGTCTGGTGCGAGAAGCCCCACGATTTGGCCCAGTTTTCGGGCAGCGGCCCGCTCCGGTCGTGGTGGCCGACGACCGCCGAGCCGTCGCCGCTCTTGGTCCAGGCGCCGCAGGTGGTGTCGGTCTGCGGGGCAAAAGCGGTGCCGTCGTCGCGCGAACCGGTCAGGATGTCATGCTCGTTCGGCGTGTCGCCGCGGCCTTTGACGACGCCGCCTTTTTCATCCAGCGCGGTGGTCTTGCTGATGTTGTTGCCGTTGTGCAGGTGGTCCAAATTGCGTGCGATCAACTCGCCCTTGGCATTGAACCAGGGGCCGTTGCCGATGCGGTCGCGCGCGTTGACGGCAGGCACCGCCGGGGTCGTGCCTGCGGCAAACGTGGGCGGCACGCTCAGGTAAGCGCGCCACGGTTTGCTGCCAGCCCCGGCTCCGGCGGCGAGCTTCTGGCAGTGCGCGTCGGCACCGGCCAGGCCGCCCAGATCAGCGCCCTTGCCGCTGCCCACGCTGGTGACGAAAAAGCTCATCGGACCACTGGCCGGCTGCGTGGCGCAGGCGGTGAGCAGGGCGACGGTGGCAGCGGCGGTCAGGGCCCAGGCCAGGGGGCGGAATTTGCGCATTCGGGTTCTCCTTTGATAGGCAAATCGACAAATATCGTCAGTGGATTACGCGACAACACGGTGGCATATTCCTCAGGGCTTTCCCGGAATGTGGTGCGTGCGACTACATTGTGTGGCTCGCGCTCCATAGGAATCTGCCGATGTCGCTCGCACCCTCCGGCGTCTCGCGCCGAGCCGCCGCGCTGTCTTTGCTGTCTTCGCTGGCGGCCCTGTGTTCACCCGGTCGAGGGTGGGCTCAAGCGAGCTTCCCGTCGCGCCCCGTCACCCTGATCGTGCCGTTCGCGCCCGGCGGCATTGCCGACATCACCGCCCGTGCCGTGGCGCAGGAGATGAGCGCCAGCCTGAAGCAGCCGGTGGTCGTGGACAACCGGCCCAGCGCCGGCAGCATCACCGCCAGCGCCGCGGTGGCGCAGGCCGCGCCCGACGGCCACACCTTGCTGCTGATGAGCAACGCCAACGCCATCAGCGCGAGCCTGTTCAAGAAGCTCGCCTTCGACGTGACGAAAGACTTTGCGCCGATCGCCACGCTCGGCTTCTTCGACCTGGCGCTGTTCGTCGACCAAGGCTCACGATTCACCACGCTGGCCGACGCGCTGGCCCACGCCAAGGCCAACCCCGGCAAGCTGACGATCGGCACCATCGCGGTGGGCAGCACGCAGCACCTGGCGGCCGAACTGTTCAAGACACGCACCGGCATCGACGCGCTGATCGTGCCGTACAAGGGCACGCCCGCGGTGTTGACGGCGCTGCGGGCCGGCGAGATCGACCTGGCCTTCGAGATCCTCGGGCCGATGCTGCCGCAGGTGCAAGCCAAGGCGATCCGCGCGCTGGCGGTCACGGCCGACAAGCGCTACCCGGCGTTGCCGAATGTGCCGACGGTGCAGGAGTCGGGCGTGCCGAACTACGCCGTGTCGTCGTGGAATGCGCTGGCCGCGCCGGCCGGCACGCCCAAGGCGGTGATCGCGCGGCTGAACCAGGCGGCGTTGGACGCGTTGAAAACCGCCGCTGTGCAAGACAGGCTGACGAGCCTGGGCGTGCGGCCCCAAGGCAGCACGCCCGAACAATTGCAAAGCCTGTTGGCCGGCGAGATCAAACGCTGGGGCGAGGTGATTCGCGCGGCGAAGATCGAGCCGCAGTAGCGGCTGCGCCAGGGCCGACAATCCGAAGGCAACGATTCCCGGGCATGCGGCATGCTTCGCCTGTGGCGCAGGCAGCCGATGCTCGAGCCCCCACCTTGGAGAACCCGCGATGACGACCCCCCAACCCACCATCATCTACACCCTGACCGACGAAGCCCCGGCGCTGGCGACCTTCGCCTTCCTGCCGATCGTGCGCACCTTCGCGGCGCCGGCCGGCATTCAGGTGATCGACCGCGACATCTCGGTGGCCGGGCGCATCCTGGGCCAGTTCCCCGAGTACCTGAGCGAAGCGCAGCGCGTGCCCGACACCCTGGCCGAACTGGGCAAGCTGACCCTGCAGCCCGATGCCAACATCATCAAGCTGCCCAACATCAGTGCATCGGTGGGGCAGCTGATGCAGGCGATCAAGGAACTGCAGGGCAAGGGCTACAAGATTCCCGACTACCCCGAGAACCCGAAGACGGACGAGGAGAAGTCGATCCGCGCGCGTTACGCCAAGTGCACCGGCAGCGCCGTGAACCCGGTGCTGCGCGAAGGCAACTCCGACCGGCGCGCACCGCTGGCCGTCAAGAACTACGCCCGCAAGAACCCGCACAGCATGGCCGAGTGGAGCCAGGCCTCGCGCTCGCACGTGTCGCACATGCACAGCGGCGACTTCTACCACGGTGAAAAGTCGATCACGCTCGACAAGGCGCGCGACGTGAAGATGGAGCTGGTCGGCAAGAGTGGCCAGACCACCGTGCTCAAGCCCAAGGTGGCGTTGAAAGACGGCGAGATCATCGACTCGATGTTCATGAGCCGCAAGGCGCTGCTCGAGTTCTACGAGAAAGAGATCAACGACGCCTACAAGACCGGCGTGATGTTCTCTCTTCACGTGAAGGCGACGATGATGAAGGTGTCGCACCCCATCGTGTTCGGCCACTGCGTGAAGATCTTCTACCGCGAGGCGTTCGACAAACACGGCGCGCTGTTCGACGAGCTGGGCGTGAACGTCAACAACGGCATGGTCGATCTGCACAACAAGGTGGCCACCTTGCCGCAGAGCAAGCAAGACGAGATCAAGCGCGACCTGCACGCCTGCCACGAGCACCGCCCCGAGCTGGCGATGGTCGACTCGGCCAAGGGCATCACCAACTTCCATTCGCCGAATGACATCATCGTCGACGCCTCGATGCCCGCGATGATCCGCAACGGCGGCAAGATGTGGGGCGCCGACGGCCGGCTGAAAGACGTGAAGGCCGTGATGCCCGAGAGCACCTTTGCGCGCATCTACCAGGAGATCATCAACTTCTGCAAGTGGCACGGCAACTTCGACCCCAGGACCATGGGCACCGTGCCGAACGTGGGCCTGATGGCCCAGCAGGCCGAGGAATACGGCTCGCACGACAAGACCTTCGAGGTGGCGGAAGACGGAGTGGCCAACATCGTCGACCTGGCCACCGGCGAGGTGCTGCTGAGCCAGAACGAGGAGCAGGGCGACATCTGGCGCATGTGCCAGGTGAAGGACGC
>JANMYQ010000259.1:0-1505 GCA_031382215.1 Methylibium sp.
CCTGCGATCCAGACCCCGAGGCGACGCGAGCGACGGCGGCGAAGTCGGATTCGAGTTCGGCGAGCGAGCGGTCGTTGGACATGATGTCGGTGTGTGGGGCCCGGTGTGATTCAGATCGACGCAGGCAGCGCATCTTCCAGCCTGCGGACGATGGCATCGACCACCCGCGTGTCGATGCCATGGCCCAACCCGGGAAAACGGTCAAGCGTGGCGACAGCCCCCAGGCCCTGCAGCTGTGCCAGGGCATCCGACGGCCCCTCGCACAGGCATCACCGCATCCGCATCCCCGTGTATCAGGTGCGTAAGAACCGATCCGTGGGCGATGCGCGGCGGCCGGGCGAAACGGCCCGACAGCGCGATCAAGCGGGCTGCCGGCAGGCTCTCGAGTTGGGTCGATTCGAGCGCCATGATCGCGCCCTGCGAGAAGCCGATCAGCGTCGTCTGTGCAGGCCCCACGGCGCAGGCTTGTTGCCACCGCATCACCGCCTGCACGAAGCCGGGCATGGCTGCCGCGACACGTGCGGGCCAATCGGCCTCGGTGACGCCTTGGACGGAGAACCACTGCCAGCCGCGCCCCGAGGCCTCGGGCGCTTGTACGCTGACGATGGCGGCGTCAGGCAGGTGCGGCGCCAGCGCCTCGCCCAGCGGCGCCAGGTCGCGTCCGCTCGAGCCAACGCCGTGGAACAGCAGCACCAGTTGCTTCGGCTTCGCCGGCCGCTGGACGATCAGGTCTTCGATGGTCATGGCTTCCTCGTCGATCAAGTCGCGTCGTTGCCGAGCGGTCCGGCCGCGCCGAACACGAAGGCGTCCATCGCCAACACGCCGTGCGTGATGCCGCCCTCGATCACCGTGGCTGGCAGCGGTGACGCGGCTGCGCCTGCGGCCACCAGCAGCGGCCAGAAATGTTCGGTCGTTGGATGCGCGCGCCGTGCGTGCGGCGCCTGCGCCAGCGTCTGGCGCAGCCGGGCACTATCACCCCGGGCGACGGCATCGCGCACCCAGGCCGCGAACTCGGCGGCGTAGGCCTCGTCGCTGCCCGCGCCCGAGCGGAACTCGGCCAGGTTGTGGGTCAGGCTTCCGGAGCCCATGATCAGGACGCCTTCTTCGGCCAGCGGCGCGAGCGCCGCGCCGAAGGCCCAGGCGCTGTCACCGTCCAGCCGCGAGGGCAGCGATACCTGGAAGGCGGGCACGTCGGCCGCCGGGTACAGGTGCAGCAGCGGCACCCAGGCGCCATGGTCCAGGCCGCGGCGTTCGTCGGGCTGTGGGGCCCAACCGGCGTCACCGAGCACCTCCAGCGCTCGCCGCGCCAGTTCGGGATGACCGTCGACCGGGTAGGTGATCTCGTAGAGCGCCGGGTCGAAGCCGCCAAAGTCGTGAATCGTCTGCGGTCGCGACACCAGGCCCACCCGCGGGCTCGGCGTCATCCAGTGAGGCGACACCACCAGCACGGCGCTCGGCCGGGGCAGCGCCCGGCCGAGCGCGGTCAGCTTCGGCCCGGCGAGACC
>JANMYQ010000317.1:0-14845 GCA_031382215.1 Methylibium sp.
GGAGGTGATTCGTGACCATGGGGAAGAACGGTTTGCTGTACAGGTTGCAAAGGCGCTTGTTGCTCGGCGCGAAGGCGGGAACCCTGTTCTCACCACAAGGCAACTTTCCGAAGTCGTGGCTCGCGCGGTCAAGACCCGCGAACCGGGCCAGGACCCTGCAACGCGCACATTTCAAGCTCTTCGGATTTTCGTCAACGCCGAGCTTGAGGAGCTCGAACAAGGGCTGAATGCATCACTGCACCTGCTGGCGGCGGGGGCGCGACTGGTGGTCATCAGCTTCCATTCGCTCGAGGACCGCATCGTGAAGACCTTCATCGCGCGCGAAAGCCGCGACGTGGTCGATCGCCGCGCGCCCTTTGCGCCGGAGAAGCCGATGCGGTTGAAGGCGATCGCGCGGGTGAAACCGAGCGATACCGAAGTGCGCGCCAATCCTCGTTCGCGTTCGGCCGTGATGCGCGTGGCCGAGCGCACGGCGGTGGGGATCGCGGCATGACCCGCGTCAACCTTTTGCTGCTGATCGCGCTGCTGCTCAGCAGCGTTTATCTGGTGCGTGTTTCATACGACGCACGCCGATTGTTCTCGGAACTCGACCGCGCGCAGAACGAAGAACGTTTGCTCGAACATGAGCACGACAAGCTCAAGTCGGAAAAACAATCCCAGGCCACGCCGCTGCGCGTGGAGCGCACGGCGCGTGACCGGCTGGCGATGCGCAACGCCACGCCCGCGGTCACGCAGTACGTCGGTTACGCCAGACCGGCATCGGCCCCGCAGGCCGCGGGAGGGGCGCGATGACACTGTCGAACCCGTTCAAGCGCGACAAGAAGCCGGCCCAGCGCAAGCAACGCGGTGCCGCGCCGAACGTGCGCCGCGTGATGTATTCGCCCAGCCCGCTGCTGGCCTCGAAGACGCCGCCGTGGCGCTCCAAGTTCCTGGTCGCGTTGCTGGGCTTGAGCTTTTGCGTGCTGCTCGGCCGCGCGGTCTACGTGCAGATCGTCGGCAGTGCGTTCTTCCAGAAGCAGGGCGAGATCCGGTACGCGCGCACGCTCGACCTGCCGGCCAGCCGCGGCCGCATCGTCGATCGCAATGGTTTGCTGCTCGCCTCCAGCGTGCCGGCGCCGTCGCTGTGGGTGATCCCGAAAGACTTCGACGCCGACAAGCTGCAGCGCCGCCAACTCGCCAAGCTGCTGGGCCTCACGCCGGCAGAGCTCGACGGCCGGCTCGACGACAGTTCCAACTTCGCCTGGCTGCGCCGCCAGGCCGATGACAAGCAGGTGGCCGACGTGCTGGCACTCAAGCTCAAGGGTGTGCACCAGGTGCGCGAGTACCGGCGCGACTACCCCGACGGCGAGGCGACGGCCCATGTGGTGGGCTTCACCAACCTCGAAGAGCGCGGCCAGGAAGGCATCGAACTCGCGTTCCAGAAAGAGCTGGCCGGCCGCAACGGCACGCGCCGCGTCATCAAGGACCGGTTGGGCAAGGTGGTCGAGGACATCGGTGAAAGCGCCGCGCCGGTGGACGGGCGCGACATCGAACTCAGCATCGACAGCAAGGTTCAGTTCTACGCCTACCAGCGCGTGCGCGACGCGGTGGCCGAGCACAAGGCCAAGGCCGGCAGCGTGGTGGTGCTGGATGTGAAGACCGGGGAGGTGCTGGCCTTGGCCAACTTCCCGAGCTACTCGCCCGCCAACCGCAAGAACCTGGGTGGCGCGCAGCTGCGCAACCGCGCGTTGACCGATATCTTCGAGCCCGGCTCGACGATGAAGCCCTTCGTTGCCGCGCTGGCGCTGGAGACCGGCCGGGTCACGCCCAACACCATCATCCAGACGGCGCCCGGCCGCATTCTGGTGACTGGCCTGCCGATCACCGACTCGCACCCGCAGGGCGCGCTGACGGTGAACGAGGTGATCCAGAAGTCGAGCAACGTCGGTATCGTCAAGATCGCGATGCAGATGCAGCCGCGCGAGATGTGGGACATGTTCGCGCAGGTCGGCTTCGGGCAGAAGCCGCAGATCACCTTCCCCGGCGCAGTGACTGGCCGGCTGCGCCCGTACAAGACCTGGCGTCCGATCGAGCAGGCGACGATGGCCTATGGTTATGGCCTGTCGACCAGCCTGTTTCAGCTGGCACGCGCCTACACCGTGTTCGCGCACGACGGGGAGCTGCTGCCGACCTCGCTGGTCAAGGTGACCGACCCGGTCGGCGGCATCCGCGTGATGTCGGCACAGACCGCGCGCGACATCCGCCACATGCTCGAGATGGCGGCCGGCCCCGGCGGCACCGCGCAGCGGGCGCAGGTGATGGGCTACTCGGTGGGCGGCAAGACCGGCACGGCGCACAAGCAGGAGGCCGGTGAGTACGCGACGAAAAAGTACCGCTCGTGGTTTGTCGGCATGGCGCCGATCCGCAACCCGCGCATCGTCGTGGCGGTGATGGTCGACGAGCCGAACAACGGCAAGTTCTACGGCGGCGACGTCGCCGCGCCGGTGTTCAGCGAGGTGGTGCAGCAGACCCTGCGCATGATGGGCCTGCCGCCCGACCTGGACGTGAAGCCGCAGATCATGGCGCACAGCGTGCCGGAGAGCTTTTGATGGCGCCCGCCGCTCCGACCTTGCTGGTTCCTGTGCCTGCGCTGCCGCTGCCGCGGCTCGACACCGTGCCCGCCGCGCTGGCCTGGCTGCAGCAGCACGGCGTTCGGGCCCTCAGCGCCGACAGCCGCAGCGTGCGGCCCGGCGATGCCTTCATCGCCTGGCCCGGCCACGCGAGTGACGCGCGCCAGTACGTGCACCAGGCGCTGGCCGCTGGCGCGAGCGCCTGCCTGGTGGAGGCCGAGGGTGCCGAGGCGTTCGACTTCGGCGCTTCCCCGTTCGTCGCGGCCGTGAGCGGGCTGAAGGCGGCCACCGGCCCCCTCGCCAGCGCGTTCATGGGTGAGCCGAGCCAGCGCCTGCGCATGCTGGCCGTGACCGGCACCAACGGCAAGACCTCGACCGCGTGGTGGATGGCGCAGGCGCTGTCGGCGCTGGGCCGGCGCTGCGGCGTGATCGGCACCTTGGGTGTGGGCGAACCGCCGTCGGCCGCGCTCCCTGACGCGGCGATCGAAACCACCGGCCTGACCACGCCTGATCCGATCTTGCTGCAGGCCGCGCTGCGCGGTTTCGTCGACGCGGGCTTCGAGGCCTGCGCGATCGAGGCGTCTTCGATCGGCATCGTCGAACACCGCCTGGCGGGCACGCACATCGCCGTCGCGCTGTTCACCAACTTCACGCAGGACCACCTCGACTTTCACGGCTCGATGGATGCCTACTGGCAAGCCAAGGCCGCGCTGTTCGATCGCCCCGAACTGCAGGCGGCCGTGATCAACCTCGACGATCCGCACGGCGCCGCGCTGGCCTACAGCCTGCGCGGCCGGCCGCTGGCGGTGTGGGCGTATTCGGCCCGGCGCGAAGCGAAGCTGCGCGCCGTCAACGTGCGCTACGAAGGCGGCGGCTTGTGTTTCGAGGTGCGCGAATCCGGTAGCACGGAAGACGTGCGCACGCCGCTGATCGGCGACTACAACGTGTCGAACGTGCTGGCCGTGATCGGCGGCTTGCGTGCGTTGGGCGTGTCGCTGGCCGACGCGGCGCGTGCCTGCAGTGCTCTCACGCCCGTGCCCGGCCGCATGCAGCGCGTTGCCCACGGCGGCACCGGCCCCGAGGTGGTGGTGGACTATGCGCACACGCCCGACGCGCTCGAAAAGGCGCTGCTTGCACTGCAGCCGCTGGCCGTGCAACGCGGCGGCGTGCTGTGGTGCGTGTTCGGCTGCGGCGGCAACCGCGACGCGGCCAAGCGCCCGTTGATGGGCGCGCTGGCGCAGCGCCATGCAGCGCGCGTGGTCGTCACCAGCGACAACCCGCGTCATGAAGCGCCCGCGGCCATCATCGAGCAAATCGTCGCCGGCATGCCGGTGCGCCACAACGTTGCCGTGCTTGAAGACCGTCGCGTCGCGCTCGCGCATGCGGTGGGCCAGGCCGACGTGCGGGATGTAGTGCTGGTGGCGGGCAAGGGGCACGAGGACTACCAGGAAATCGCTGGTGTGAAGCGCCCGTTCTCGGATGTAGCGCAAGCACAGGTCGCGTTGCGGCATCGGGAGGTCGCCGCATGATGACCTTGGCCCAGGCCCACGCCTTGCTGCCCGAGTCCACGCTGGTCGGCGACGGCTCGGTGGCGATCGACCGTGTGCACACCGACACCCGCACCCTGCTGCCCGGCGACCTGTTCGTCGCACTGAAGGGCGAACGTTTCGACGCCCATTCGTTTCTGCCCCAGGCACGCAGCAACGGCGCCGTGGCGGCGATCGCGGTGCACGGCCTGTCGCAATCCGGCATGCCGGGCCTGCTGGTGGACGACACCCAACTCGCACTGGCGCAGCTGGCCACCGCGTGGCGGCGCAAATTCCAGATCCCGCTGATCGCAGTGACCGGCAGCAACGGCAAGACCACCGTCACGCAGATGATCTCGTTCATCCTGCACGCGTGGCTCAACGACGAATCGCTGGCCACCGCCGGCAACCTGAACAACCACATCGGCCTGCCACTGACCTTGCTGCGCCTGCGCCAGGACGACACCACCTGGCACCGCGCCGCGGTGGTCGAGGTCGGCATGAACCACCCGGGCGAGATCGGCATGCTTGGCTTGGTGGCCGCGCCCACCGTGGCGCTGGTCAACAACGCCCAGCGCGAGCACCAGGAGTTCATGCACAGCGTCGAGGCGGTGGCGCGCGAGAACGGTTCGATCATCGAGGCGCTGGGCCCATCGGGCACGGCGGTGTTCCCGGCCGACGATCCGCACTCGGCGCTGTGGCATGCCCTGGCCGGCAAGCGGCCGACGCTCACGTTCGCGCTCAATGGTGGCGCCGACGTGACCTGCATGCCGGTGTGGGACGACAAACGCTGGGCGCTGATGCTGCAGACGCCGGCCGGCTCGACCGCGCTGCAGCTCAACGTGGCCGGCCTGCACAACGTGAAGAACGCGCTCGCCGCGGTGGCCTGTGCGCTGGCCGCGGGTTGCCCGCTCGCCGCCATCGAGCGCGGGCTCGAAGCCTTCGTGCCGGTCAAGGGCCGCTCCGACATTTCCACATGGGTGCGGCGCGGCAAGTTCGTGACCCTGGTCGACGACACCTACAACGCGAACCCTGACTCGGTGCGTGCGGCCATCGACGTGCTGGCCGGCCTGGACGGCCCGCGCTGGCTGGTGCTGGGCGACATGGGCGAGGTCGGCGACAAGGGCCCAGAGTTCCACCGCGAGGTCGGCGCTTATGCCCTGCAGCGCGGCATCCAGGTGATGTGGACAGTCGGTTCGCTGAGCGCGCACACCGCCGCGGCATTCCGCGGCGCACGCCATTTCGAGACCCTGGCCGACCTGATCAAGGCCGCGCCGCAGGCACCCGAGTGCAAGGCGGTGGTCGTGAAGGGCTCGCGCTTCATGAAGATGGAGCAGTTCGTCGCCGCGCTCGTGGCCACGGGTACCAAGGAGGACCGGCGCCGTGCTGATTAGCCTTGCCGCCTGGTTGCAGACGCTGTCGCCGGAGTTCGGCTTTTTCCGCGTCTTCCAGTACATCACCTTCCGCGCCGTGATGGCGGCGCTGACGGCGCTGATCATCGGCCTGGCGTTCGGGCCGTGGGTGATCCGGCGCCTGACCGAGCTGAAGATCGGCCAGCCGATCCGCGGTTACGGCGTGGCCGAGCACCAGGCCAAGACCGGCACGCCGACCATGGGCGGCGTGTTGATCCTCATCAGCATCGGTGTGTCGACCCTGCTGTGGTTCGACTGGAGCAACCGCTTCGTCTGGATCGTGATGATCGTGACGGTGGGCTTCGGCGCCATCGGCTGGGTTGACGACTGGCGCAAGGTGGTCGACAAGAACCCCGAGGGCATGGCCTCGGGCGAGAAGTTCTTCTGGCAATCGGCGATCGGGCTGATCGCCGCGCTGTACCTGGCTTTCAGCGTCAGCGAGACGTCGAACCTGCGCGTGCTGGAACTCTTTTTGCGCTGGGTGCAGAGCGGCTTCTCGAACGACCTGCCGCCCAAGGCCGACCTGATCGTGCCCTTCTTCAAGACGATCAGCTACCCGCTCGGCGTGTTCGGCTTCATCAGCCTGACCTACTTTGTGATCGTCGGCGCCAGCAATGCGGTCAACCTGACCGACGGGCTCGACGGGCTGGCCATCATGCCGGTGGTGATGGTCGGCTCCGCGCTCGGCGTGTTCGCCTACGTCACCGGCAATTCGGTGTTCAGCAAGTACCTGCTGATCCCGTACATCCCGGGTGCCGGCGAGTTGCTGATCTTCTGCGCCGCGATGGCCGGCGCGGGCCTGGCCTTCCTGTGGTTCAACGCCCACCCGGCGCAGGTGTTCATGGGCGACGTGGGCGCGCTGTCGCTCGGCGGCGCGCTGGGCACCATCGCGGTGATCACGCGGCAAGAGATCCTGCTCGGCATCATGGGCGGCGTGTTCGTCGCCGAGGCGCTGTCGGTGATGCTGCAAGTGGGCTGGTTCAAGTTCACGCGCAAGCGCTACGGCACTGGCCGGCGCATCCTGAAGATGGCGCCGCTGCACCATCACTTCGAAAAATCCGGCTGGAAAGAGACGCAGGTCGTCGTGCGTTTCTGGATCGTCACGATGCTGCTGTGCCTGGTCGGGCTGGCGAGTTTGAAGCTGCGATGAACTTCCTGAACGGCATCAACGTACTCGTGCTCGGGCTGGGCGAATCGGGCCTGGCGATGGCGCGCTGGTGCGCACGCTGCGGCGCGAACGTGCGCGTGTGGGATTCGCGCGAGGCGCCGCCGCAAGCGCAGGCGCTGGCCGAGCACGTGCCGGCGGCACGGCTGTTGAGCGGCCCGCTGGCGGCTGATGCTTTCGATGGCGTGCAGCTTGTGCTGCGCAGCCCAGGCCTGTCGCCCGACGACCAGCGCATCGCCAAACCGCTGGAGCAGGCCGCCGAGACCGGTGTGCTGGTGCAGAGCGAACTCGAGTTATTCGCACGCGCGCTGGCGGACCTGAAGGACGAGCGCGGCTACGCGCCGAAAGTGATCGCCATCACCGGCACCAACGGCAAGACCACCACCACCGCAATGACCGCGCAGTTGATCGCACGCACCGGCAAGCGCGTCGCGATGGCCGGCAACATCGGGCCGACGATGTTGCAGACCTTGGCCGATGCACTCGACCGAGAGCCTGCGGCGGCGGTGGCGATCGAATCGGCGCCGATTTCGCAGGCCGCTGACGAGCCGGTGCTCGTCGAACCAGCGCTTGTCGAGCCGGCCGATGAAGACCTCGAAGATCTGCAGCGGCTCGACGGCGATTCGGAAATCGCCGCATTGCCCGACGACGATGCTCCGCCGATCGTCATCAAGCCGCCGGCCCCGACGGCGCCGAGCTTCGAGCACCTGCCCGAGGTGTGGGTGCTCGAACTGTCCAGTTTCCAGCTCCACGACGCCAAAGGTTTCGAGCCCCACGCCGCGACGGTGCTCAACATCACTCAGGACCACCTGGACTGGCACGGCACGCTGGCGGCCTACACCGCTGCGAAGGCGCGCGTGTTCGGCAAGCACGCCGTGATGGTGATCAACCGCGACGACCCGGCGGTGGAGCGCCTGGTGCCCGAGCCGGTGCCGGTGAAGGGCTGCAACGCCAAGCCGATCGTGCGCGACGTGCTGCGTTTCGGCCTCACGCCGCCGCAGCGCGCGGGCGACTACGGTGTGATCGAGTCGGGCGGCATGGCCTGGCTGGTGCGCGCGCTCGAAGCCGACCCGACGATCAAGCGCGCCAAGCGCAGCGCCCTCAGCGAAGAAGAAGAACTTCACATCCAGCACCTGATGCCCGCCGACGCGCTGCGTGTGCGTGGCCGCCACAACGCCGCCAACGCGCTGGCCGCGCTGGCGCTGGCCACGGCCATCGGCTGCCCGCTGGCGCCGATGCTGCATGGCCTGCGCGAGTACCACGGCGAGCCGCACCGCGTCGAGCACATCGCCACCGTCGGCGGTGTCGATGCGTTCGACGACAGCAAGGGCACCAATGTCGGCGCCACCGTGGCCGCACTCAATGGCCTGGGCGCAGAGAAGGCACCGGGCCGGCTGGTGGTGATCCTCGGTGGCGACGGCAAAGGCCAGGACTTCGCGCCGCTGCTCGCGCCGGTGCGTGCCTTCGCGCGCGCGATCGCAACTTTGGGGCGCGACGCCGAACGCATCGAAGCAGCGCTGGCCCATTCGGGCGTGGCGATGCAACGCCACGCCACGCTGGAGGCGGCCACGCGCTGGTGTTTCGAGCAAGCTCGCGCTGGCGATGCGGTGTTGCTGAGCCCGGCCTGCGCCAGCCTGGACATGTTCCGCAACTACGGCCACCGCGCCGAGGTGTTCGCAGACGAGGTTCGGCAGCTCGCGGCCGATCAGGGAGAAGTCGCATGACGGCCGCCGCGATGTTTCGCTTCGGCCCGCGCTCGCTGTGGACCAGACTGGTCGCGCGCATCAGGCGCGGCAAAGGCTCGGCCTCGGGGCACGACAGCGTGCCGGTGCGCGACTGGATCGAGGTCAGCAACGGCCGTCCCGCACGCCTGCTGGGCTTCGACCAAGCGCTGGTGTGGGTTGTGCTGGCACTCATGGCGCTCGGGCTGGTGATGGTCTACAGCGCCTCGGTGGCGCTGCCCGACAACCCGAAGTTCGCGCGTTACGCATCAACGCATTTCCTGGCGCGGCATGCGATGTGGATCGCCATCTCGTTCGTCGCCGCGCTGGTGGTGGTGCAGATCCCGGTGCGGGTGTGGGAGAAGTTCTCGCCGTGGGTGTTCGTCGGTGCACTGGTGCTGCTGGTGCTGGTGCTGATGCCCTTCATCGGCCGCGAGGTGAACGGCGCGCGGCGCTGGATCCCGCTCGGGCCGATGGCGTTCCAGCCGTCGGAGCTGGCCAAGCTGGGCATCGCGATGTATGCCGCCGGCTACATGGTGCGCAAGATGGAAGTGAAGGAGAACTTCTTCCGCGCAGTGTTCCCGATGGCGATCTCGATCGGCGTCATCGGCTTGCTGCTGCTGGCTGAACCCGACATGGGCGCCTTCCTGGTGATCGCCACGATCGCAATGGGCATCCTGTTCCTGGGTGGTGTGAACGGCCGCATGTTCCTGCTGATCACGTCGGTGCTGATCGGCGCGTTCGTGCTGATGATCAGCCTGAGCCCGTGGCGGCGCGAGCGCATCTTTGCCTACCTGAACCCGTGGGACGAGAAGTACACGCTCGGCAAGGCCTACCAGTTGTCGCATTCGCTGATCGCCTTTGGCCGCGGCGAGGTGACCGGCCAGGGGCTGGGCAGCAGCGTCGAGAAGCTGCACTACCTGCCCGAGGCGCACACCGACTTCCTGCTCGCGGTGATCGGCGAGGAGCTCGGCTTCATCGGCGTGGCCTGCGTGATCCTGGCGTTCTTCTGGCTCGCGCGCCGCCTGTTCCACATCGGCCGCCAGGCGATTGCGCTCGACCAGGTGTTTGCCGGGCTGCTCGCACAAGGCATCGCCATCTGGATCGGCGCGCAGGCCTTCATCAACATGGGTGTGAACCTGGGTGTGCTGCCGACCAAGGGCTTGACCTTGCCGCTGATGAGCTTCGGCGGGTCAGCGATTCTGATGAACCTGGTGGCGTTGGCGATCGTGTTGCGGATTGATATCGAGAACAGGCAACTCATGCGCGGGGGGCGAGCATGACCGCGCGCCACCTCATCGTCATGGCGGCGGGAACAGGTGGCCACGTGATCCCCGGCCTGGCCGTGGCGCGCGAAATGCAATCGCGCGGCTGGACCGTGAGCTGGCTCGGCACGCCCACTGGCATGGAAAACAAGCTGGTGCCGACGACCGGCATCGCGCTCGACCGCATCGCCTTCACCGGCCTGCGCGGCAAGGGCCTGATGCACACGCTGACCGGGGGCTTTCGCTTGCTCGGCGCGTTCTGGAGTTGCCTGCAGATCATTCGTCGGCGCCAGGCCACCGCGGTGCTGGGCATGGGCGGGTATGTGTGCTTTCCCGGCGGGCTGATGGCCTCGTTGTTGAACCGGCCGCTGGTGCTCGTCAACGCCGACGCGGCGCTGCTGCTGAGCACCAAGGCCTTGCTGCCGGTGGCCGACGCGGTGGCCTTCGGCTTCGACGGCGCCGCTGCGCAGCGCACCAAGCACGCCGTCGTCACCGGCAACCCGGTGCGTGCGGATATCGAAGATCTTCCGCCACCCGTCAGCCGCTTCGCCAGTCGCAGCGGTGCGCTGCGACTTCTCGTTGTTGGCGGCAGCCTGGGCGCGCGCGCATTGAACGAGTGCGTGCCGCAGGCGCTGGCCTTGCTGGCTGAAACGCAGCGTCCGCAGGTCACGCACCAGACGGGCCAGGCGAATCAGGCGAGTGTGCAGAGCGCATATGCCGCTGCAAAGGTCGAGGCCGAAGTGCTGCCCTTCATCGACGACATGGCGCAGCGCCTGGCCGAGTGCGACGTGATCGTCTGCCGCGCTGGCGCCGTGACCGTGAGCGAACTGTGCGCGGCCGGTGTGGCCGCGGTGCTGGTGCCGCTGATCGTCAGCACCACCTCGCACCAGCGTGACAACGCGCAGTGGTTGGCAGGGCAGGGGGCGGGCATTCATTTGCCGCAGAGCGAGTTGTCGCCGCGCAAGCTGGCGGATTTGCTGGCGGGCTTGACCCGGGACGCGCTGTTGGCCATGGCCGAAAGGGCGCGAGCATTGGCCAGGCCGCATGCTGCGGCGCGCGTGGCGGATCAGATTGAAGGCTTGGTGGCCGTATGAGCGCAGACTTCAAGCGCATGGCGTGGCGGCCCTCACCCCAACCCTCTCCCAGGGGGAGAGGGAGCCGATCGGTTCGCACACTGGCGTATTCCTCCCTCTCCCCCTGGGAGAGGGTTGGGGTGAGGGCAAGGACCCGGCCATGAAACACGCCGTCAAGCACATCCATTTTGTCGGCGTCGGCGGCGCCGGCATGAGCGGCATTGCCGAGATCCTGCACAACCTCGGTTATGGGGTGTCGGGCTCGGACCAGAGCGACAGCGCGACCACACGCCGCCTCGCGTCGCTGGGCATCCGCATCGCGCTGGGCCATGCGGCCGAGAACATCGCCGGGGCCGAAGCGGTGGTCACGTCCACCGCGGTCAAGGGCGACAACCCCGAGGTCATCGCCGCCCGCGCCAAACGCGTGCCGGTGGTGCCGCGCGCGGTGATGCTGGCCGAGCTGATGCGCTTGAAGCAGGGCATCGCGATCGCCGGCACGCACGGCAAGACGACGACGACCAGCCTGGTGACGAGCGTGTTGGCCGAAGCCGGCGTGGACCCGACCTTCGTGATCGGCGGCCGGCTCAACGCGGCCGGCGCCAACTCGCGCCTCGGCTCGGGTGAGTACATCGTGGTCGAGGCCGACGAGTCCGACGCGTCGTTCCTGAACCTGCTTCCGGTGATGGCGGTGGTGACCAACATCGACGCCGACCACATGGACACCTACGGCCACGACTTCGCGAAGCTGAAGGCGGCCTTCATCGACTTCATCCACCGCATGCCGTTCTACGGCGCCGCCATCCTGTGTTCGGACGATGCAGGCGTGCGCTCGATCATGCCGATGATCTCGCGCCCGGTCGTGAGCTACGGCTTCGGGCCCGAGGCGATGGTGCGCGCCGTCAACATCGAGGCCCGTGCCGGGCTGATGCACTTCACGGTGCAGCGCCGCAACGGCGTGCAGATGCCTGAGCTGCAGGTCACGCTCAACCTGCCGGGCGACCACAACGTGCTGAACGCGCTGGCTGCGATTGCGGTGGCCACCGAACTGGAGCTTTCGGACGCGGCGGTGCTGAAGGGCCTGGCCGACTTCCGCGGTGTGGACCGGCGCTTCCAGCGCTATGGCGAACAGCCGGTGAGTGCAGCCCAGGGTGGTGGCACCTTCACCTTGATCGACGACTATGGCCACCACCCGGTCGAGATGGCCGCCACGCTGGCGGCCGCGCGCGGCGCTTTCCCGGGCCGGCGCCTGGTGCTGGCCTTCCAGCCGCACCGCTACACCCGCACGCGCGACTGTTTCGAGGACTTCGTCAAGGTCATCGGCACCGCCGACGCGGTGCTGCTGGCCGACGTGTACGCCGCCGGCGAGGCGCCGATCGTCGCGGCCGACGGGCGTGCGCTGGCGCGTGCGCTGCGCGTGGCCGGCAAGGTCGACCCGGTGTTCGTCGACGACATCGCGCTGATGCCGCAGACGATCGTCGAACATGCGCGGGCCGGTGACGTGGTGGTGTCCATGGGCGCAGGAACGATCGGCAATGTGCCGGCGCTGGTGAGCGAGATGCTGAAGGAGAGGGCCGCATGAGTCTCGTCGCAGCATCCCTCGACCCCAAGGCCTTCGGCAAGGTTGCCGTGCTGATGGGTGGCAGCTCGGCCGAGCGCGAGATCTCGCTGATGTCGGGCACCGGCGTACTGGCTGCCTTACGCTCGCAAGGCGTCGATGCGCACGCCTTCGACCCTGCCGAGCGCGACCTCGGCGAGCTGAAGCGCGACGGTTATGCGCGCTGCTTCATTGCGCTGCATGGCCGGCACGGCGAAGACGGCACGGTGCAGGGTGCACTGGAGCTGATCGGCATGCCGTACACCGGCTCGGGGGTGCTGGCCTCGGCGATGGCGCTGGACAAGGTGATGACCAAGCGCGTCTGGGCTGCGGTCGGCCTGCCAACGCCGCGCTACGTGTGGCTGGCCCCTGAAGAGCAGTCGCGCGAACGCATCCGCACGGTGCCTGACGAGTTGGGCCTGCCGCTGATCGTGAAGCCGCCGCGCGAAGGTTCATCGATCGGCATCAGCAAGGTCGCAGGCTATTCGCAGATGCAGGCGGCGGTGCAGTTGGCGACGCAGTACGACCCCGACCTGCTGTGCGAGGAGTTCATAGCCGGCGAAGAAGTGACGTGCCCGGTGCTGGGACACGGCGCCGGCGCGACGGCCCTGCCGGTGATCCGCATCGTGGCGCCCGAAGGTGCCTACGACTACCAGAACAAGTACTTCACCGACGTGGTGAAGTACCAGTGCCCGAGCGGCTTGCCGGCGGCTGAAGAGGCAGAGATCCAGCGCATCGTCGTACAGGCCTACCGCACGCTGGGCTGCCGCGGCTGGGGCCGGGCCGACTTGATGATCCGCGCGTCCGATCGCAAGCCGTTCCTGCTTGAGATCAACACCTCCCCCGGCATGACCACGCATTCGCTGGTGCCGATGTCGGCCAAGGCTGCCGGCATCAGCTACGAACAACTGTGCATCCACCTGCTCGCCCACGCCGCGCTGGACGCGCCGCCTGCGGTCGCCGCCGCACCGGGCGCCTGAAACGATGGCCATGCTGAACGCTTTCAACCCCGCCTTGCCCGGCGACGTGCGCCTGATGAACGCGACCACCGCACTGCTGCTGGCGCTGGCCGCGGCCGGCCTGCTGAGCCTGGCGCTGATGTGGGTCACGCGCCAGCCGCTGTTCGTGGTGCGCGCCATCAGCATCGAAGGCAACATCGTGCGCAACAGCGTGTCGACGATCCGCGCCAATGCCGCGCCGCGCCTGGCGGGCAACTTCTTCACGATGGATCTGAGCGAGGGGCGGCGCGCGTTCGAGTCCGTGCCGTGGGTGCGCCAGGCGGTGGTCAACCGCATCTGGCCGAACCGGCTCGCGGTGCGCCTGCAGGAGCACCACGCCGCGGCGCTGTGGGGCCGCGAAGGCGCCGAGGACCGGCTCGTCAACACCTACGGTGAAGTCTTCGAGGCCAACCTGGGCGACGTGGAAGACGAGTCGCTGCCCACGCTGACCGGCCCGGACGGCAGCTCGGCCCGCATGCTCAACCTGCTGAACCGCCTGGGCCCGGTGCTGGCAGCCATGCCGGCGCAGATCGAAACGCTCAGGCTGTCAGGCCGAGGCTCCTGGCGGGTGGAGCTTGACACCGGTGCCCAAGTGGAACTCGGCCGCGGCAGCGACGACGAGATCATCGACCGCACGCAGCGCTTCGTCGCCACGCTGGGCCAGGTGAGTTCGCGCTACGAGCGGCCGCTGGAATATGCCGACCTGCGCCACAACGAAGGCTACGCCGTGCGCTTGCGCGGCATCTCCACCACCGTCGACACCGGCCCGGCCGTACCGCCCAAGAGGAAATGAGCATGGCCAAGGAATACAAGGATCTGGTGGTAGGGCTCGACATCGGAACCGCGAAGGTGATGGTCGTGGTCGCCGAACTGCTGCCCAGTGGCGAACTGCGCATGGCCGGCCTGGGGCACGCGCCCACGCACGGCCTGAAGCGCGGCGTGGTGGTCAACATCGATGCCACGGTCGCCGCCATCCAGCAGGCGCTCAAAGAGGCCGAGATGATGGCCGACTGCAAGATCACGCGCGTCTACACCGGCATCACGGGCAGTCACATCCGCGGCCAGAACAGCACCGGCATGGTGATCGTGCGCGACAAGGAAGTGACGCCGGTCGACGTGGCGCGCGTGGTCGAGACGGCCAAGGCCATCAACATCCCGAACGACCAGCGGCTGCTGCTGGTGGAGCCGCAGGAGTTCGTGATCGACGGCCACGAGGTCAAGGAGCCGATCGGCATGAGCGGCGGCCGGCTCGAAGTGAAAGTGCATATCGTGACCGGCGCGCAGAGCGCGGCCGAGAACATCGTCAAGTGCGTGCGCCGCTGCGGGCTCGAGGTGGACCAGCTGGTGCTGAACCCGAGCGCCAGCAGCCACGCGGTGCTGACGGCCGACGAGAAGGACCTGGGCGTGGCGCTGGTGGACATCGGCGCGGGCACGACCGACGTGGCGATCTTCACCGATGGCGCGATCCGCCACACCGCGGTG
>JANMYQ010000320.1:0-18371 GCA_031382215.1 Methylibium sp.
AAAAGCCGGTGCCGCAAAGGTGCGTTCGGGCAGGTCGGAGGGCGCCTCTGAGGCGGCGAGGAGCGGAGCTCTGGGGTCGGCGCGCTTGCGCGCTTCGTAAACTGACTCGCCGCGGCTGTTTGAACGAAATGAGCGCAGCGAATGGAGTGAGTTCGGCGGCGCGACCCCAGAGCGAGCACCGCAGCGGAGTCGGCTGTACCCGGCCGACCGCCTCAGCGAAGCCCTCCGGCCTGCCCGGACGCGCCTTTGCTGCGCAGAGGCTCGCATGGACAACGCGCGCATCGTCCTCAGCGACGGAGCCAATGACATGACCGCAGAAGAAAAACTCGACAAGGTAGCGCATCAGTTGAAGGCGCAAGGCCTGGCCTACGCACTCGTCACCGTCGTGCGCACCGTCGCGCCGACGTCGGCCTACGTCGGCGCTCAGGCCATCGTCGCTGCCGACGGCAGTCTGCACGGCTGGATCGGCGGCGGGTGCGCGAAGGGCGTGGTGATTGCAGCGGCGGCGAAGACGCTGGTGAGCGGGCTGCCCAAGCTGGTGCGCATCAGCAACGACCAGACGGTGGAAGAAGAGGGCATCGAACAGCATGCGATGCGCTGCGCGAGCAATGGCACGATCGAGTTGTTCATCCAACCCTTCGTCGAACGGCCCGGCCTGTGCGTGCTGGGCGCGACGCCGGCCGCTGATGAAGCACGCTTTCTGGCCGAGCGGCTGGGCATCAAGGTGGGCGACGCGCCAGGCGCCGCACCGATCGTGCTGGTGGCCACGCAGGGCGAAGGCGACGAAGCGGCGCTGCAGGCCGCGCTCGAATCGAACGCCGCGCAGGTGTTGATGATCGCCAGCGCGCGCAAGGCCGAGCGCCTGCGTGCGGCGATGCTGGCCCGCGGTGTGCCGGCCGAGCGCGTGGCGTTGCTGCGCGCGCCGGTGGGGCCCGACATCGGCGCGGCCACGCCGGCCGAGATTGCGCTCGCGGCGGTGGCAGAGGTGGTGCGGTTGCGGCGCGAACGACGGCTGCCTGAGGTGGTGGCGGGTGGGCCGCCGGCCGGCTACGTCAACCCGGTCTGCGGTGCGGCGATCACCGCCGCGATGGTCATCCACACGCTTGAACACGACGGTATGCTGCAGTACTTCTGCTGCGACCATTGCAAGACGGAGTTCGAACGCGAACCCGACAAGTACACGGCGGCGGCGCGGCAGCGCGCCACGACTCTGACGGAGAGCTGATCATGGGATGCCACCTGAAACCCAACTGCCTGTACTCCCGCCTGCGCATCGGCGCGGTGCTGCTGGCGGCCGGCGAAGGCAGCCGCATGGGGGGCGTGGCCAAGCCGCTGATCACGCTGCAGGGCGTGCCGCTGATCAAGCGCCAACTGGTGGCGCTCAGCGGCGCCGGCATCGACGAGGTGGTGATCGTGACCGGCCACGCGCGCGAGGCCGTCGAAGCGCAGGTGCAGACGTTTCCAGTGACGCTGGCGCACAACCCGGCCTACCGCGACGGCCAGCAAGGCTCGGTGCGCATCGGCCTGGCCGCGCTCAGCGGTGCGTTCGACGCGGTGCTGGTGGTGCTGGCCGACCAGCCGCTGATCGGTGCCGACGACGTGACCGAACTGGTCTCGGCCTTCAAGAAGCGCCCCGGCGGCCACGTGGTGGTGCCGCGCGTGACGGTGGAAGGCGTGGCGCGGCGCGGCAACCCCATCGTGCTCGACGCGACCGCGCAGGCAGACATCCTCTCCAGCGACGCCAACCTCGGCTGCCGCCACTTCATCGAACGCAACCCGACGCTGGTGCATGTGCACGACACCACCAACACCCGCTTCGTGACCGATCTGGACACGCTGGACGACGTGGCGCAACTCGCTCGCCGCACCGGCTGGAAGCTGGAACTGCCGGCACTGGAAGTCACAGGCTGAGTCTGGGCGCGGGCAAGCCCCTCTCCCCAACCCTCTCCCCAAAGGGGCGAGGGAGCCAAGGCCGCGAGCGCGTATGCGTTCCTGCACAAAGAGCGACATGCCTTGCGGCCGAACACGGCGAACCGCGAACGTACACTGCGCGTCAATGAAGAGCGCCAAACCGCACACCCTGCGCCTGCTGCACTTGGAGGATTCGGATCTCGACCACGTGCTGGTGCTGGCCCACCTGCACCGCGGCGGGTTGAAGGTGAACGCCACGCGCATCGACTCGGAAGCCGAGTTCGTGGCCGCGCTGCGCAAACCCTGGGACGCGATCATTTCCGACTACAACCTGCCCGGCTTCTCGGGCCTGGTGGCGCTCGACCTGCTCAAGGCCAGCGGCCGCGACGTGCCGTTCCTGATCGTCTCGGGCGAGATCGGTGAAGAGGTGGCCGTCGAAGCCATGCGCAACGGCGCGAGCGACTACCTGCGCAAGGGCAACCTGTCGCGCCTGGTGCCGGCGCTGCTGCACGCAGTGGAGGCGAGCGAAACCCGCCGCGCCCGCGCGCGTGCCGACCAGGAACTGAACGAATCGAAACAGCGCCTGCGCGAACTGGCGCAGCACCTTCAGGCCAGCATCGAACAAGAGCGCGCCGCGATCGCACGCGAAATTCACGACGACGTGGGCGGCTCGCTCACCGCGCTGAAATTCGAGCTCGCGTGGATCGCGCGCCACGCCGAGTCGCAAGAGGTGATCGCACGCGCCAACTCGGCGCTCGAGACCGTCACCCACGCCATTGAATCGAGCCAGCGCATCATGCACAACCTGCGCCCGGCCATTCTCGAGCAGGGGCTGGTGGCGGCGCTGCAGTGGATCACCGGCCGGTTCGAAAAGCGCAGCGGTGTGAGTTGCGTGCTGCGCACGCCGCCCTCGTTGCCGGCCTTGCCCATCGGCGTGCCGCTGGTGGCTTACCGTGTGGCGCAAGAGGCGCTGACGAACATCACCAAACATGCGCATGCCGGGCATGTGGAGATCGACTTGTCACTGGCCGGCGGAGTGCTGTCGATCGAAGTCAGCGACGACGGTGTGGGCCTCAGCAACGACGCGCTCGGCAAGGCCCGCTCGTTCGGCCTGCGCGGCCTGCACGAGCGCGCACGCACGGTGGGTGGCTGGGTCGACATGAGCAGCCACCCCGGCAAGGGCACCACCTTGATCCTGTCGGTGCCGCTGCAGAAGGTGCAGAAGACGACGGTGCTGGAGCCGCTGGCCACGTCGGCCGCAGCCGACCCGAGCCGATGGGGGGACCTGTGATCAAGGTCATTCTTTGTGACGACCATGCGCTGATCCGGCGCGGCATCCGCGACACGCTGTGCGACGCGTCCGACATCGAGGTGGTGGGCGAAGCGGGCGACTACGGCGAGCTGCGCAGCCTGCTGCGTAACACCTCGTGCGACGTGCTGGTGCTCGACATCAACCTGCCCGGCCGCAGCGGCCTGGACGTGCTGCACGCGCTGAAGGACGAAGGCAGCAGCCTGCGCGTGCTGGTGGTGTCGATGTACCCGGAAGACCAGTACGCCATCCGCGCGCTGCGCGCTGGCGCATTCGGCTACGTCAACAAGGGCGGCGACCCGGCCACCATCGTGGCCGCGGTGCGCACGGTGGCGCAAGGGCGCAAGTACGTCACGCCCGACATGGCGCAGATGCTGGTCGAGAGCCTGACCACGCCGGTCACCGGCAACGCGCACGAAAAGCTGTCCGACCGCGAGTTGCAGACCCTGGTGATGATCGCCTCCGGCAAGCGCCTGGCCGACATTGCGGTGGAGCTGAACCTGAGCCCCAAGACCGTCAGCGTCTACCGCGCGCGCGTGCTCGAGAAGCTGGGCCTGAGCAACAACTCCGAGATGACGGTCTACGCCATTCGCAACGGGCTGGTGGGCGAGTGAGCTGCTCCAGTTCCCTCTCCCTCTGGGAGAGGGCTAGGGTGAGGGCAGCCCACCGCCGCCTCTCCCTACTCCTCCTCATCACCCTCCAGGCCTGCGTCGTCGTCCCCCGCACCACCACCGTCTACGACGAACAGTGCCGCATCCACATGCGCCAGATGGTGCTCGACGTCGAACAGGTCGGCTTCTTCGGCGGCTGCGTCAACCAGGGTTGTGTGGCCTTGCTGGTGGGCGCGGGGGTCGTGACTGCGGCCACTGCGGTCGTCTCGGGCAGCATTGCGGTGGCCGGCAACATCGTCTACTGGTTCGAGCGGCAGGGGCAGTGCGCAGCGCGCTGATGTCGCCGAGCTGCGCGCCATGCTGATCGCCCAACTCTCCGACCTCCACGTCCGTCCGCGCGGCCAGATCTACCGCGGCGTGGCCGACTCCAACCGCATGTTCGCTGAAGCGATCGAGCACCTGCACCGCCTCGACCGCCGGCCCGACCTGGTGCTGCTGACCGGCGACCTCGTCGACGAAGGCGAGCCCGACGAGTACGCGATGCTGCTCGAACTGCTGGGCTCGCTGACCTTGCCGTACCTCGTGATCCCGGGAAACCACGACCGCCGCGCCACCTTCCTCGCCGCGTTCGGCCACCACACGCATTTGCCGATCAGCGGTCCGCTGCACTTCTGCATCGACACGCACCCGGTGCGCATCGTCGCGCTCGATTCCTGCCCGCCGGGCCAGCACCACGGCCACATCGACGCGGCCGGCCTTGAATGGCTGCAAACCACGCTGGCCGCCGACCCGCACAAGCCCACGCTCGTGCTGATGCACCATCCGCCCTTCGCCAGCGGCATTGGGTACCTCGACGAATACCGCTACCTCGACGCCCAGCCGCTCGCCGCCATCCTGCGCCGCTTCGGCAACATCGAGGCCGTGCTGTGCGGCCACGTGCACCGGTCGATGGCGCAGCGCTGGGCTGGCACCGTGGTGATGAGCTGCCCCAGCACCACCACCGAGATCGCACTGCAGCTCGACCCGGCCGCGAAGCCGCAGACCTTCCTCGGCCCACCGGCCTGCCTGCTGCACCTGTGGGACCCGGCGCACGGGCTGGTCAGCCACACCAGCTACATCGGCAGCTACCCCGGGCCGTATCCGTTCTTCTGAGCGGCGATCGCCTGCGCCGCCAGCGTCTTCGGCGCCAGGTGGCAGTAGCTCGCGCGCACCAGCGCGGCCACCTCGTCCCAGTCGGTGTGGTCATCGAGCTTCAGGCCCACGATGTCTGGGAACCACACCGGCCGGAAGAACGGCTCCCAGGTGTAGGCGTACGCGTCGAGCGACGGCAGCGGCGAGCGGAAGGTCAGCACGCACTGCGGCCCGCCCGACCCCAGTGCCTTGGCATACGCCGCCGGATGCCCGCCATCCACCATCAGCACATGGGCAAAGTTCTTCTTGCGGATGCACCAGCGTGTGCCGACCCAGGCCGCTTCTTCAGTGGCCTCGGGGAGTGCCAGGCACAAGGGTCTGAGTGCGGCGAGGATCGGGGGAGGGACTTGGATCAAGGCGATTTGACAACAGTTGCCAACTTCAACATCATCGCCGCATGAGCAGCACCAGCACCATGAACATCGCCTTGCCGGAGCCACTGCGCGACTACGTTGCGCGGCGGGTCGAGTCTGGCGAGTATGGCAATACCAGCGAATACGTTCGCGACCTGATCCGCAAGGACCAGCGCGAGCAACGCATCCTACGGCTGCGCGCGCTGGTCGAAGAAGGGCTGGCCAGCGGGCCGGCCACAGCGGACACCCCGGCGGACTGGAAAGAACTCAGAGCGATTGCCTGCGGCGACATCAAGTGAAGCCCTGTGTGCTGCGACCCCAGGCGCGCACCGACCGTCGCAACGAAGTCAGGTACTACCGCGAAGAGGCCGGCGCCAAGGTGGCAGCCAAGTTGGTCGATGCACTGGAGAAGGCTCTCGACGAGTTCAGGTGCAACCCGGCCATCGGTTCTCCCACCCTGGGCCAAGACCTCGGCGTCGAAGGCATGCGCATCTGGCTGATTTCAGGCTTTCCGCTCAGCTTCTGGTACTTCGAGCGCAAAACCCACGTTGACGTGGCCCGACTGGTCGGGCAGCGGCAGGATGCGATGGGCGTCGACGTGTGACCTTGCACCTTGAATGGCAGGCCCACTGAACTACTGGAAATACCCCAGCATCTTCTCCAGCGACATCGTCAGCGGCCCCTGCATCAGCGGCAGGGTCAGCAGCACGCCGCCCAGGCCCACCACCACGGTGATCGGGAAGCCGATTGCGAAGATGTTCATCTGCTGCGACACGCGCGAGATCACGCCCAGCACCAGGTTGGTGAACAGCAGCATCGCCACCAGCGGCAGCGCAATCCACAACCCCAGGCTGAAGATCTCGGCGCCCCACACCTGCGGCTGCACCGCGCGCAGAAAGGCGAACGGCTCGGGCCCGACCGGAAAGACCCGAAAGCTCTGCACCAGCGCCGCCACCACCAGCAGGTGGCCGTTGATCACGATGAACAGCCAGCTCACGATGATGCCGAAGAAGCGGCTCACCGCGGTGGCTTCGCCGCCGGTGGCGGGGTCGAAGAAGCCGGCGAAGTTCAGGCCCATCTGCAGGCCCACCAGCTCGCCGGCCAGCTCGATTGCGGCGAAGGTCATGCGCACCGCGAAGCCGAGCGACAGGCCGATCAGCACCTGCTGCAACAGCAGCAACAGCGCGTCTGCCGAATCGAGCGGCACCACCGGCATGGCCGGCAGCGAGGCCTGCGCGCAGACCGTGATGAAGAAGGCCAGCGCCACGCGCAGGCGCATCGGCACGATGCGCTGCGACAGCACCGGCAAACTGCCCAGCAGCGCCAGCACGCGAAAGAAGGGCCACAGCAGCGGGCTGACCCAGGCCAGCAACTGCGCTTCGGTGAAGCTGATCATCGGCGCACCTCGGCAGGGCCGTCAGACGCGTCAGCGCGTCGGCGTCAGCCGACGACCGACGGAATCGCCAGCAAGGTGCGCTGCAGGTACTCGACCAGCGTGGTCAGCATCCACGGCCCGGCCACGGCCAGCACGGCCACCGCGGCGACGACCTTGGGCACGAATGACAAGGTGGCCTCATGGATCTGCGTCGCGGCCTGGAACACGCTGACGAGCAGGCCCACGCCGAGGACCGTCAGCAGAATCGGCGCGCTGACCATCAGCAGCAGGTGCAGGCCTTGCTGGCCGAAGGTGAATACTTGTTGCGAGTCCATGGGCGTGACTTCAATCGAGGTTCAGGTTGCAAAACTTGCGGCCAGCGAACCGAGCAGCAGGTTCCAGCCATCGGCCAGCACGAACAGCATCAGCTTGAAGGGCAGGGCCACCAGCACCGGGCTCAACATCATCATGCCCAGGCTCATCAGCACGCTGGCCACGATCATGTCGATCACGAGGAAGGGGATGAAGATCAGGAAGCCGATCTGGAATGCGCTCTTCAGCTCGCTGGTCACGAAGGCCGGCACCAGCACCTTGAAGGGCACGTCTTGCGACTTGACGGCCGGGTCGATCCTGGCCAGCTTGGCGAACAGCGCCACATCAGTCTGGCGTGTCTGCTTCAGCATGAACTCGCGCACCGGTACTTCACCACGCTTCAGCGCTTCATCGAAGGCGATCTTGTTGGCGGCGAACGGCTGGTAGGCATCGGCATACACCTTGTCCAGGGTCGGCCCCATCACGAAAAACGTGAGGAACAGGCTCAAGCCGATGATCACCTGGTTCGGCGGCGCCGACTGCGTGCCCAGCGCCTGGCGCAGCAGGCCGAGCACGATCACGATGCGGGTGAAACCGGTCATCAACAGCAGCACCGCGGGCAGGAAGCTGAGCGCGGTGAAGAACAGCAGGGTCTGGATCGGCACCGAGTAGGTGGTGCCGCCTGCGCCCTGGCCGATCAGCAACGGCAGGTTGGCGTTGCCACCGGCCGCTTGCGCCCAGGGGGTCAGGGGCGATGCCGCGAGCAGCAGCGGCAGCGCGATGCGCGCCACTCGTTGCAGGCGGCGGGACAGGTCAGCGTTCAATGGGAGCTCCCGGCGTCGCTGCAGGATCACGCCGCAGCCGACTCAGCAGTTGCGCAAATGCCGGCAAAGGCGTTGCGGTGGGCGACGCATCGGTCTGCGGCGCCATGCTGTGCAGGGGCGTGATGGTCTGCGCCGTCACGCCCAGCACCAACCACTGGCGCTGCTCGCCGTGGCCGACCTCGATCGTGACGATGCGCTGGTTGGGCGACAGCGCCAAGGTGTCCACCGCGCGCAGCCCCGCCGGCCCGGCCGTGGCACCAAAGCCGCCTGCCCCACCGAGCGGCGTGCGCTTGAGCAGCCACAGCGCCACCGGAATCATCACGATGATCGCGAGGAACCACAGCAGCGACGTGAAACCTTGAGTAGCCATCATCGTCAATCTCGATCCATTTCGGTATTCCATGGCGCCGTGAGAAGCGCATCAAGCGGACGCCGCGGATCCGGCTCTGCCGGGCCGCTGGCGGCGCCCCCTTGAGGGGGAGCGGCGAAGCCGCTTCGGGGGTGGTTCATTCAGTCACGAAGCCCGGCTCAGGCGCCGCATGCGTTCGCTCGGCGTCACGATGTCGGTGAGCCGGATGCCGAACTTGTCGTTCACCACCACCACCTCGCCCTGCGCGATCAGGTAGCCGTTGACGAGCACGTCCATCGGTTCGCCGGCCAGGGTTTCCAACTCCACCACCGAGCCCTGCGCCAGTTGCAGGATGTGCTTGATGGGAATGCGCGTGCGGCCCAGCTCCACGGTGAGTTGCACCGGGATGTCCAGGATCATGTTGATGTCGTTGCCCGCCGCGAGCGCGCCATTGGACGAAAAGTTGGTGAAGGCCACCGGCGCGACCTGTTCGGTCTGCACCTGGACCGCAGCCTCGGGCTTGGCCTGGGCCAGCGCGGCGGCCCATTCGGCGGCCATCGCGTCTTCTTCGGATTGTGCGTTGCTCGCGTCATCAGCCGACATGTGCTTCTCCCAGCCAGCCCTTGGTGGAGCTGGTCAACAGTTGATCGATCTTGATTGCGTAGCGGCCGTTGGAGGTGCCGTAATGGCAGTCCAGGATCGGTACGCCGGATACCTTGGCTTGAATCGCGGGGTGCAGGTCCAGCTCGATGAAGTCGCCCGGCTTCAACGACAGCAGTTGCTCCACCGTGGCCGGCGCCGTGGCCAGCTCGGCCACCAGCTCGACGCTGGCCGACTGGATCTCTTCCTTCAGCAGGTTGACCCAGCGGTGGTCGGGTTCGGTGGCGTCGCCCTGCACGGTGGAAAACAGCACATCGCGAATCGGCTCCAGGGTGGAGTACGGAATGCAGAAGTGGATCGTGCCGCTGGTGTCGCCGATCTCCAGCGTGAAGGAGGTGGCCACCACGATCTCGCTCGGCGTGGCGATGGTCGCGAACTGCGGCTGCATCTCCGAACGCTGGTATTCCAGCTCGAGCGGGTAGATGCCGTGCCACGACTTCTTGTATTCGCTCGTGATCACGTCGACCAGCCGGGTGATGATGCGATGCTCGGTGGGCGAGAAGTCGCGCCCCTCGATGCGCGTGTGGTACTTGCCGGCGCCGCCGAACAGCGCGTCGATCACCGCGAACACCAGGGTCGGGTCGCACACGATCAGCCCCGAGCCGCGCAGCGGCCGCACCGCCATCACGTTGAAGTTGGTGGGCACCACGATCTCGCGCAGGAAGGCGCTGTACTTTTGCACCTTGATGCTGCCGATCGAGACTTCCGGGCTCTTGCGGATGAAGTTGAAGATGCCGATGCGGATGTTGCGCGAGAAGCGTTCGTTGATGATCTCCATCGTGGGCATGCGCCCACGCACGATGCGCTCCTGGCTGGCCAGGTCGTAGTTGCGCACGCCACCCTGTGGCACTTCTTCTTCGTCGAGCTTCTGGCTTTCGCCGGTGATGCCCTGCAGCAGGGCATCAACTTCGTCTTGCGAAAGAATTTGCTGGCTCATGGAAGTCAGCCCGCCTACTGGATGATGAAGTTGGAGAACAAGACGTTGCTGATCGGGTTGTGCATCGCCTTGCGCTTCTTTTTCTTCTTCTTTTTCTTGGTGGGCGCCTCTTCTTCGGCAGCGGCCTTCTTCTTGCTGTGCGACGCGGCCTCGTCCTCGTCGTCGTCTTCGTCGAACTCGATGCCCATCGGCCGGGCGGCCTCGCGCATGATCTCTTCGGCCAGCGATTCCTTGCCGGCACGCTCGAGCAACTGGGTCGAGGTCTTGTGTGCCAGCACCATCAAGATGCCGTTGCGGATGGCGGGCATGTAGGTCTTCATCTGGTCGGCGAACTTGGCGTCATCGACCTGCAGGGTCAAGCCGATCTGGGCAAAGCGGTCGGCGTCCTTGTCGGCCAGGTTGACCACGAACGGGTCCAGGGGCACGTAGGTGGGTGCGGTCATGTGGCCGTCCTTCGAGGCCTTGTGCACCGGCGCAGCGTCTTCGCCGTCTTCTTCTGCGGCGGCCGCCGCAGCGGCGGCAGCCTTGCTCTTCGCCATGAAGAAGTAGCCGCCACCCCCACCGCCCAGCAGGATCACCGCCGCGGCAATGATGATGATCAGCTTCTTCTTGCCCTTCTTGGGCGCATCGGCAACGGGCTCTGCGGCGGCAGCAGCGGACATGTTCACTCCAGGGTGTCGGGGTTGGAGTGATTATGAAAATGTGCCGCTGCGCACAAGCGCCGATAAGCAATGCTTTTGCGGGTCAGTCCGGGCGAGGCCGAGCGGCCAGACCACTCAGGCTCCCTCGCCCCCGTACCCGGGGGAGAGGGCGGGGGGTGAGGGGGCTGTGGCGAGGCGGCTACGCGTAGAAGTCGACGCCGCCTTGCGCGACCCGAACGGCACTGCGCCGAATCTGCTCGACCTGTGCATCGTTGCTTCCGCCAGCCGATGTGTCGGATTGCGCACGCGTAGCGCCGCCCGCCGACCCATCAGGATTCCCATCCTGCCGCTGCCCGCCCGCATGCTGCGACACGCCGCCGCCGGTCAGGGTCAAGCCCGCATCACGCAAGGCACCGGCCAATTCCGGCATGCCTGATTCGATGATCTGGCGTGTCAGCGGCGAGTCGGCGCCGAAGTTGACCTGGGCCTGTTGGCCGTCGAGCACGATCTGGATCGACACCGGGCCCAGCTCGGCCGGGTTCAGGTGCAACTCGGCCTGCTGCACGCCAGCGCGCGCAAAGATGCTCACCTGCGCGCCCAACGCGGCGCGGAATTCGGCCGACGTGGCCGGTGTTGCCAGGCTGGCCTGCGCCACCTCGGCGGCCTTGGTGGCTTGAGTCGTCGGTCCGGCCGGGCCGGCCGCGCCGAGGGGGGCCAGGGCACGATCGTTGCTGTCGAGCGGCGTGGCGCGCTCGCCGCGGCGTGCGTCCAGGCCCTCGCGGGCGGGCGGGTTGTTCTCGGCCAGCGCAGCGGCCTGGGCCTGTTGCCAGAGGGTGGGCTCGGCGCCGGCGGCGATGGCAGTGGTGTCGTTGCCAGAGGCGTCGCGCGGGTCACGCGCCGCGGGCTGCGCCGGCAAGGTGAGGGCCGCTTCCGGCCCGGCCGATGCGAGCATGGCGGGCGCGGCAGCACGACCCGCGGCGTCGTTGGGCAAGGCCTGCGGCAACGCAGCCGGCCCGGCCGCCGTGGCCGCGGCGGCGGCACCCGCAGCCGCACTGGCCGCAGCATCTGCAGCAGCGGCAGCAAGGTCGGCCGGCGCCAGCGTGGCGCTGGTCGCTGCCGCCCGTGCCGGTTCGACGGGTACGGCGGCGGGCTCGGGCGCCGGGCACAGCAACGCCATCAGCTCGCCTGCGCTGGCCGAGGGTGTTTGTTGCGTGGAGTCGCTTTCGGCCGCATCGCTCGGCGCATCGGTCGTGCCAGATTCTGCCTTTGGCGCTGGTGCATCGCCTTTGCGCGCGGCTGCCGCACGGGCCGAGGCGCGCGTTGCTTCGTTGCGTTGCGCGCTGTCGGCTTGCACGTTGCGCGCGCTGGCGGTGGCTGCCGGGGGCGGTGGCGCAGGCGCCTTGGGCGCCGGCTCCGGTGAGGCAGGGCGTGCGCTTTGCTGCGCACGTGCCTGGCGCGTCTGCTCCAACTGGCGCGAGAACGAAGCTTCGTTGTTCGTCGTCGCGCGAGCCGATGGGGCGGACGGGGTGGATGGGCCGGCCTGCGGCAGCGGCGTTGCGGCGATCACCAGGCTGGGCGGGAGGAGGGCTTGCATCGTCGTTCGTCCTGGGTTCCTAGCGTGTGGCCATGAAGTCGATGCCCATCGGCGCCATGCGCACGATGCGGGCCGACATTTCGTCGAACTGTTTCTGCTCGCGCCGTTCGTAGCCGAGCCGGATCTCGCGGCTGCGCCGTTCGATCAGCTTGGCCACCGAGGCCACGCGCAGCTCGCGCTCGCGCAGGTTCTTCAGCGCCTCGTCCTTGCGCGCCAGAGCCAGTTGCACAGCGTGCTGTTGCTGGTCGACGGCCTGGGTCAGGCGGCCCATGAAGTCGTGGTAACAGCGCACCAGCGCAATCTCGCCGCCCTGGCTGAAGTGCTGGCCCCAGCGGGTCTCGTAGTCGCGCCGGTAACCCACCAGTTGTTCCAGTTGCGCCGCGCTGGCCCGCCCTGCGCGGGCCGCCAGTTCAGAGGCGGCCAGCGCCGCGTCGCGGTCGGTTTCGGCTTGTTTGAGGAGCAGGAGCAGTGTTTGCATGGTGTGGTCGCAGCCGAGGGGGCAGGGAAGGTGTCGATCAGATGCCGACGAGCTGGCGCAGCGCGTGGATGCTGGGCTGCAGCTTGGCGGGCTGGTGCATGCCCTGCTGCAGCAGGGCGGCCATCGGTTCGTGCAGCGCGACGGCGCGGTCGAGCTCGGCGTCGTTGCCGGGGCTGTAGGCGCCGAGCTGGATCAGGTCGCGCGCCTTGTTGTATTTGGCGTGCAGTTGGCGGAAGCGCCGCGCGGCGTCGATGTGCTCTTGTGCGGCCACGTTGGTCATCACCCGCGAGATCGACTTTTCCACGTCGATGGCCGGGTAGTGGCCAGCTTCGGCGAGCTCGCGCGTGAGCACGATGTGGCCGTCGAGAATGCCGCGCGCGGCGTCGGCGATCGGGTCCTGCTGGTCATCGCCTTCGCTCAGCACGGTGTAGAACGCGGTGATCGAACCACCGCCTGCCGAGCCGTTGCCGCTTCGCTCGACGAGCTGCGGAAGTTTTGCAAAACAGCTCGGCGGGTAACCCTTGGTGGCGGGCGGCTCGCCGATGGCCAGCGCGATCTCGCGTTGCGCCATCGCGTAGCGCGTGAGCGAATCCATCAGCAACAGCACATGCTTGCCGCGGTCGCGGAATTCTTCGGCGATCGCAGTGGCGTAGTTGGCGCCCTGCATTCGCACCAGCGGCGGTGAGTCGGCCGGGGCAGCAACAACGACCGAGCGGCGAATGCCTTCTTCACCCAGGATGTCTTCGATGAATTCCTTCACCTCGCGGCCACGCTCGCCGATCAGCCCGACCACGATCACGTCGGCCTCGGTGTAGCGCGCCATCATGCCCAGCAGCACCGACTTGCCCACGCCAGTGCCGGCGAACAGGCCGATGCGCTGCCCGCGCCCGACGGTCAGCATTGCGTTGATCGCGCGCACGCCGGTGTCGAGCGGCCGCCGCACCGGGTCGCGGTCCATCGCGTTGATCGGGCGGCGGATCAGCGGCTGGTTGTGCACACACTTCAGCGGGCCGAGCCGGTCCATCGGTGCGCCATGCGAGTCGACCACGCGGCCGAGCAGGCCGTCGCCGACCGGCAGGTGCAGGGTGCGGTCTTCGTTGCGCCGCCACGGGTGGTGCGGGTTGCCCAGTTGCAGCGGCACCAGCGGCCAGCTGCGCGGCACCACGCGCGCGCCACTGACGAGGCCGTGCACATCGCCGGTGGGCATCAAGAAGGCGCGGTCGCCCGAAAAGCCCACCACCTCGGCCAGCACCGGCGTCTGGCCTGGCATGCGCACTTCGCAGACCGAGCCGACCGGCAGGCGCAAGCCGGCGGCTTCGAGCACCAGCCCGGCCACGCGCACCAGCAGACCCTGGGCCTGCAGCGCCTGCGGCTCGGCCGCTTGATGCTCCAGGTCGCTGAAGAATCGCTGCCACCTGTCAGCGCGCGCCAGCGCCCGGGTTTCGATCTGGGAGCTGATCATGCGGCGTCGTCCTGCCGTTCGTCCTGCGGGTCATGCAACGCGGTGGGCAGGGCCGGGGCCAGGCCGGGGGCGGTGGTTTCCCAGTCTTCTTCATTGCCCATCGCAGCGGCGGCGCGGTTCCAGCGCGCCTGCAGGGTGGCGTCGAGCACGCCGATGTCGGACTCGACCAGGCAACCGCCGCGCGATATTGCCGCATCGGAGATCAGGCGCGCGCCGCGTGCGGCCAGCACATCGGCTGCGCCTTGCGCCACCAGGTCCATGTCGTCGGGGTGAACGCGCAGGGTGATGTGGCGGGCGCTGAGCAGCAGCGATTCGGTGGCCTCGCGCGCGACGGCCTGCACCAGCTCGGGCCGCAGGCTCAGTTCACTGCGCACGATCTGGCGCGCCAGTTGCGTGGCCGACAGCGCCAGGCACTGCGCCATCTGCCGCTCCAGCGCGTCGTGCTGATCGCCGAGCGACTGCATCAGCATGCCGATCTGTGCACTCATCTGGCTCGCGAAACTCTGCTTGAAACTCTCCAGCGCCACCAGGCCGTCGCGGTAACCGTCCTGGTAGCCGGCCTGGCGCACGGCGCGCCACTGCGCGGCCAGTTCTTCGGCCACGTCGGGCTTGGCGGTGGCCTTGTCGGCGGCGCGGCGCAGGCCGGGCGAGTTCTTGTTGGGCGTGCCGGCAGACTCGCCACCGGCCAGGCTGCCGGGGTTCCAGGCTTCGAACGAGTTCAGCTCTTCACGCGGAATGAAGCGGCTGTAGCTCGAGGCTGCCTTGGGCGGGCCGGACGGAGGCGGGGCGTTGTTCATGAAGGTCAGACGTAGTCGTCACCGCCACCGCCGCCGAGCTGGATCTGGCCTTCGTCGGCCAGTCGGCGCACGATCTTGAGCATCTCTTTCTGCTCGGCCTCGACCTCGGACACGCGCACCGGGCCGCGCGACTCCAGGTCTTCGCGCAGTGTTTCGGCAGCGCGCTTGGACATGTTCTTGAGGATCTTCTCGCGCATCTCGGGCGTCGCACCTTTGAGCGCCACCACCAGCGATTCGGACTGCACTTCCTTCAGCAGCGCCTGGATGCCGCTGTCTTCCAGCTTCTCCAGGTCGTCGAAGGTGAACATGTTGTCCATGATTCGTTGCGCCAGGTCGTTGTCGGCCTCGCGGATGAAGTCGAGCGCCGAGGTCTCGACCGCCGAACCCATCAGGTTGATGATCTCGGCTGCCGCCTTGGCGCCGCCGAGCGAGGCCTTGCGCAGTTTGTCGCCGCCGGCCAGCACCTTGCTCATCACCTCGTTCAGGTCGCGCAGTGCCGAGGGCTGGATGCCGTCGAGCGTGGCAATGCGCACCAGAACTTCGTTGCGCTGGCGTTCGGTCAGGGCCTTGAGCACGCCACCGGCCTGGTCGGGGTCGAGGTGCACCAGGATCGCGGCCACGATCTGCGGGTGTTCGTTGCGCAGCAGCTCGGCCACCGAACCGGGGTCCATCCACTTCAGGCTTTCGATGCCCGAAACGTCGCCGCCGGATGCGGTCGATCAGGATGTTCGCCTTGTCGTCGCCCAGCGCCTTGCGCAGCACGGCTTTCACGTACTCGTCGGTGTCGGGCACCAGCAGGCTCTGGTCGGCAGCGACTTCGGAGAACTTGTCGAGCACGCTATCGACGCGCTCGCGCGGGATCGACTTCATTTTTGCGATGGTTTCGCCCAGGCGCTGCACTTCCTTGGGCGCCAGGTGCTTGAGCACTTCAGATGCCTCTTCCTCGCCGAGTGACATCAGCAAAATGGCCGCGTCTTCGATTCCGTTGTCGCCCATGGTGCGTTGGTGGGTGCGGGTGAGGGTGGGTCAGTGGATCGAGCAGTGGGTCAGGCTGCGGATCAAGCGGGTTCGCCGCTGACCCAGCCACGCACGATGCTGGCCGCGGCCGCCGGGTTCTCGCGTGTGAACTTGCGCGCCTGTTCGAGCTTCTGCTGGGTCGCGTTCGGCCCTTCGAGCGCAAGCGGCTGGCCGTCGGCGCCCAGCGCCTGGCCGTCGCGGCCGGCCGAGCCGCCGCCGGGCAGCAGGTGGTCGTCCACCAGCGCGTCGAGCTTGGAGCCCGGCGCGGGTGCCGGTGGTGGCGCCAGCGCCACTTTGAGCGACGGTTTGATCATGCCGAAGAACACCATCATCGCCACCAGCGCCAGCCCGGCCGGCATGGCGGATGCGCGCAGGATGTCGATCAGCTCTGGCTGTTTCCACCACGGCAAGGTGCTGGTGTCCACCGGCTCGACGCGGAACGGCGCGTTGATCACCTTCACCGAGTCACCGCGCTCCTGCTTGAAGCCGATGCTTTCTTTCACCAGCGCGGTGAGCTTTTCGATCTCTTCTGGCGCCAGCGCGACCTGCGTGGTCTTGCCGGCCGCGTCGGTCACGCTGCGGTTGTTCACCACCACCGCGGCATTCAGGCGCTTGACGGAGCCGGTGGCATTGCGCGTCACGCGCACGGTCTTGCTGACCTCGAAGTTGGTCACCGCGTCACGTCGGCTGTTGTTGGAGCCGCTGCCGCCTTGTGCGGTCTGCAGCGGTTGTGCGGCGCCGGTGAGCGGCGCCGTGGCCGGCACCGGCGGCTGGTTGCTGGCAGCACCCGGCACGCCTCTGGGCTGGGCCGGCGTGCCGCCGCTCTGCTCGGTGGTCTGCTGGCTGCGCACCGTGGCGGCGGCGCCCGCGCCCTGGTTGGGCTTGAATTCTTCAGACGTGTCTTCGGACTGCGCGAAGTCGATGTCGGCCGTGACGCTGGCACGCAGGTTCTGCTGGCCGATCACCGGCTCGAGCAGTTCGAGAATTCGCTTGGTGTAGCCCGATTCGATCTGGTTCACGTACTGCAGTTGGGTGGCGTCCAGGCCGGCACCGTTGCTGCCTTCGGCCGTGCCGGAAAGCAGCGCGCCGGTCTGGTCGAGCACGCTCACGGCCTTGGGGTTCATCTCGGGCACGCTGCTGGAAACCAGGTGCACGATGCCGGCGATCTGCCCGCGCTCGAGCGCGCGGCCGGGGTGCAGGGTCAGCAGCACCGAGGCGCTGGCTTTTTGTTGTTCGCGAAAGAAGCCGTTCTGGTTCGGCAGCGCCAGGTGCACGCGCGCGCCCTGCACCGCGGCCATCGAGGTGATGGAGCGGGTGAGTTCCCCTTCGAGCCCGCGCTGAAAGCTCAGGCGTTCCTGGAACTGGGTCTGGCCGAACTTGGCCGTGTCCATCAGCTCGAAGCCGACCACCGAGCCCTTGGGCAGGCCGGCCGAAGCGAGCTTCAGGCGCACGTCATGCACCTTGGAGGCCGGCACCAGAATCGCGGCGCCGCCATCGGCATGGCGGTACGGCACGTTCATCTGCGACAGTTGCGCGAGGATGGCGCCGCCGTCCTTGTCAGACAGGTTTGCGTACAGCACCTTGTAGTCGCCCTGGCTGTTCCACAAGGTCATGGCCAGCACCACCGCGGCCAGTGCGGCCACGCCCAGGCCGAGGGCCAGCTTGCTCTTGGTCGGCATGGCGCCCATGCGTCCCGCCAGGCCGGTGGGGGCGGGCAGGGCGGTGGTGGCGTTCAGGGCGACAGCGTTGTCCATGGATGTGTAATTCCTGGCCCCTCGGGGCGGTGTTTGGCGGTGTTCCGGCTGCCGTGATTCTGAAAGAGCGCACCGCGCCGGATGCTGGAAACAAGCCGCCAAAGCCCGGTCAGTTCACCCCATGTCGGTGCTGCAACGCACGTAGGATTCAGGCATTCGTGATGGAGTGGTGTGACACCTGCACCTTTCCCATTCGACCGGGAGCAGAGCATGAACGTCACCCTCAAACCTTTCGACTTCGCGCAAGCCGTCGCCCGCGCCGGGCTGCGGCCCGACGGTCTGCCGATCAAGGGCGGCCCGGCGGTTGTCGAGTCGGGCGGCTTTCAGCAGGCCATGACGCAGGCACTGCGCGGTGTGAGCAACAGCCAGAACCAGGCCTCGCAAATGCAGCGCGACGTGCAGATGGACAACCCGACCGTCAGTTTGGAAGAGACGATGGTCGCGATGCAGAAGGCGCAGATCGGGTTCCAGGCGACGCTTCAAGTTCGCAACCGGCTGGTGCAGGCTTACAGCGAGATCATGAGCATGCAGGTGTAGGCGTTCTTGCCTTTGCTTGGCTTGGCGATCGGTCCTGCAAACCCGTCCTACTGCAGAAGTTTGCGCGGCTCGCGCCAGGCGGTACCCGCCAGTGGCTCATGCTGGAGCGGTCGGCGGGGTACACCGACTTCGCTGCGGTGCTCGGTCCAGGGTCGCGCGGTCGAACTCACTACGCTCGCCTTCGGCTCGCTGCGTTCTAACAGCGCCCGCGAGTCAGTTGTTGAAGCGCGCAAGCGCGCCGACCCTGAACCTCCGCTCC
>JANMYQ010000372.1:0-49260 GCA_031382215.1 Methylibium sp.
CCTGATCCACAAGCTCGGCGGCAAGGCGATGGACGGGCTGTACGCCACGATGACGGTGCAGAACCCCTACACCGACGAAGCCTCGCAGCCGATCCGCTTCTGGGCCAACAAGTACAAGACCAAGTTCAACGAAGACCCGACGGTGTTCTCTGTTTACGGTTACCTGATCATCGACACGTTTGCGAACGCTGCCACCAAGGCCGGTGCGAGCCTGAACACCGAGAGTTTCATCAAGGCGATGGACACGATGAAGCTTCCGACCGACATCTTCGGCAGCGCGCCCGCCACCTTCTCGCCGACCAAGCGGCTGGGCAGCGATGCGTCGCGCCTGTCACAGATCACCGACGGCAAGTGGAAGGTGATCTCCGAGTACACGAAGACGAACTGAGCGGTCGGCTCCGCGGTTTCGTCGGTACCAGGCCCTGCAGCGCGGGGCCTTTTTCATGCAACGATGTACGCTGCGGCGCCCGTGCTGAGCAGTTTGCCGGCGGAGTCGAAGAACTCCATGCGCGTCGATGCCACTCGGCTGCCCAGGCGCAGCACGCTGGCGTGAGCGGCAAAGCGCGGGCCGGTGGCCGGGCGCAGGTAGTCCACCCGCAGGTCGATGGTGCCGAGCTTGATGAAGCGGGCCAGCCGCGCATCGACCGGCTCGTCCATGTGGCGCGCGCCAATGGCCGCCATCACCGCCAGCCCGGCCGTCGCATCCAGCACAGCGCTGATCACGCCACCGTGCAGCCGCTGGTGCGTAAAGTGCCCAATCAGCTCGGGTCGCATTTCGATGTGGGCGGTCACGCGATCGGCTTCGAGCGAGTCGATGCGCAGCCCGAGCAACTGATTGAAGCGGATCTTCTCTTCGAAGAAGCCGCACAGCCGGGTGACGAACTCGGGTTCGAACAGCGAAGACGTGCTCATAGTCCGAGTTGCCTCGCGGCGAGTTCTTTCATGATCTCCTCCGCGCCACCGCCGATCATCATCACCTTCACCTCGCGGTAGATGCGCTCGCTCTTCGTGCCGCGCATGTAGCCCATGCCGCCGAGGATCTGCACCGCCTGGTCGGCGCAGAACTGCATCGTCTGTGTGGCGTGGTTCTTCAGCAGGCACAGTTCTGCCACCCAGTCGGATGCCGTGTCGCCGTCTTCCTGCCGCTGCACCAGCGCGTGCAGCCAGGCGCGTGTGCTGGCAATGCGCATCTGCATGTCCATCAGCTTGTGGCGGATCACCTGGTGCTCGACCAGCGACGCGCCGAACGTTCGGCGCTGGCGCGCCCAGTCGAGCGCCTCATCGAAGCAGACCTGCGCAAAGGCGTTTGCGCCGGCGCTCATCAGCAGCCGTTCGCCGTTGAAGTTTTCCATGATCATGCGAAAGCCGGCGTTCTGCTCCCCGATCAGGTGCCCGGCCGGAACGCGGCAGTTCGAGAAGTGCAGATGCGCGGTGTCGCTGCACCACCAGCCCATCTTGGCCAGCGCGTGCCGCTGCAGGCCCGGCGTGTCACCGGGCACGGCGATCAGCGAGATGCCCGCCGCACCCTTCTCCCCGGTGCGCACGGCCAGCGTGATCCAGTCGGCTCGAAGTCCCGAGGTGATGAAGGTCTTCTCGCCGTCGATGACCCAGTGGCCGCCGTCGAGCCGGGCCGTGCAGCGCAGCCGCGCCACGTCGGAGCCGCCGCCCGGTTCGGTGATGGCCAGCGAAGCGATCTTTTCGCCCGCGAGCACGGCCGGGATCACGCGCCGCTTCAGCGCCGCGCTGCCATGCGCCACGATCGGCGGCAGGCCGATGTTGTGCGAGAACAGGCTGGCCATCAGCCCGCCGCTGCCGGCGCGCGCGATCTCTTCGGTGGCGATGAGCCGGAACCAGCCGTCGGCCGGTGTGCCGCCGTAGACCTCGGGGTAGCCCAGGCCGAGCAGGCCGATGTGCGCGGCGCGGCGGTACAGCTCGCGCGGGAAGGTCTGTGCCTCGTCCCACGCATTCACATGCGGCGCGATCTCGGCGGCGACGAACGCGCGCACGCTGTCACGGAACAGTTCGTGTTCGGCGCTGAACTTCAAGGTGCCAGTTCCACCAGCAGCTGCCGGGCCGCCACTTGCTCGCCGGGGCGTGTCAGCACGGTCTTGACCGTGCCGGCGTGCGGGGCGTGGATCTGGTGCTCCATCTTCATCGCCTCCATCACCAGCAACAGTGCACCGGCCTCGACCGTGGCGCCGGCTGCCGCCAGCACCTGGGTGACGCGGCCGTGCATCGGCGCGCGCAGCGCGCCCGCGCTGGCCTGGGCGGTGCTGCCGGCGCCTGTGAGGCGCAGGTCCTGCAATTCGAGGTCGATGCCGTCGCACAACCACCACCAGCGCGTGCCCTGGCGATGCACCTGTGCGGTGACCGGCCGGCCATCGACGCTGGCGCTGATCGATCGCGATAGCTCCGCGGCGTCGACGTGTTGCGCCAGTGCCTGGATGCGGTGCGTGGCGCCGCCGGCCGCAGGCGTCGCGGTCAGGTCGCCGCCGCTGCCGTCGATGCGCCAGCGGCGTGTACCGCCTTCCAGTTCGAGCAGCGCTTCGGTGCCGATGCGGTTGCACGAGGTCCAGCCCTGCCACAGCGTCGGCAGCGGCTGCACCGGCAAAGCCGCTGTGGCTGCGGCGGCCAGCGCTTCGAGCCAGCCGGGAGCCGGTTCCGCGCGCGACGCAGCGTCGGCAAAGTGCTGCCCGATGAACGCTGTGGTGACAGCGTCGCGCGCAAACGCCGGATGCCGCAACACACGCGACAGGAAGCGGCGGTTCGTCTGCAGCCCCAGGCACACCGTGTGGTCCAACGCATGCGCGAGCTGGCGGATCGCGCCGTCGCGCGTGGGCGCGTGCGCGATCAGCTTGCCGAGCATCGAGTCGTAGAACGGGCTGACGGTGCAGCCGCTGGCCAGCGCGTGGTCGCAGCGCACCGTGGCTGGCGCCTGCCAGCGCTGCACCGTGCCGGCCTGGGGCAAAAAGTCGCGCGCCGGGTCTTCGGCGCACAGGCGCACTTCGATGGCGTGGCCGCCGCGTTCGTAGCGTTGCAGCAGCTCGTCCTGCTGCAATGGCAGCGGTTCACCAGCCGCCACGCGCACCTGCCACTCGACCAGGTCGATGCTGACCAGCGCTTCGGTCAGCGGGTGTTCCACCTGCAGCCGCGTGTTCATCTCCATGAACCAGAACCCACCGTCGGCGTCGAGCAGGAACTCGACCGTGCCTGCGCCGATGTAGCCGACCGCACGCGCCACCGTCACCGCGGCCTCGCCGATGCGCCGGCGCAGTTCGGGCGACACGGCGGGCGAGGGCGCTTCTTCGATGATCTTCTGGTGCCGGCGCTGCACCGAACAGTCGCGCTCACCGAGGTGCACCACGTTGCCGTGTGCATCGGCGAAGACCTGGATCTCGACGTGGCGCGGCGCCACCAGCGCACGTTCGAGCAGCAGGCGCGGCTCGCCGAACGCGCTTTGCGCTTCGGCCCGGGCCGATTCGAGCGCGGCGTCGAGCTGCTCGGGCTGCGTGACCAGCCGCATGCCACGGCCGCCACCACCGGCGGTGGCCTTGACCATCAGCGGCCAGCCGACGGCGTGCGCCTCACGTCGCAGCGTTTCGGCCGACTGGTCTTCGCCGTCGTAACCCGGCAGCACCGGCACGCCCGATGCGGCCATGCGCTGGCGGGCGCGCGCCTTGTCGCCCATTGCGCGCATCGCTTCGGGGGGCGGGCCGACCCATACGAGGCCGGCGTCGATCACGGCCTGCGCGAACGCGGCGTTTTCGGACAGGAAGCCGTAGCCGGGGTGGATGGCCTGTGCGCCGCTGGCATGAGCGGCGGCGAGCAGCTTGTCGGTGCGCAGGTACGAATCGGCCGGGCGCTCGCCGCCGATCGGCATCAGCCGGTCGCAGCTCGCGCCGTGCGGCGCCGTGCGGTCGGCGTCGGAGGCGACGGCCACGGTGTGCAGGCCCATGCGGCGCGCGGTGCGCGCCACGCGCACGACGATCTCGCCGCGGTTGGCGATCAGCAGCGAGTCGAACGTGCTCACGTCGCGCCTTCGTCAGGCTGCGCCGGAGCGACCACCCAGTTGGCAGCGCGCTTGGCCGTCATCGCGGCCAGGCCCTCGCTGGCGGTGCCGCTGCGCAGGGCGGCGGCAAAGCGCGTCGCCGCGAGGTCGAGCGTATCGGTCAGCGCACGCGTGCGGCGGGCGTGAAGAATCGCCTTGACGCTGCGCAGCGCGGCCGGTTCGGCCCGGCCCAGTTCAGCGAGCAGCGCGTGCAGGCGCTGGTCCAGCGCTTCGCCTTCGTGCACCTCGTCGGCCAGGCCGCAGGCCAGCGCCTCGAGCGCCTTGACGCGCCGGCCCGTCAGCATCAGTCGCATCGCGGCACCTTCCCCGATGCGTGCGGCGACGAACGGCGCGATCTGCGCTGGCGGCAGCCCGAGCGTCACCTCCGGCATGCCGAACCGGGCGCTGCCTGCCGCCAGCACAAAGTCGCAGCAGGCCGCCAGGCCCACGCCGCCGCCCATCGCCGCGCCTTCGATGACGGCGATGGTGGTGACCTGCGCACCGTGCAGCCGCTCCAGCAGCGTTCCGAACGCACGGTTGTAGGTGGCGATCGGGTCGATGCCGACCCTCGGCGCGGGCGTGGCCATCAGCTCGCGAAAGCGGCCGAAGTCACCGCCCGAACAGAAGTGCCCGCCCGAGCCGCGCAATACCAAGGCGCGCGTGGCAGGCTGGCTTTCGGCACGGCCCAGCACTTCCAGCAGGTTGACGACCATGCCGTCGCTCAGCGCATTGCGCGTCGCGGGTGCATCGAGCGTGGCGAATACGAACGTGCCGCGAATATCGGTGCGGATCATGGCGCAGCCCTCCCGTCGTGCATCAACGCCGCGCCGGCAGCGTGTGCATGTATTTGCTGATGATGCCCAGCATCACCTCGTCGGCACCACCGCCGATGGACGCCAGGCGCCCGTCGCGGTACAGGCGCGAGACCGGGTTGTCCCAGGTGAAACCCATGCCGCCCCAGTACTGCAGGCAGGCGTCGGGCACGCTGCGCAGCAGGCGGCCGGCCTTGAGCTTGGCCATCGAGGCCCACTCGGTCACGTCCTTGCCGGCGACGTAGTGTTCGGTCGCCATGTAGGTCAGGCCGCGCAGCGCTTCGACCTCGGTCTTCAACTCGGCCAATTTGAAGTGCACGGTCTGGTTGTCGAGCACAGCCTGGCCGAAGATCTGCCGCTCGCGCGCGTACGCAACGGTGTGATCGATGCAGTTGAGCAGCCCCTGGATCGCGTTCGCCGCGGCCCACAGGCGCTCTTCCTGGAACTGCATCATCTGGTAGGTGAAGCCCATGCCCTCCTGGCCGATCAGGTGTGACTGCGGCACGCGCACGCCGTCGAAGTGGATCAGCCCGGTGTCGCTGGCCCACATGCCGATCTAGCGGATCTTCTTGGCTACCGTGATGCCGGAGGTCTTCATCGGCACGATGATCAGGCTCTTGTTCTTGTGCGCCGAACCTTCCGAGGTGTTGGCCAGCAGGCACATCCAGTCGGCCTGCAGGCTGTTGGTGATCCACATCTTGGCGCCGTTGATCACGTAGTCGCCGCCGACCATGCGCGCGGTGGTCTTGACCTGCGCCACGTCGGAGCCGGCGCCGGGTTCGGACACGCCGATGCAGCTCACCACGTCGCCGGCGATGGCCGGTGCGAGGAACTCGCGCTTGAGTGCGTCCGAGCCGAAGCGGGCGAGGGCGGGTGTGGCCATGTCGGTCTGCACGCCGATGGCCATCGGCACGCCACCGCAGGCGATGTCGCCCAGCGCTTCGGCCATCACCACGGAGTACGAGTAATCCAGTCCCATGCCGCCGTACTCGGTCGGTTTGGTCAGGCCCAACAGGCCCAGGTCGCCGAGTTGCTTGAAGACCTGGTGGGCCGGGAACATTTCGGCCGCCTCCCACTCGTCCACGTGCGGGTTGATCTGCTCGACGATGAAGCGCTTGAGAGTGCGCTTGATCTCTTCGTGTTCGTGGGTCAGTTGCATGGGGGTGGCTCCGTGGGTGAGGCGCGTGGGTGCGTGTCGGTCAGGGCCGGGCGACGCCGAACTGCATCGGGTGCAGGTCGCGGCGCGCCGCTTCGTCGCACAGCGCCAGGCTCAACGCGAGCACTCGGCGCGTGTCGCGTGGGTCGATCACGCCGTCGTCGAGCAGCAGGCCCGAGGTGTAGAAGGCGTGCATCTGGCGCTCGAAGGTGGAAACGATCTTGCCGGTCAGCGCGGCCAGCTTCGCTTCGTCCACTGGCTCGCCCTTGCGCGCCGCGCCTTCGCGCATCACGATTTCCATCGTGCCGGCGGCTTGCTGCGGGCCCATCACCGCCGTGCGCGCGTTCGGCCAGCTGAAGACGAAGCGCGGGTTGAAGCCGCGCCCGCACATGCCGTAGTTGCCGGCCCCGAACGACGCGCCGCACTGCACGGTGATCTGCGGTACGTTGGCGTTCGACAGCGCCTGGATCTGCTTGGAGCCGTGCTTGATCATACCGGCGCGTTCGGCATCGGTGCCGACGATGAATCCTGTCGTGTTCTGCAGGTAGACCAGCGGCGTGCCGGTCTGGCAGCAGGCCTGGATGAAGTGCGTGATCTTGGTGCTGCCGGCCGGGTCGATCGGGCCGTTGTTGGTGACGATGCCGATTCGAAAGCCCGCAATCGCCGCGTAGCCGCAGACGCTGGCCGGGCCGTAGTCGGGCTTGAACTCGAGGAACTCCGAACCGTCGACCACGCGCGCGATCACGTGGCGCATCTCGACCGGCTTCTTGAAGTCGGGTGCGAACAGGCCGAGCAGGTCTTCGGCGTCGAAGCGCGGCGCGGGGCCATCGGGCCAGAGCGGTTGCGGCAACCAGCCCCAGGCGCCGACCAGCTCGCGCGCCAGCCCGAGCGCGTGCGCGTCGTCGTCGGCCACGTACTCGCCCAGGCCCGACACGGTGGTGTGCATGTCCGCGCCGCCGAGAGCCTCGTCGGTGGCGACCTCGCCGGTGGCGGCCTTCAGTAGCGGCGGCCCGGCCAGGAAAGCGCGCGCGCGGCCGCGCACCATGATCACGTGGTCGGCCAGGCCGGTCATGTAGGCGCCGCCCGCAGTGGACGACCCATGCACCACCGCGAGCACCGGCAGGCCGGCGGCCGACAAGCGTGCGAGCCGATAGAACAGGCCGCCGCCGTTCACGAACTGCTCCACGCGGTACTTCAGCAGGTTGGCGCCGGCCGACTCGACCAGGTGGATGAACGGCAGCTTGTTTTCGAGCGCAATGGTCTGGGCCCGCTGCAGCTTCTCCAGTCCGAGCGGCTGCAGTGCTCCGGCGTCGATGCCTGCGTCATCGGCCACCACCATCACGCGCGTGCCCGCCACCACGCCGATGCCCACGATCGCGCCCCCGCCGGGCACCGAGGCCTGCGAGTCGGGAACGTCCTGCAGCCAGCCGGCCAGCGACGAGAGTTCGAGGAACGGCACGCCCGGGTCGAGCAGCCGCGCAACGCGCTCACGCGGCAACAACTGGCCGCGTTTGTCGAACAGCGGCTGCGCGCGCGCGCTGGCCTGGCGCGTGCGCGCCTCGATGCCGCGAAGTTGTTCGATCAGGTCGAGCCCGTGCGCGCGGTTGGCGGCAAAATCGGCGCTGGCCGTGTTCAGCCGAAGGTCGAGCGTGGGCACCGTCAACGGCCTAGCAGGATCTTGGGCGTGGCCGCCAGGTGGAAGCCGTCGAACGCCGTCGTGCTGCCGCCGGTCCCGACCTCGGGCCAGATGCGCTTGGCGTTCGGCGCTGCACCGTCAACCCGCAGGCAGGCGCCCGAAATGAACGCCGCCGCCGGTGACAGCAGGAAGGTGATCGCCGCCGACACCTCGCTCTCGGTGCCGAGCCGGCGCAGCGGCACCAGCGTGTGCATGTTCTGGATCGTCTCGGTCATTGCGGGCGGGTACTGGTCCATGCCGCTGGAGGCGATCCAGCCCGGCGCCACAGCATTCACGCGAACCGGCGCCCATTCCAGCGCTGCCGTCTCGGTGAAGTTGAGCATGCCGGCCCGCGCCGCCCCCGAGTGCCCCATGCCCGGCATGCCGCCCCAGATGTCGGCAATGATGTTGACGATGGCGCCGCCGTGTTCCGCCATCCACTGGTTTACGCATTCGCGCGCCATCAGGAAGCCGCCGGTCAGGTTGTTGCGCACGACCGCGTCCCAGCCCTTGGCGCTGATCATGCTCAGCGGAGACGGAAACTGGCCGCCGGCGTTGTTGACGAGCGCGTCGATGCGGCCGTGTTGCGCCACCACGGCTTCGATCGTGGTGCGAACCGCGGTTTCTTCCCGGATGTCACACACATGCGTGGAGCACGCACCGCCGGCCGATTCGATCTCGGCCCGCACCGCTTCGAGCTTTTCAGCCTTGCGCCCGACGATCGCCACCGCGGCGCCCAGCGAGGCCAGTTCGTGCGCGGTGCAGCGGCCGATCCCTGAGCCACCGCCAGTGACAACCACGACCTGGCCGGCAAACAGCCCAGCCTGGAACACCGAAGCGTAATGCGCCATGAGCGATGCAACTCCAATTCAACCAAGCACTTGCTTGGTGGATGGGAGGCGAGTGTGCACGGCCGTTTGCCGGCTTGTCAATCAGGGTGGCCGGCAATTGCCCCAGCCGATTGACCACTGCTCCTGCAGGCAAAGAAAAAGCCCCGCAAGCGGGGCTTTGTCGCCGATCGGCGGGCCAGGGTCACTTCTGGCTCAGCACCCAGGCGACCAGAGTCTTCGCTTCGGCGTCGCTGACACCGGCGTTGGCCGGCATCGGCACGGGGCCCCACACACCTGCGCCGCCCTTGATCACTTTCACGGCCAGCTTGTCGACCGCGTCTTTCTGGCCGGCGTACTTGGCCGCCACATCCTTGTAGGAAGGGCCGACGAGCTTCTTGTCGACGGCGTGGCAGGCCATGCAGCTTTTCTTCTGCGCCAGGTCCGCGTCGGCAAACGCGGGGCCGGCAACCACGGCGGCAAAGCCGAGCGCGAGAACTGGGAGCAATTTCATGGTTTCCTTTCGGGTGGGCTTGAACAGACGGTGCGCTACATTCGACTCAACGGATTGTAGAAGTTGCGGTTGACCGCGGCCTTTCAGGTCCGGTGCCGTTTGTGGAAGGTCTCGGCCATGTTGTTCGTCATCCTGGGTGCGTTGCTGGTGTTCCTGAACCTGGCCGGCATCGGCCCGCCAGCCAACTGGAACTGGAACATTTTTGGCGACCTGTGGAAGTTCGTGCTGCCGTTCCTGCTCGGCATCGCCTGGTGGGCCTGGGCCGACGCCAGCGGCCTGAACAAGCGGCGTGAAATGGAAAAGATGGACGAGAAGAAGCAGGAGCGCCGCAAGAAAAACCTCGAAGCCTTGGGGCTGGTGCACAAGTCGCGCCGCAAGGGCAAATCGCAGTAGAGCCTTTGCGCGGGCCCGGCTTGCACCGGGCAGCGCCCTCACTCCCTCACTCGAACCGGTCGAGCACCGCGCCCGTGCTGGCGCTCGACGCATTCTTCGCAAACTTGGCCAGCACACCACGCACGTAACGCGGCTTCGGTTGTTTCCATACCGCTCGGCGGCGTGCCAGTTCGGCATCGTCGACGTTGAGCTGCAAGGTCAGCGTGTGCGCATCGATTGTGATCGAATCACCTTCGTGGATCAGCGCGATGTTGCCGCCCGCATAAGCTTCGGGCGCCACGTGCCCCACCACCATGCCCCAGGTGCCACCTGAAAAGCGCCCGTCGGTGACCAGCCCGACCGACTCGCCCAGGCCTTGGCCGATCAGCGCGCCCGTCGGCGCCAGCATTTCGGGCATGCCCGGCGCGCCCTTGGGGCCGAGGTAGCGCAGCACCAGCACGTCGCCAGCCACGATCTTGCGCGCCATGATGGCCGCCATCGCCGACTGCTCGTCGTCGAACACCCGCGCCGGGCCGGTGATGACCGGGTTCTTCAGCCCGGTGATCTTGGCCACACAGCCCTCGGGCGACAGGTTGCCGCGCAGGATCGCCAAGTGGCCGTGCTCGTACATCGGATTGGTGATCGGGCGGATCACGTCCTGGTCGGCACGCGGCGCGTCGGGGATGGCGGCCAGGTTCTCGGCCAGCGTCTTGCCGGTGATCGTGATGCAGTCGCCGTGCAGCAGCCCGGCCTTGAGCAGTAACTTCATCACCTGCGGTATGCCGCCGGCCTTGTGCAGATCGACCGCGAGGTACTTGCCCGAAGGCTTCAGGTCGCACAGCACGGGCACCTTCTGGCGCATGCGCTCGAAGTCGTCGATGGTCCACTCGACCTCGGCCGCGTGGGCGATGGCCAGGAAGTGCAGCACCGCGTTGGTCGAGCCGCCCGTGGCCATCACCACGGCGATGGCGTTCTCGATCGACTTGCGCGTGACGATGTCGCGCGGCTTCAGGTCGGCCTTGACGGCTTCGACCAGCACGCGCGCCGCTTCGCGCGTGTGCGCCACGATCTCGTCGTGCGGGTTCGCCATGGTGCTCGAGAACGGCAGGCTCATGCCCAGCGCCTCGAAGGCCGAGCTCATGGTGTTGGCGGTGTACATGCCGCCGCAGCTGCCGGAGCCCGGGATGGCGCGGCGCTCGATCTGGCAGAAGTCTTCTTCGCTCATGTTGCCGGCGCTGAACTGGCCGACGGCTTCGAACACGCTGACGATGTTGAGGTCCTTGTCCTTGTAGCGGCCGGGCAGGATGGTGCCGCCGTAGACGTAGACCGCCGGCACGTTGGCCCGCAGGATGCCCATCATGCCGCCGGGCATGTTCTTGTCGCAGCCGCCGACCACCAGCACGCCGTCCATCCACTGGCCGCCGACGCAGGTCTCGATGCAGTCGGCAATCACCTCGCGCGACACCAGGCTGTACTTCATGCCCTCGGTGCCCATGGCCATGCCGTCGCTGATGGTCGGCGTGCCGAAGATCTGCGCGTTGCCGCCGGCTGCCTCGATGCCCGCGACGGCCGCGTCGGCCAGCTTCTGCAGGCCCGAGTTGCAAGGCGTGATGGTGGAGTGGCCGTTGGCCACGCCGATCATCGGCTTCTTGAAGTCGCCCTCTTCGTAGCCCAAGGCGTAGTACATGGACCGGTTGGGCGCGCGCGCGACCCCCTCGGTGATGTTGGCGGAGCGGCGGTTGATCTTCATGGCGGTGGCTGCTGCTGTGGCGGGGGCGCCAGTATCCGGCGGACCGTGAAGCGCGTCCAATATATGTTGGTGGCGTGATTGATATGCTTGGCAAATGAGTGAACCGGATCCACCGAGGTCGGAACCTGCGATCGAGCTGCGCATGTGGCGCCAGTTCCTGACCTTGGCCGAGACCCTGCACTTCGGCCGGGCCGCGCTGCGCCTGCACATGACGCAACCGCCCCTCAGCCTGGCGATGCAGCAACTTGAGCGCCGGCTCGGCCACGCCTTGTTCGAGCGCAGCCGCCGCAGCGTGGCCCTCACGGCGGCCGGCGCGGCATTGGTCGAGCCGGTGCGACAGTTGTTGCGCCAGGCGGCGGCGCTGCCGGCCGTGGCCAGCGCCGCGTCGCTGGGCGAAGTGGGGCGCATTCGGCTCGGCTTCGTCTCGACCGTGGGCTTCGGGCCTTTGCCGGGTTGGCTGCTGCAATTTCGCGAGGCCCACCCGGGCGTGTCGGTGGACCTGCGCGAGGCCACCGGCGACGTGCAACTGGCCGCCTTCGCACAGCGCGAGCTCGACGCGGGCTTCCTGCTACATGCCCCCGGCATCGCGCCGGAGGGGCCGAGCAGCCTGCAGCGGCTGTCGCTGGGTGTCGAACCGCTGGTGCTGGCCTTGCCCCAGGCCGCGCCCTGGGCCAGTGCGGCGCGCTTGCGGCCGGCAGCGCTGATGGCGCAGCCGCTGGTGATCTTTCCACGGCTGATCGCGCCCTCGCTGTACGACGCGGTGATCGCGTTCTACCACCGCCACGGCGTCACGCCGGCGGTCTCGCAAGAGGCGATCCAGATGCAGACGATCGTCAACCTCGTGTCGGCGGGCCTGGGCCTGGCGTGGGTCCCGCGGTCGATGATGTTCCTGCAGCGCAGCGGCGTGGTGTACCGGCCGTTGCCGGCGGCGCTGGCCGATGCCGCACCGCATTGCGAAACCAGCCTGGTCTGGCCGGCCGACGCGGCGCCGTCGGTGCTGCGCTTCGTCGATTTCGTGCGCGCGCGCATCGCAAGGCCGGGCTCCGCGTGAGTCGGGTATCGTTCGCGCTGCGCCGCCTTCACGACCCCCCCATGCTCGTCCACCCTCAGTTCAGCCCCATCGCCTTGCAACTCGGCCCGGTCGCGATCCACTGGTACGGGTTGACCTATCTGGTGGCCTTCGGGCTGTTCATCTGGCTCGGCGCGCAGCGCGTGAAGCTGCCGCACTTCGCGCAGACGGGCTGGACGCGCCGTGACGTGGAAGACCTGCTGTTCTACGGCGTGCTCGGCGTCGTGATCGGCGGCCGGCTCGGTTATGTGCTGTTCTACAAGCCCGGTTATTACGCCGCCAACCCGCTCGAGATCTTCGCGGTGTGGAAGGGCGGCATGGCCTTCCACGGCGGGCTGCTGGGCGTGCTGGTGGCAATGGCCTGGTTCGCGCGCGCCAAGGGTCGGCCGTTCCTGAATGTCACCGACCTGATCGCACCCTGCGTGCCCACCGGCCTGGCCTCGGGCCGCATCGGCAACTTCATCAACGGCGAACTGTGGGGCCGCGCGGCCGACGCGAGCCTGCCGTGGGCGATGCGCTTTCCGCAATCGGGCACCGACATCGCGCGCCACCCGTCGCCGCTGTACCAGTTTGCGCTCGAAGGGCTGCTGCTGTTCGTGCTGCTGTGGTGGTACGCGAAGAAGCAGCGAGGGCTGGGGCAGGTGTCGGGCATGTTCCTGGTCGGCTACGGCGTGTTCCGCTTCATCGCCGAATACTTCCGCGAGCCCGACAGCTTTCTCGGCCTGCTGGCATTGAACATGAGCATGGGGCAGTGGTTGTGCGTGCCGATGGTGCTGGCCGGCGCTTGGCTGTGGTGGCGCGGCCGGGGTGCGGCATGAGGCAGATATTCCTGGACACCGAAACCACCGGCCTGAGCGCCGAGGCCGGCGACCGCGTGATCGAAATCGGCTGCGTGGAGATGCTGAACCGGCGCCTGTCGGGCAACAACCTGCACTTCTACCTGAACCCCGAGCGCCCCAACAGCGAAGGTGCGTTCGCGGTGCATGGCCTCAGCGACGAGTTCCTGGCCGACAAGCCGCTGTTCGCCACGGTCGCCGACGAACTGCTCGAATACTTGCGCGGCGCTGAGGTGATCATCCACAACGCGGCCTTCGACATCGGCTTCCTGAACCAGGAACTGCGGCGCATCGGCCGCCCCAAGCTCGACAGCGTGATCGCCCAGGTCACCGACAGCCTGTTCATGGCGCGCGAGATGTTCCCCGGCAAGGCGAACTCGCTGGATGCACTGTGCCGCCGGCTCGAGGTCGACAGCTCGCACCGCGAACTGCACGGCGCGCTGCTCGATGCCGGCCTGCTGGCCGAGGTCTACATCCGCATGACGCGCGGGCAGGAGTCGCTCGTGATCGACGCGGCCGAGTCGCGCACGACCGAAGTGCGCGTCGAGGCGGTCGACTTCAGCCTGCTCGACCTGCTCGTGATCGAGGCCGACGAGGCGGAGGCCGACGCGCACGCCCAGATGCTGGTCGAGTTGGACAAGGCCAGCGCCGGCAAGACGGCTTGGCGGGTGCTGGTGGCCGAGCCTGTGGCATAATTTCAGGCTGTTTTCGAAGTCACAATTTCGAAGCAGTGACAGCCCGAATTCGGAAAGATCAGGGTGGTTAGCTCAGCGGTAGAGCACTGCCTTCACACGGCAGGGGTCGCAGGTTCAAACCCTGCACCACCCACCAAAATAGTGTGAAAGATCAAGGACTTGGCAGAAATGCCAGGTCCTTTTTTCTTTGGGTGTGCGAAGGGTGCCCAAGAGGAGGCGTGGAGTCGCGCCTTCGGCGCGTAGTCGCCGTGCCGAGCCTCAAGTCGATGAGTCGATCTCTACCATAACTACACTGAACATCAGTATACTTATGTATTGTGCACAATGAGTGAGCTCGGCAACATGAGTCTGGAACCAGCAAACCTTCCCGTCCCGGCGCGGGCCGGCGCCCGGTGAGAAGCGCGAAACCCATCCGCGACTGACGCTCCAGGATCCTCTCGAATGTGGCACTACACCGCCCCGCTGCGCGACATGCGCTTCGTCATCGAACAGGTGCTGCAGGCACCCGGCGGGTGGGCAGCGTGCCCTGCGTTTGCCGACCTGGACGCACACACCGCGATGCAGGTGTTGGAGGAGGCCGCGCGCTTTGCGAGTGATGTGATTGCGCCCACCAATGCACCTGGCGACCTGGCCGGCTGCCACCTGCAGGACGGCGAGGTGCGCACGCCGCCGGGCTACCGCGAGGTCTACCGCGCGTTTGTCGAGGGCGGATGGCCGGCGCTGCCATGCAGCACGGAGTGGGGCGGGCAGGGCCTGCCGTTGCTGGTGGACGCCGCGATGCGCGAGATGCTGGTCGCCTGCAACCACGCATGGACGATGTACCCCGACCTGCTGCATGGCGCCTACGAGTGCATCAAGGGCCACGCCAGCGACGAGCTGAAGGCCCGCTACTTGCCGAAGATCGTCAGCGGCGAATGGCTCGCGGCGATGGCGCTCACCGAGCCGCAAGCGGGCAGCGACCTGGGCCTGCTGCGCACGCGCGCCGACGTGCAGCCCGACGGCAGCGTGCGGGTCAGTGGCAGCAAGATCTTCATCTCGGCCGGCGATCACGACCTGACCGACAACATCGTCCATCTGGTGCTGTGCCGCCTGGCCGACGCGCCCGCCGGCACCAAAGGCCTGAGCCTGGCGCTGGTGCCGAAGATCCTGCCCGACGGAACGCGCAACGCGATGCTCTGCGACGGCCTGGAAAAGAAGATGGGCATCAAGGGCAGCGCCACCTGCGCGATGCGCTACGAAGCGGCCACCGGCTGGTTGATCGGCGAGCCGAACCGCGGCTTGGCGGCGATGTTCCTGATGATGAATTCGGCGCGCCTGCACGTCGGCCTTCAAGGCCTGGGTCACCAGGAGATGGCGACGCAGAACGCGCTGCGTTACGCCTTCGAGCGCGTGCAGATGAAGGCCGCGGTGCGGCCTGAGGGCGCGGCACCGCAGGGGGCCGACCCGATCGCCTGGCACCCCGCGATGCGACACACGCTGATGCGACTGCAGGCGCTGACCGAAGGCCAGCGCGTGATCGCCTACCGAGTGGCGCAGTGCCTCGACGACGCGGCCCACCACCCCGACGCCGCACGGCGCGCCGGCGCCGCCCAGCGCGGCGCCTTGCTGACCCCGGTGGTCAAGGCGTTCATGACGCACCGCGGCTTCCATTCGGCCAGTGCCGCACTGCAGGTCTTCGGCGGTTATGGCTACGTGCACGAGTACGGCATCGAGCAGACCGTGCGCGACGCACGCATCGCGATGATCTACGAGGGCACCAACGAGATCCAGGCGATCGACCTGCTGCAGCGCAAGGTGCTCGCCGACGGGGGCGCCGCGCTGGCGACGCTGCTGCAGGACTTCGACGCCGAGGCGCAGGCCTGCGACGCTGATCCGTCGCTGGCGGAGTTTGCCGCCGCCTTGCGCGTGCAGGTCGCGAGCGTGCGCGCGGCGACAAGTGCGCTGGTCGAGGGCGCCCCAGCCGACCGGGAATGGCCGCTGCGTGTGGCCGACGACTACCTGATGGGCGTGGCGCACGCGTTGCTGGCCTGGGCCTTTGCGGCCAGTGCCCGTGCTGCCGCGGCAAGCGCCGACACCGCGTGGGCTGCTGCCAAGACGGCGCGCATGCGCTATGGCGTGCAGTGGCTGCTGCCCGAGGCGCACACGCACTGGGCGCGCGTTCGGGCCCAGCAGAATGTGTTGCCGGCCTTGACGGCCGACGCTTGAGCGCACCGCGCGCGGTACGCGGTGGGGCGCTCGCGGTGCGGCGTCAGCGGCCGTGAAACACCGGTGCGCGCTTCTCGCGCCAGGCCAGCGCGCCCTCGCGCGTGTCGGCCGATGCATCCGATGCGGCGATGTCGCGCGCAAACTCCGCCGCGTCCAGCGTGCCGGCGGCGATGCGGTTGAGGTGCTTCTTCATGCCCAGCAATGCCAGCGGCGCCGAGCCGGCCAGCGCGCCGCTGAGTTCGTCGACGGCCAGCATCAGCGCGTCCACCGACGGCAGCAGCCGGTCGAGGAAGCCGATCGCCCGCATCGCCTCGGCGTCGAACTTCTCGCCGCACAGCATCACGCGCTTGGCCGTCTGCAGGCCGAGCCGGTTGACGTATCGCTCCAACCCGCCGCGGTAGAAGAGCAGACCCAGGCGTGCCGCGGGCACGAACATCTCGCAGGCCGGGGTGCCCAGGCGGAAGTCGCAGGCCAGCGCCAGGTCGGTGGCGCCGCCGTACACGCCGCCCTGTATCGCCGCGATCGTCACCGGTCGCGCGTTCTCGAAAGCGGCGGCCACGGATTCGAACAGTGCGCTGGCCGGTTCGGCGTCGCCTTGGGCCGGCCCTTGCGTTTCCGTCAGATTGAAGCCGCTGCAGAAGTGGCGGCCTTGGCCGAGCAGGCGCAGCACCAGCACCTCGGGGGTGGCGTTCACCTGCGCGATCTGCTCGCGCAGCCGGTGCAAGTCTTGCACCTCGAGCCGGTTGGCCACGTCGGGGCGACGCAAGGTGAGGGTCGCGATGCGGCCCTCGATGGCCAGTGCCGGAGCCTGGCCTGGCGCGCTGGTCGGAGTGGCGTTCGTCATGTCCCTGCCCATCAGTGAAACCCGTAGACCTGCATCGTGCTTTCGCCCGCCTGCAGTCGCTTCAGAATCGCGGCCTCGTCGACTTCGCGCTGCACCGCCTTGGCCACCACCTCGGCGGCGCGCGCTTGCGGCAGCACCACCACGCCGTCGCCGTCGCCCAGCACCAGATCGCCGGCTTGCACGGCCACGCTGCCGATCAGCACGGGCGCGTTGAGCCAGCCGATCGCGCCGTAGTCCTTGCCGGTGCCGCGAATGCACAGCCCGCGCGCAAACACCGGAAAGCCGATCTGCGCCAGCAGCGCGCCGTCGCGCACGCAGCCGTCGATCACCAGGCCGGCCAGGCCGCGAACCTGCGCCATCGTCGTCATGATCTCGCCCCAATAGCCGTGTTCGTACGCACCGCCCACGCTGACCACCAGCACGTCGCCGGGCTGCGCAATGTCCAGCGCGCGGTGCAGCCACAGGTTGTCGCCGGGCGGCGATTGAACCGTCAGTGCCGATCCGCAGATGCTGAACTGCGCGTCCACCGGCTTGATCACCGACGGCAGCGCGCCGATCTTGCCGCCGGCCTCGTGCAGCGTGGGTGTGGGCAGTCCGCGCGCGGTGGCCACCAGTTCGGCGGGCAGGCGGTTGAAGTCGCGCCGCGTGGTCGTCGACGCGTCGTGTTCACGGGTCATCACTGCGCCTCCCGCGTCTGTAGCTGGTGGTAGCGGAACTGCTTGCGCGCCTCGTCCAGCCGCATGCCGCCGCGCACCGCTTCGCGGATCGCGTTCTCGGCAAGCTCCACGGCTTCGGCGGTGTCGAGCACGCGGTCTTCGTGTTCCCTGGGGATCACCACCACGCCGTCCGCATCACCACGCACGATATCGCCCGGCGCCACGCGCGCGTCGCCGATGTTGACCGTCACGCCGGTGGCCTCGACCTGCACGCGGTCCTTGCCGGTGCGCATCCAGTGGTCCTTGCTGAAGATCGGGTAGCCGAGCTGCAGGCACAGCGCCACGTCGCGACACACGCCGTCGATCAAGGTGCCGGCGATGCCTCGCCGGTGCGCGATCTCGGTCAGGATGTCGCCCCACACGGTGGCGTTGTCGCGCCCGCCGTTGTCGAGCACGATCACGCTGCCCGGCGGCACGTCGTCGATGTAGTCGCCCACGGTGCCGGGCGGGTTGCCGGCCGGGCCGTACAGCAAGGTCCAGGCGCGACCGGCCATTCGGAACGTGGCGCTGCGCGGCTTGATGCGGTAACACTGGCCGGCGATGGCCAGCTTGTCGAGTGCGTCGCTGAGGGTCGCGGTGTCGAGCTTGGCCGCGCGGGCGACGTTGAGATCTGGTTCCATCGTGTTGTTCCGGTTCATGCCTTGAGCATGTGTTCGTAGTGGCCGCCCATCACCTGGCCGATGGGCGTGCCGGCCAGGATGGCCTTGGCCATCGCGGCCTCCTTGGCGACGATGGTCTCGGCCGCTTCGAGCACGCGCTCGATGTCGCGCTCGGCGATGAAGATCACTGCGCTGCGGTCGGCCAGCACGTAGTCGCCCGGCTGCACATCAACCTGGCCGATCGTCACCGGCACCTGCGTGCCCAGTTCCACCACGCGGCCGCGCGCGGTGAGCGACGTGAGGCTGCGGCTGAAGATCGGGAACTCGTAGGCGATCGCCTCGTCCACATCGCGCAGCGGCCCGTCGGCCACCACGCCGGCCACGCCGCGCAGCTTGGCGCCCAAGGTCAGCAGCCCGCCCCAGCAGCCGGCCTTCACACCGCTGCGCTGCTCGACCACGATCACGTCGTCCGGCCCCGCCGCTTCTATCGCGGTGCAGCCCAAGTGCTTCGGCGGCCCGGGTGGAGCTTGACCTGGGCCCACCTTCATCGTGACGGCGCGGCCGGCAATGCGGCCGCCGCCGTTCATCGTGCCGCTGCGTTGCGGCAGGCCGGTCACCGCACCGGGCAGGCCGAGCTTGTCGAGCGCGTCGGACACGGCGCAGGCGTCGAGCCGGCGCAGGCGTTGAACATTCGGTTCGGTCATGGCAAGGTCGTCCACGCAGCAAAGCACAAGCCGGTGCCGGTCAGCGCCGGGCTGCGGTAGCCGGGCACGTAGCGCACCCACTCCAGGTCCAGGTCTTTCACCGCTTCGCTGGCGATCAGCCAGTTGCGGATCTCCGAGCTGCCGGCCTGCAGTTGTTTCGGGTCGAGCGCGGCGAGCCAGGCGCTGTCCTTGCGGCGCAACGCCTCGACGATCCCGTTGTCGAGCCCCTCGTCGACGACGAAGTGCGACAAGCCGCCCGATGCCAGCACGCCCACGCGCAGGTCCTGCGGGTAGGCCGCGATCAGCTCGCGCAAGGCCGCGCCGAGCTGGATGCAGCGCCGCGGCGTGGGCTGGTTCGGCGGGTCGAAGGTGTTCACGATCACCGGGATCACCGGTAGTTCGGTGCCCTGCAGGTAGCGCCGGTGGATGAACGAAAACGCGTGGCCCTCGAACTGTCCGCGCTCCAGGCCGTCCATCGCGGTGATGTCGAAGTCGCGCTCGCACAGTTGGCAGATCAGCCATTCGGCCATCGTGCTGTCCACGGGGTAGTCGCGGTCGGCGCCGGGCTCCTGGCGCCACATGCGCGCCTTCTTGACCCAGCCGTCGCCGTCGGCCAGTTCGCTCTTGCCGTTGCGGATCGTCTTGCCGTAATAGATCGCGAAGGCCGGGTTGTTGGTGGTGCGGAAGAGTTCGGTCTGGTCGTCGCCGACGACGATCAGCACGTCGAGCCGGGCCGCCTCGATGCGCGCGCGCACCTCGTCCATCGCCGCTTGCGCCTGGTCGAAGCGCTCGCCCATCTTCTGCGGCGTGACCATCGCTTCGGCGTCGGCCGGTGCGGCGGCGAGCAGCGCGGCGTAGTCGGTCTTGTTGCCAGCGCAGTCGTAGTAGTGCGGGTTCTTCGGGTCGATGTCCCGGAAGCCGTGTTGCCAGTCCTCGCGCTGCGAGACCAGCATGATGCTGTGCGATGAGCCGAATGCGGCGACGAGGCGGGCCATGGTCTTGGGTTCCGTTTCAGTGGTTCAGACGCGGTGGTTCAGACAACTCGGGCGGAGCGCAATTCCTGGATGCGCTGTTCGCTGTAGCCCAGCCCCTGCAGGATCGCGTCGGTGTCGTCGCCCTGGTGCGGCGCCGGCCTGATCGGCGCGTCCTGCGGGTGGCGCGACAGGCGCATCGGCTGGCCCACGAGCGAAATGTCGCCCAGCTCCGGATGATGCATCGGCCGCGCGATGCCCAGGTGGCGCACCTGCGGGTCGGCAAACACCTGGTCGATGCGGTGGATCGGCCCGCAAGGCACACCCGCCTTCAGCAGGATCTCGGTCCACTCGGCCGTGCCGCGCGTCTTGAAAGCGGCGCCGATGGCGGCGTTGACGCGCGCCCGGTTGGCCACGCGTTCGGGGTCGGAACCGAAGCCGGGTTCGTTCACCAGGTGCGGCACGCCGAGCGCCTCGCACAGCCGCTTCCAGATCGTCTGGCCGATCGCAGCGAGGTTGATGTGGCCGTCCCGCGTCTCGAACACGCCGGTGGGCACGGTCAGCGGGTGCTCGTTGCCGTTCTGCGTCGGCACCTTCTTGTCGATCAGCCACTGCGCGGCCTGGAAGTCGAGCATCGCGATCTGCGATTCGAGCAGCGAGGTCTGCACCCACTGGCCCTCGCCGGTCACGTCGCGCTCCAGCAGTGCGGCCAGCACGCCCATCGCGCAGAAGTGGCCGGCGCACAGGTCGGCGAGCGGAATGCCCACGCGCATCGGCCCGCCGTCGGCCCTGCCGGTCACGCTCATCAGGCCGCCCATGCCCTGCGCGATCGAGTCGAAGCCGGGCCAGTTGGCGTACGGCACGTCCTGGCCGAAGCCCGAGATGCTTGCGTAGACCAGGCGCGGGTTGACGGCACGCAACTCGTCCGGCCCGATGCCCAGCCGGTGCTTCACGTCGGGGCGGTAGTTCTCGACGAACACGTCGGCCGTCTTCACCAGTTCCTTCAGGATCGCCAGGCCCTCGGGGGCCTTCATGTTGAGCGTCAGGCTCTCCTTGTTTCGGTGCAGGTTCTCGTAGTCGGCGCGGTTGTGTTCGCGCCCACCGATCATGTCGTCGCCGCCCGGTGCGCCGGGCGGGATCTCGAGCTTGATCACGCGTGCGCCCATGTCGGCGAACAGGCGCACGGCGGTCGGGCCGGCGCGCACGCGCGTGGCGTCGAGCACGGTGAAGCGGGACAGGGCACCAGGGCGCATCGGGCAATCTCCTCGGTCAGGCGGGCGTGAACATCGGTACGGCGTGCCCGCCGTCGGTGGGCGTGAAGATCACCTTGACTCGCTGGCCGATGGCGAGCGCCGTGGCGTCGCAACCCACCAGGTTCGTCATCACGGTCACGCCTTCGTCCAGGGTCACGAAAGCCAGCGTGTACGCCGCGTCGCCCTGGCCCATGGTGCTGAACGAGTAGACCGTGCCGGTGCCGGCGGCGGTCAGCCATTCGGTCTGATCGCTCAGGCAGAAGGGGCAGATGTCGCGCGGGTAGTGGTGCACCTCGCCACAGGCGGTACAGCGCTTGACCAGCAGCCGGCCTTCGTCGGCGGCCTGCCAGTAGGCCAGCGATTCGGGCAACACGCGGGGCGCGAGGATCTTGCGCGGCCCTCTCGGTGGGCCAGGCGGGCCGGGTGGGCGTGCGGGCTTGTCGGTACCGGGGGTCGATGGTGTGCTCATGGGCTCAGACTCGTTCGAGGATCAAGGTGGCCGCGGTGTGCCGCGACGCCAGCGCACCGCCGATGCCGCTGGCCAGCGCCAGCGCACAGTCCTTCACCTGCACCGCAGGGTGGGCCTCGCCGCGCAACTGGCGCACCGCTTCGATGACCTTGGTGACGCCGCCGCGGTTGGCCGGGTGGTTGTTGCACAGGCCGCCGCCGTCGGTGTTGAAGGGCAGGCGGCCGACGCCTGCGATCAACCCGCCGTCGGCGACGAAGCGGCCGCCTTCGCCCTTCTTGCAGAAGCCCAGGTCCTCGAGCTGCATCAGCACGGTGATCGTGAAGCTGTCGTACAGCGACGCGTACTGGATGTCGGCCGGCGTCACACAAGCTTCTGCAAAGGCGTGCGGGCCGGACCACGCGGCCGCCGAGAACGTCAGGTCGATGCGACCGCCCATGCCGTGCTTGGGCGCCTCGCCGGTGCCGCGCACGCGCACCATCGGGCGGCGCTGCTGCGCGGCGATGTCGCGCGCGATCTCTGGCCGCGCGACGATCAGCGCACCGCCGCCGTCACTCATCACGCAGCAGTCCAGCCGGTGCAGCGGGTCGCTGACCATCGGCGAATTGACCACGTCGTGCACCGTCACCACGTCGCGCAACATCGCGTGCGGGTTGTGCTGTGCGTGGTGCGACGCGGCGACCTTGATCCACGCAAGCTGTTCGGGCGTGGTGCCGAACTCGTGCATGTGGCGTTTGGCCACCATTGCATACAGGTTCTGCGTGGCCGGGCCGTAGGGCAGCTCGAAGGCGAGCTCGGGCGCGTCGGGGTCGGGCGGCTTCAGCGCCAGCGGGGCACGTGCGGGCTTGCCGCCGTCGGCGCTGGCCGCTGCCGCCTTGGCTGCGGCCTCGGCCATCGCCGCGCGCGGCCGGCCGGCCAGCGTGATCAGCGCGACGTTGCCGCGGCCCGCCGCAATCGCCGCGGCGGCGTGCGCGACGTGCAGGATCGGCGCCGAGCCGCCGCACTCGGTCGAGTCGACATGGCGCAGCGTCAGCCCCAGGTACTCGGCCACCGTGGCGGTGCCCAGGCCCGGCGCGTCGCCGGCGCAGAAGTAGCCGTCGATATCGTTCTTGGTCAGGCCCGCATCGGCGAGCGCGCCCTTGGCCACGTCGGCATGCAGGCGCAGCACCGACAGCGTGTCGGCCTTGCGGGTCGGGTGTTCGTAGGCGCCGACGATACAGGCGGATCCGTTCAAGCTCATGGTCGTGGTTCTCTTGTGTTCTGCTCAGGTCAGCCCAGGTCAACCCAGGTCGATCGCAATCGACTTCAGTTCGGTGTAGGCCTCGACGCCCTCGCGCCCGTTCTCGCGCCCCCAGCCCGACTGCTTGTGGCCGCCGAAAGGCATCGCGAAGTCGGGCGCCACGGCGGCGTTGATGCGCACGTTGCCGGCACGCAGGCGGCGTGCGAGCTTGTGGGCGCGGCCGATGTCGCGCGTCCAGATGGCAGCCGAAAGGCCGTAGTCGGTATCGTTTCCGCGTGCGGCGAGCGCGTCGAGGTCGTCACCGTCGTTGAAGACGAAGGTCGACAGCACGGGGCCGAAAATTTCCTCGCGCACCGCCTTCATGTGCGGCTGCGTGTTGACCAGCACGGTCGGCTGCACGAAGAAGCCCGCGCCGTCGATCGCATGGCCGCCGGCCAGCAGCTCGGCGCCTTCGTCCAGGCCGCTTTGCACGTAGGCCAGCACACGTTCGCGCTGGCGCTGCGAGATCACCGGCCCGATCTCTGCGTCCGCCTGCAGCCCCGGCGCCACGCGCAACTTGCGCGCCCGCTCGGCGATGCCCTGCACCACGCGGTCGAACACGCTTTCGTGCACGAACAGGCGTGAGCCTGCTGCGCACACCTGCCCGGTGTTGCCGAAGATGCCGCGTGTGGCGGCCTCGGTGGCGCGGTCGAGGTCGGCGTCGGGGAACACGAACACCGGCGACTTGCCGCCGAGTTCGAGCGACAGCCGCTTCAGGTTGCCGCCGGCCGCGCGCAGGATGCTCTTGCCCACGGCTGTGGAGCCGGTGAACGAGACCTTGTCGACCCCCGGGTGTTCGACCAGCGCCTGGCCCGCCACGGCACCCAGCCCGGTGACGATGTTGACCACGCCGGGCGGGAAGCCCGCCTCCAGCACCAGCTCGCCCAGGCGCACGGCGGTCAGCGGCGTCAGCTCGGCCGGCTTGAGCACCACCGTGCAGCCGGCCGCCAGCGCGGGGGCGATCTTGCCCACCGCCATTGGCAGCGGCACGTTCCACGGCACGATCAGCCCGGCCACACCCACCGGCTCGCGCAAGGTGAAGGTGTGCCACTCGCCGGGCAGCGAGACGTTGCGCGTCTCGCCGTTGAGCTTGGTCACCCAGCCGGCGTTGTAGCGCAGGCATTCGGCGGCCATCGGCACGTCGAAGGCGCGCGCCAGCTTCAGCGGCTTGCCGGTGTTGAGCGTTTCCAGCAGCGCCAGTTCGTCGGCATGGCGGTCGATCAGTTCGGCCAGCGTCCACAGCAGCCTGGCGCGCGCGGCCGGCCTCATCGCAGGCCACGGGCCGCGCTCGAAGGCGTTGCGCGCGGCGCGCACGGCGGCGTCGATGTCGGCGGCACCACCGGCGACGGCTTGCGCCAGCCGCGTGCCGTCGGACGGGTTGCTCACGTCCAGCAGCGCGCCGTCGGCGGCGGGCTGCCAGCGGCCGTCGATCAGCAACCGCAGCGGTTGTGCCAGGAGCGCAGGCAGGGGGTGGGCCAGGCCCGGGGTGGGTGAATTCATGGTGTGATTCAGTTCGCCAGGGTGGCCAAGTCGGCCCGCTGCGCCATGCGTGCGGGCGTGATCGAACGGCCCAGGATCAGGTCGCTGGCCTTCTCGCCGATCATCAAGGTGGCTGCGTTGGTGTTGCCGCTGGGGATGGTCGGCATCACCGAGGCATCGACGACGCGCAGCCCCTGGATCCCGCGCACGCGCAGTTGCGGGTCGACCACCGCGTCGGCGCCGGTGCCCATCGCGCAGGTGCCGACCGGGTGGTGGGTGATTCCGCCGAACTCGCGGATCGTCGCGTCGATCTCGGCGTCGCTCTGGTGCTGCGCGCCGGGGATGGTCTCGGCGTCGATCAGCTCGGCCATCGGCGTCTGGCGGTAGATCTCGCGCGCGGCGCGCAGGCCGTTGCGCATGCTGGTGAAGTCGTCGGGGTGCGTGAACAGGTTCAGCGCGATGCGCGGCGCTTCGAACGGGTCGGCCGACTTCAGCGTCACCTTGCCTCGGCTCTTGGCGTGCAACTGGCACACGGTGATGTAGAAGCTGTGCTCCTTGGGCTTGACCAGGCCCGGGAACCACAAGCCGGCGTCGAGCCGCACCGGGTTGCACAGCAGCTGGATGTCGGGCCGGTCGAGCGTGGGGTCGGTGCGCAGCAGCACCGTGCCGCTGCAGATCTGCGTGGCGAACGGGCCGCTGCCGAGCAGCGCCCAGCGCAGCGCCGACAGCGTGGCGCGGTCGAAGCGCAACTGTCGCGTGAAGGTGACCGGCCGGCTGGCGCGGTACTGCAACATCATCCGCGGGTGCTCGATCAGGTTGGCGCCGACGCCGCTCAGGTCGGCCAGCACCGGGATGCCGTGGCGCTGCAGTTCGGCTGCCGGGCCGATGCCCGAGACCATCAACAACTGCGGTGAGCCGTAGGCGCCGCCGCACAGCAGCACCTCGCGGCGCGTGCGCACCTGCTTGAGCGTGCCTTCGTGGGTGAACTCCAGCCCCACTGCACGGCCGGCCTCAATGAGCACGCGGCGTGCCTGGGCGTGCTTAAGCACCTGCAGGTTGGGCCGGTGCATGACCGGGTGCAGGTAAGCACGCGCGCTGCTGCTGCGCCGGCCACGCGCGTCGATCGCCACGTCGCCGCGGGCGATGCCGTCGGCCTGCGCGCCGTCGTAGTCTTCATTGACGGCATGACCGGCGCGGGCCGCAGCCTCGCGCAGCGGGTCGGCGAGCAGTTCGGTGGTGTCGATCGCGCGCACCTGCACCGGGCCGTCGCCACCGTGGTACGGGCCGGCGCCGCGCCAGTTGCTTTCGCTGCGCCGGAAGTAGGGCAGCACGTCGTCGTAAGCCCAGCCGGTGCAGCCGCGCTCGGCCCACTCGTCGAAGTCGCGCCGGTGCCCGCGGATGTGGAACATGCCGTTGATCGAAGATGAGCCGCCGAGCAGCTTGCCGCGCGGGATCGGCAACGTGCGGCCATTCAACTGCGGCTCGGGATCGCTCTGGTAACCCCAGGTCAGCGCAGGCTTCTGCAGCGCCTTCATGAAGCCGACGGGCATGCGGACCAGCGGGTGGTGATCGGCGCCGCCGGCTTCGAGCAGCAGCACCTTCACGGCCGGGTCGGCGCTGAGCCGGTGGGCCAGCACGCAACCCGCCGTGCCGGCGCCGACGATGACGTAGTCCATCGGGTCCATCGAGTCCATGGTTCGGGTCGGCGTGCCGCTCACTGCTGCGGCGTGAAGCCCGAGGCCTTGATCACCGGCCCCCAGTGGGCCAGCTCGGCGCGCAGTTGTTTGTCCACCTCGGTGCCCGCCTTGTAGTCGGCCACCTGCAGGAACTTGCCCATCATCAGTTCCTTCACATCGGGCTGCGCCAGCACCTGCTTCAACGCGGCCTGCATGCGCTCGATCTCGGCGGCGGGCAGCTTGGCGGGGCCCCACAGGCCCATCCAGCCATCGCTGCCGCCGGTGTCGAAGCCCTGCTCTGGCATCGTCGGCACATCGGGGATCAGCGGCGAGCGCTTGGGCCCGAACACGCCGACGATGTTGAGCTTGCCGCTGCGTGCGTGCTGCACCGCGTCGCCCGCCACCATGATGCCGGTCATGATCTGGCCGCCCAGCAGGTCGGTCACCAGCGGGCCGTTGCCTCGGTAGGGCACGACGGTCATGTCCAGGCCCGCGGTCTTGGCGAACTGCAGGCCGTTGAAGTGCGTGTCGCCGCCCATGCCGGCGGTGCCGAAGGTGCCTTTGTCGGGGTGGGCCTTCAGCCAGGTCACGTATTCCTTGGCGGTCTTCACGCCGGTGCCGGCATTGACGACCAGCGCCATCGGGTACGAGTTGATCTGCGCGACGGACGTGAAGTCGGTCGTCATGTCGTAGCGCAGCACCGAGACCGGGTAGGTCAGGTGCTGGAAGGTCAGCGTCGCGTTCGGCGCCACCATGTAGGTCAGGCCGTCGGGCGTGGCGTTCTTCACCGCCTCGGCCGCCAGCCGGCCACCCACGCCGGGGCGGTTCTCGACGATCACGTTCTGCTTCAGCGGCTCGCGCAGCTTGTCGGCCAGCACGCGGGCCACGCTGTCGGCGGCGCCGCCGGGCGGGAAGCCCACCAGCAGGCGGATCGGCGGTTTGTCCTGGGCCTGAGCCGAGGGCGACACGCTGAACGCAAGTGTGGTGGCAAGGGCCGCAAGCAGCGGGGTGAAAAAGCGGGTTGGCAGCATCGATGTCTCCTTCGAGGGGTGAGGCAGTGGAGGGTTGTTCTCAGCTCTGCGGCTGTTCGGCGAAACGGCGCAGGTGATGCGTGGCATCACCGAAAAGGTGGTTGATCGCCATCAGGCGTTTGGCGTAGTGGCCGGCGCGGCACTCGTCGGTCATGCCCATCGCGCCATGCATCTGGTTCGCGTCCAGCCCAAGGCGCTGGCCCAGCGGGCCGACCAGCGCCTTGGCGGCCGAGACGGTGCGGGCGCGTTGCGCCGCGTTGCCGCCGGGCACGGCCATCGCCGCGGCGCAGGCCATCGACTTGGCTTGTTCAAGCGCGATCACCATGTCGGCCAGCCGGTGCTGCAGCACCTGGAATTTGGCCAGCGGCACGCCGAACTGCTTGCGGGTGCGCAGGTGTTCGGCGGTGAGCTCGATAAGCGCCTCCATCGCGCCGGCGGCGTCGGCCACCAGCGCGGCATTGGCGCGGTCCTGCGCCGCTTCGACCAGCGGCAGGGCATTGCCGATCGCACCGACGATGCGCTCGGCACCGACGCGCACCGCGTTCAGTTCGATGTGCGCCGCACGTCGGTTGTCCAGCGTGTCGAAACCATTCACCACCAGGCCGGGCGAGGCCGCGTCGATGGCGAACAGGCTCAGCCCCTGGCGGTCGCGCTGCGCGCCGGCGGTGCGTGCGACGACCAGCAACAGCTCTGCGCTGTCGCCATGCAGCACCTGCGTCTTGCGGCCGCTGACGACCCACGCATTGCCCTCGGCACGCGCGGTAGCCTGCACGTCGGCGAGGTCGTAGCGCGCATCGGCCTCGAGGCAGGCCAGGGCGATCTGCAAGTCACCGCGCGCCAGTCGCGGCAGCCACTGCGTGCATTGCGCTGGCGTGCCGGCTTCGGCGAGCAACTGGCCGGCCAGCACCACGCTGGACAGCCACGCGCCGCCGCCGAGCGCGCGGCCGAGTTCCTGCGCCACCAGCATCAGCTCGACGGCGCTCTGGCCGCTGCCGCCGAGTTCGGCGTCGAACGGCAAGCCGAGCAGGCCGAGTTCGGCCATGCCGGCCCAGCGTGCTGCGGCCAGCTCAGGCGCTTCAGCGTTGCCGCGGTGTTGCGCCGGGTATTCGCCGTCGCAGAAGCGCTGCACCGCGTCGCGCAGCGCCAGGTGGTCGTCGTCGAGTGAGAAGTCCATGCTGTCTTTCGGGTTCGTTCGCAGCGGATCAGGCCGCCAGCAAAGCCTTGGCGATCAGGTTGCGCTGCACCTCGTTGGCGCCGCCGTAGATCGACAACTTGCGCGCGTCCAGGCAGTTCGCGGCGAGCGAGCCGAGTTCGCTGGGCACCACTGTCTCGTCCAGCGCATCCAGAAACTGCGCGTCGGCCGAGAACGGCAGCGCGTGCGGGCCGGCGATGTCGACCAGCAGTTCGAAGATGCCCTGGCGCAGCTCGGTGCCGCGCACCTTGAGCATCGACGCCTCGACCGCCGGCAGCTTGCTGCGCTGGTTCGCGCTCAGCAGGCGCAGCGCGGTGAATTCCAGCGCCATCAGCTCGACCTCGAACTGCGCGATGCGCGCCTGCAGCAGCGGGTCGTCGCCCAGCCGGTACTGCGTGGCCAGCGTGCGTGCCCGCGCCAGTTGTTGTTTGCACGAGCCGATGCCGGCGATGCCAGTGCGCTCGTGCCCCAGAAGGAACTTGCCGCAGGACCAGCCCTTGTTCAGCTCGCCGACGAGGTTCTCGACCGGCACGCGCACGTTGTCGAGAAAACATTCGTTCAGGTCGGCGCCGCCTTCGAGCATGCGGATCGGCCGCACGCTCATGCCCGGCGTTGCCATGTCGATCAGCACGAACGAGATGCCCTCCTGCGGCTTGGGCGCATCGGGCCCGGTGCGCAGGTCGGTGCGCACCAGCGCGAACATCATCGAGCACCACTGCGCGTACGAGGTCCAGACCTTGTGGCCGTTGACGACGAAGTGTTTGCCGTCGGGCTCGAGCACGGCGGTGGTGCGCACGGCAGCCAGGTCAGAACCCGCGCCGGGTTCGGAAAAGCCCTGCGCCCACCAGGTGTTGCTGTGGCGGATGTCGGGCAGGCACTGCGCCTTCTGCGCTGGCGTGCCGAACGCGATCAGCACCGGGCCGAGCATCTGGATGCCGCTGGCGATGATGCGCGGCGCGCCGCCCAGCAGCGTCTCTTCGTCGAACAGGTAGCGCTGCACGTGGCTCCAGCCCGGCCCGCCGTGTTCGACCGGCCAGCCCGGCGTGATCCAGCCGCGCTCTTCGAGAATGCGGAACCATGTGACGTAGTCGTCGTGCTCCAGGCGCAGGCCGAATTCGACCTTGCGCCGGATGTCGGCCGGCAGGCGCGCCTTCACGAAGGCGCGCACTTCGAGGCGGAAGGCCTCGTCGGCGGCAGAGAACGCCAGTTTCATGCGGACTCCTTCACCACCACCAGCGCATCCAGCGCCAGCACACGGTCCGGGTAGGCCACGAGCGGGTTGATGTCGATCTCGACGATGTTCGGGTTGGCGCGCATCTGCGCACCGATCTGCGCCACCACCTGCGCGACGGCGCGCACATCGACGGCCGGCGCACCGCGGATGCCCTGCAGCATCGGCGCAGCCTGGAGCCGGCCGAGTTCGATCACGATGTCGTCGAGGGGCAGGTCGGCCGGCACCAGTCGCACGTCCTTCAAGGCCTCGATCCACACGCCGCCCAGGCCGACCAGCACGACCGGGCCCCAGTCGGCGTCGCGCTTGGCGCCCACCACCAGCTCCAGCCCACGCGGCCCCATCGTTTCGACGAGCACGCCGTCGAGCACCAGCTCGGGCCGGTGCAGCGACACGCTGGCCACCAGCCGAGCCCAGCCGGCACGCAAGGCCGCCTCATCGGCCAGGCCGACCACCACGCCGCCGACGTCACTCTTGTGCGGCAGCGCGCTGGCCTGCGCCTTGAGCACCACCGGCCAGCCGATCCGTGCGGCGATGCGCACCGCTTCGTCCACGTTGCGCGCGAGTGCGCCTTGCGGCACCGGGATGCCGACCTCGGCCAGCCAGGCCTTGCTCTGGTGTTCGGCATACACACCCTCGACCAGTGCCGCCGACGCAGGAAGGGCGACGGCCCGCGCGGTGACGCTGCGGCTGTGCGCCTTGGCGCGCGCCGCACGCTGCAGCGCTTCGGCGTAGCCGGCCACGCGCGCCATCGCGCGCAGGGCCCGGTCGGGCGAACGGAACAGTGGCACGCCGCTGGCGCGGATCGCGTCCGTGAAGAAGGGTTCGATCGGGCCCGCATCGCCGGTGAGCACCAGCACCGCTGGCTTGGTGGCGCGCGCGATGGCCGGCACGATGTGTTCGGCCTTGTCGCGCTGTGCCACCTCGGGCCCGACCGGAATGCTCAGCACCATGTTGCCGATGTGCTCGTCGGCCAGCATTGCCAGCAGGATCTCGCCGATGAGGCCGGGCTGGCGCACGCCGATGGTGGTGTAGTCCAGCGGGTTCTCGGCCACCGCATACGCGGGCAGCGCCGCCTTGAGCGTGGCCACTGTGGCCGGCGCCAGGTCGGGCAGCGGCATGCCCAGGTCGGCGGCGAAATCGAGCGCGATGTTCTTCATCGCGCCCGAGCCGGTCATGAATGCCGTGCCGCCCACCGGCGGGGCCGGGAAGCGCAGCAGCACCGCGGTGGTGTCGAACAGTTCGTCGAGCGAGGCGACCACCACCACCGCTTCACGCTTCAGCAGCGCGCACGCGGTCGCATGGTCGCCGGCGAGTGCACCAGTGTGCGATTGAGCGGCCGCCCGCGCTCGCGCACTCTTGCCCGGCATCAGCAGCACGATGGGCTTGCCGGCGGCGCGCGCCTGCGCGGCGAGTTGCAGGAACAAGGCCGGGCGGCGCACCTGCTCGACATACGCGGCGATCACGCGCGTCTGCGGGTCGGCGATGTAGTGCGCGAGCACGTCTTCGACGCCGAGCGAGATCTCGTTGCCGGTGGAGAACACGGTGGTGATCGGCAGGCCGCGGCCGAGAAACGCGTCGCGCAGGTTCGCGGCCATGGCGCCGCTTTGCGCCACCACGCCGATGCCCGGGCGCACCTCGCGCGGCTGCGCCACCAGCGGCTCGAAGGTCAGCGGCACGCCCGCCGCCAGGTTGGTGAAGCCCATGCAGTTCGGGCCCACCAGCAGCAGGCCGCCGGCCTCGGCGACCGCCGCCAGTTCGTCCTGCCGGGCGCGCCCCTCGTCGCCGGCCTCGGCATAACCCGACGCGAACAGCACGGCCGCGTGCGTACCGCGCGCCGCGAGGCCGCGCACCGCGTCGAGCACGCCGGCCTCGGGTATCGCCAGCACCGCCAGATCGATGCCTTCGGGCAATTCGTCCACCGTCTTCACGCAGCGGTGGCCATCGATCTCGCTGCTGCTGCGGCTGACCAGGTGCAGCGCGCCGGCATAGCCGAAGCGCTTCAGGTTGCCGAGCACGAATCCACCAAAAGAGCGCACGTCGGCCGACGCACCGACGACGGCGATGGACTGTGGGGTCATTACCCGCGCCATCGGGCGAGGAAGCATTTCAGCTTGGTGCGTGGATTGGCTCATGGCGTGCTCTTGGATGCAATGACGACATTGTGGCATACCAGAATGTGAAGTGCAATACACCAGTTGTCAGTATGGATTGCTGCGATTGCCTTCGCTTGAGACCCAGGCCGGGTCTCTCGTCACGGAAGTCTGCCTATGAAAATGACTTGTACTGAGGGCATCTTGAAGCGGAGGTGTTGTGGCGCTTCAAAATTCACTTCTTGCACTTCACAGATTGTTTGTGGCATACTTAAATCCAAGCAACGCCCCACTCCAATGAACCTTTCGAGGCGCGACCCACGATGAACCTGACCGAAACCTCCGACGATTTGCGCCCACGCGCCGGGCGTTCCAGTGAAATCCGTGCAGTGCTGCAAGACGAGATCGAGGCCGGCAAGCTGGCCCCCGGCGCCACGCTGGACGAGCGGGCCCTGGCGGCGCGCTTCGACGTGTCGCGCACGCCGGTCCGCGAGGCGCTGCAGCAGCTCGCGGCGCGCGACCTGGTGCGCATCGCGCCGCGCCAGGGCGTGACGGTGGCGCGTCTGTCCATCGGCAAGCTGCGCGCGATCATGGAAGCCATCGGCGAGCTCGAGTCGGCCTGCGCCAAGCTGGCCGCCCGGCGTGTCGACAACGACCTGTGCCGTGCGCTCGACGATGCGCTGGCCCGCTGCCAGGACGCCGCGGTGAACGGCGGCTCGGCCGAATACGCGCTGGCCAACAGCGTGTTCCACGAGGCCATCTACGCCGGCAGTCGCAACGAGTACCTGGCCGAGCAGATCCGCCAGGCGCGCCGCATGGCGCAGCGCTACCGGCCCAAGGACTTCCAGAACCGCACGCAGATCAACAAGTCGCTGCAGGACCACCTGAAGATCGCGCGCGCCATCCAGGCCGGCGACGAGGCGCAGGCGGCGCAGGCGATGTTGCTGCACGTGCCGGCCGGCTCGACCGGCTTCTCGGAGTTCCTGGCCACCGTGCCGACGAGCTTCTTCGATACCGAGAACGGGGGCGCCTGATGGGCCGCTCGATCGTCGTTCAGGGCATCGGCCACAACGCGCCGATCCCGCTCGGCGCGCGGGTTGGCAACCTGCTGTGTTCGTCTGGCATTTCGGGCAAGGACGCGGCCACCGGCAGCTTGCCGGCCGACCCGCTGCGCCAGACCACGCTCGCCTTTGCCAACCTCGAAGCGTTGCTGAAGGCCGGCGGCGCCAGCCTGGCCGACGTGGCCAAGCTCACCGTCTATGTGAAAGACAACAGCCTGCGCGAGGCCATCAACGCCGAATGGCAGCGCTGTTTCCCCGACCCGACAGACCGCCCCGCGCGGCACACGCTCATCCATGACCTGCAGCACGGCATGGCACTGCAACTCGAATGCATGGCGTTGATCCGCAACGACCTGCACTCCACTCCAACCTGAGGGTCCGCCCCGTGATCATCGACTCGCATGCCCACATCGTGATGCCGCCGCAGAGCTTCCGCTTCATGGCGGAACTGGTGGGCGGCCGCGCCAACCCGGCCGTGCCGCCCAAGATCGCCGACGAGGTGGTGCGCAAGACCGCCGAAGAGCTGATCGCCACGATGGACAGCGTGGGCACCGACATGCAGTTCATCTCGCCGCGGCCCTACCTGCAGATGCACTCGGTCAAGCCGGGCGGCGTGACCGAAGTCTGGTCGCGCCACTGCAACGACCTGATCGCACGCTTCGTCGACCTGTTCCCGAAGCGCTTTCGCGGCGTGGCCGGCTTGCCGCAGTACATGGACGAGCCGCTCGCGCAGCGTGCCATCCCCGAACTGCAGCGCTGCGTGAAGGAGCTCGGCTTCGTCGGCTGCCTGATCAACCCCGACCCGACCGAAGGCGCCGGCCCCACGCCGCCGGGCCTGGGCGACCCGTTCTGGCACCCGCTCTACGAAGCGATGGTGGCGCTGGACGTGCCGGGGCTGATCCACTCGGCCGGTAGCTGCAGTGCGCGCGAGTCTTACACGCTTAAGTTCATCAACGAAGAGAGCATCGCGATCATCTCGCTGCTCGGCGCCAAGACCTTCGACTCTTTCCCGAAGCTCAAGATCGTCGTCGCCCACGGTGGTGGCGCTATTCCCTACCAGATGGGTCGCTTTCGGGCGTGGAATGCGCGCAAGGGCGAAACGGTGAGCTTCGACGACCAGTTGAAGAAGCTCTACTTCGACACCTGCAACTACAGCAAGGACTCGATCGAGCTGCTGCTCAAGGTGGCCGGCACCAGCAACGTGCTGTTCGGCACCGAGAAGCCCGGCACCGGCAGCGCGCGCGACCCGGTGAGCGGGCGCGACTACGACGACATGAAGCCGGTGATCGAGAGCATCGAGTGGCTCAGCGCCGCGCAGCGCCGCGACATTTTTGAATGCAACTGCAAGCGCGTCTACTCGCGCGCCTTCCGCACCGACGAACAGGGCTGACCACCATGGCAATGAGCAAGGAAGACAACGAGTTGCTGACGCGTGTCGAGAACGGCGCGCCGATGGGCGAGATGATCCGCCAGCACTACTGGATCCCGGCCGTGCCCGCGATCAAGCTCGAGGCCGACGGCGCGCCGGTGCGTGTGCGGCTGCTGGGCCGCAGCTACATCGCGTTTCGAGTCACCGACGGCAGCGTCGGCGTGATCGACGAGCAGTGCCCGCACCGCAAGGCGTCGCTGGCCCTCGCGCGCAACGAGAACAACGGCCTGCGCTGCCTGTACCACGGCTGGAAGTTCAACGTGAAGGGCGAGGTGATGGAAGCGCCCAACCACGCCGGCGACCAGGCGCAGTTCTGCCAGCATGTGCGCATCAACCGCTACCACGCGGTCGAGCGGGGCGGCATCGTCTGGGTCTGGCTGGGGCAGGGCGAGAAGCCGCCCACCTTCCCGAACCTGCCCTTTGTCGACCTGCCGGCCGAACAGCGCTCGGTCACCAGCGTCGAGGTGCCGACCAACTGGGTGCAGGCGGTCGAAGCGTCGATGGACTCGTCGCACGTGGGTGTGCTGCACGAGTCGACCACCCAGCTCACGTCCGGCGGCGGCAACGAGCGCATGCTGATGACGCAGGCGCTCGCGCCCAAGCTCGAGTTCGAGGACCAGCCCTACGGCTACCGCTACGCCGCGGTGCGCGCGCTGCCCGACGACAAGGTCTACGCGCGCGTCAACAACTTCGTGATGCCCTGGTACGGCGTGATCTGTCCGCCCGACGCGAAAGGCCCGACGACGGTGTTCTTCTCGACTCCGGTGGACGACGTGACGCACCGCGCCTGGTTCGTGCACTTCAACCCGCACCGGCCGCTGGGCATGACGGTGATGTCGGCCTCGCCCGACGTGTGGAACTTCCCGCCGCTGCCGCCCGGCGATGCCAGGGACAACTGGGGCCAGAACCGCGACATCATGAAACGCGGCCATGCCACCGGCTTTCCACAGCACCTGGGCACCGAAGACTTCGCGATGTTCATCAGCCAGGGTCGCATCCACGACCGCAGCGACGAGCAGCTGTGCTCGGCCGACGGCGCGGTGCTGCGGGTGCGCCAGCAGTTGCTGCGCTCGGTGCGAGAGTTCATGGCCGGCCAGGCGCCCAAGCTCGCAAGCAACCCCGAGCTCGACTACGCAAAGGTCCGCTCGGTCGGCGGCGTGTTGCCGGCCGGCACCGACTGGCGCGTGCTGACGCAGGCCGCCTGAAGAGGCACCCACGATGCCAACCGACACGCTCAGCGTGCGCGTGCGCGCGGCCGACGCGATCACACCGCAGATCCGGCGCTTTCGCCTGGCCGCGGCCGACGGTGGCTTGCTGCCGGCGTTCGATTCGGGGGCGCATGTGCAGGTGTCAATCACCGTCCCGGCTGGCGCCGCTGCGGCCTGGCGCTCCTACTCGCTGATCCGGCTCGACCCGGCCGCGGACCCTTCAGCGCCGGTGGCCGAGTACATGATCTCCGTGCGCCTCGAAGACGATGGTCGTGGCGGCTCGCGGTTCATGCACGAGCAGGTGAATGTCGGCGATGTGCTGACCCTGCGCCCGCCGAGCAACCACTTCCCGCTTGCCGCGCCGCCCGAGGTCATCCTGCTCGCCGGCGGCATCGGCATCACGCCGATCCTGTCGATGGCCACTGCGCTGGTCGCGCAACGCCGGCCGTTCGCGCTGCACTACAGCGGGCGTTCGCTCTCACAACTGGCATTCGTCGACGAACTCCGCGCGTTGGTGGGCGCGCGGCTGCACCTGCATGCCGACGACGACCCGGCGACGCGCCTGTCGATCGACACGCTGCTGAATGCCGCCTCGCCGGTCCAGCCGATCTACGTCTGCGGGCCAGCCGGCCTGATCGACGCGACCTTGCGGGTCGCGCAGGCGCTGGGCTGGGCGGCGGGCGACGTGCACTTCGAACGTTTCGCCGAGGCGCCGCCACTGGCCGGAGACCAGGCCTTCGAGGTGGCGCTGAAGTCGTCCGGCCGCGTGATCCAGGTGGCGGCCGACCAAAGCGTGCTCGATGCGCTTGCCGCCGCCGGCGTGGACGTGATGCACGACTGCCGTTCGGGTTATTGCGGGCTGTGTTCCACCGGCGTGTGCAGCGGCGAGATCGAGCATCGCGACACCTACCTTTCCGATGTCGACAAGGCCGGCGGCCGTCTGATGCAGGTGTGCGTTTCGCGCGCCAAGTCCGGGCGGCTGGTTCTCGACCTCTGAATCCATTCGCACAACATCGGGAGACAACCCCATGACGATCAACCGCCGCCGCGCACTGAGCTTCACCTGCGTCGCGCTCGCCGCCCCGCTCGCGTTGACCGCAAGGGCGCAGGACAAGCCGGTCATCCGCATCCTGCTCGGCCTGCCGCCGGGTGGCGGCACCGACGCGATCGCACGCGTCATCGCCGACCGCCTGCCCGAGCTGCTGGGCCAGCCGGTGATCATCGACAGCCGCGTCGGCGTGGGCGGGCGCCTGGCGGCCGACGCGCTGATGGCCGCCAAGCCCGATGGCCTGACCTACATGATCGCCCCCAACGCCACGCCGACCTTCCAGACGCTGGTGTTCGGCTCGCAGATCAAGTGGGACATCTGGCGCGACTTTGCGCCGGTGGCCGGGCTGGTGTCGTACCCGCTGGGCATGGCGGTGAGCACGAGCACTGGCGTCACCAACGTGCGCGAGTTTGTCGAGTGGGTCAAGAAGAACCCGAACGCCAGCTTCGGCACGCCGGGGCTGGGCGGGCAGAACCACTTTCTGGGCGTGGCGTTCGCCAAGGCCGCGGGCATCAACCTGCCGGTCACGCCGTACAAGGGCACGCCGCCGCTGATGACCGACCTGATGGGCGGCCACGTGCCGGCCGCGGTGACCCTGATGGACCAGATGCTGGCCCAGCACCGCGCCGGCAAGGTGCGCGTGATCGGCATCTTCAGCGACAAGCGCTCGGAGCTCATGCCCGACATCCCGACGATGGCCGAGCAGGGCATCAACGTGGCCTCGGGCGACGGCTGGACGGCAATGTGGGCGCCGGCCAAGACACCCGCGGCCGAGATCGAGCGCATGCAGGCGGCGGTGCAGAAGGTGCTGGCCATGCCGGCGGTGCGCGACATCCTGACGACCAAGCTCTCGGTCACGCCGTACTACCGCGACGCGCACCAGATGGCGCAGGCCCAGCGCGCCGAGATGGCGGTGTGGGAGCCGATCATCAAGGCCAGCGGCTTCAAGCCCGAATAGGGCCGCGGATGAGCCCGCGAACCATGCCGAGCGACGCACGATGCTGACCGACGAGCAGAACCGCCGCCTCACGCAGGTCGGCCCGGGCACGCCGATGGGCGAGGTGCTGCGCCGCCACTGGCACCCGGTGGCCGGCATCGACGAACTCGAGCGCGACCCCGTCAAGCCGCTGCGGCTGATGGGCGAAGACCTGGTGCTCTACAAGGACCTGAGCGGCGACTACGGGCTGGTCGCGCGCCGCTGCGCGCATCGCGGCGCCGACCTGAGCCATGGGTATGTCGAACAGCACGGCCTGCGCTGCAACTACCACGGCTGGTGCTATGACGCACGAGGGCAGTGCATCGAACAGCCGTACCAGGATCGGGTCGCACCACAGGCCGCGATGAAGGACAAGATCCGCCTGGCCGCCTACGGCGTGCAGGCGCGCGCGGGCATGCTGTGGGCCTACCTGGGCCCGGCACCGGCACCACTGCTGCCCGACTGGGAGGCGTTCCACTGGGCCAACGGTTTCGTGCAGGTGGTCTTCGCCGAGGTGCCCTGCAACTGGCTGCAGGCGCAGGAGAACTCGATCGACCCGGTGCACTTCGAGTGGATGCACGCCAACTGGGGTCGGCAGCTCCAGGGAAAGCGCGGCCAGGGCAAGGGCGGCCGCGCGCCGACGCACCTGAAGCTCGCCTTCGAGGCGTTCGAACACGGCCTGCTCTACAAGCGCGTGACCGAAGACACCGACGAGCAGCATCCGCTGTGGTCCATCGGCCGCGTCTGCCTGTGGCCGAACGGCTTCTTCCTGGGCGACCATTTCGAGTGGCGTGTGCCGATCGACGACGAGCGCATGCTCAGTGTCACCTGGGCCTTTCTGCGCGTGCCGAACGAGGCCGAGCCGTTCGTGCAGCGCGAGATCCCGTCGTGGACCGCGCCGGTGCACGACGCCCAGGGTCGCTGGATCAGCAGCCACATCATCAACCAGGACATCATCGCGTGGGCCGGGCAGGGCGCCATTGCCGACCGCAGCCGCGAGAACCTGGCGCTCAGCGACCGCGGCATCGTGATGCTGCGGCGCCAGTTGCAGGCCGACATCGACGCGGTGGCGCGGGGCCACGATCCCAAGGGCGTGATGCGTGACGAAGCCACCAACCGGCGTGTGCATCTGCCGTGCGAGTCGCACGAGTTCTTTCTGCACGGCCTGCCGCTGGCCGACTACGAGCGCCACCCCAAGTGGGCGCGGTTGCTGCGCCACTTTCTGTTCCACGCCGGCCAGCCCGACGCGGTGAAGCGCGCCTGCGAGGCGGCCACCGGCGTGACGCTGGTCGATCTCGACGTGGTCGAAGTCTGAATTTCAGGAGCCTGTTCCCATGACCGAACCCATGAACGAAGACCTGGTGAGCTACCGCCTCGAAGGCCGCATCGCGGTGGTCGGGCTGAACCGCCCCGACAAGCGCAACGCGATCAACGAGGCGGTGATCAACGCACTGCGCGACGCCGCGCACCGCGCCGGCGACGAGGCCGACGTGGGCGTGCTGCACGGCCACGGCAAGAACTTTTGCGCCGGGCTCGACCTGGGCGAGGCGCTGGCCCGTGCAGCCAGCCAGACCCGGCCGCCGCGCAAGGGCAAGCGCCATTCGTGGCACGAGGTGTTCGACACGATCGCGCGGGGCCCCGTGCCGTGGGTTGCGGCGCTGCACGGTGCGGTGGTCGGCGGCGGGTTGGAGCTGGCCACGGCGGCGCACATCCGCGTGGCCGACGAGTCGGCCTTCTTCGGCCTGCCCGAGGGCCAACGCGGCATCTTCGTCGGTGGTGGTGGCACGGTGCGCATCCAGCGCGTCGTCGGCTACACGGTGATGGCGGACATGATGCTGACCGGCCGATTGCTGTCGGCCAGCGAGGGCGAGCGCGAGCACATCGTTCGTTACGTGGTGCCGGCAGGCCAGGCGCTGGACAAGGCGATGGCGCTGGCGGCCACTATCGCGAAAAACACGCCCGAGACCAACTGGCGCATCACCAACGTGCTGCCGCGCATCAACGACCTGTCGCACGACGACGGGCTGTTCATGGAATACCTGAACTCCAACCTGCAGCGCTCGCCGGAAACCGCCGAACGCCTGCGCGAGTTCGTCGAAGGCCGCGCCGCGCCGCTGGTGGCGCCGCCGCAGAAGAAGGACTGAAGGACCACCATGCTCGACACTGAAAACTCCCTCGACGCCAAGGCGATTGCCCACATCGAACGCGCCAGGCGCGAAGCGGCGCGCATCCCCGACATCGCCGCCGACACGCCGCTGCGTCTGATCCAGCGTGTGGCCGTGATCGGCGCCGGCACGATGGGCGGTGGCATTGCGATGGCACTGGCCAACATCGGCCTGCCCGTGACCTTGATCGACGCCGACCCTGCCGGCCTGGACCGCGGCCTCACGCGCCTGCGTGACAACTACGCCGGCACGGTGGCGCGCGGCAAGCTCACGCAGGCGGCGATGGACGAGCGCGTGGCGCGCATCGCCGGCTCGGTGACCCTGGCCGACGTGGCCGAGGCCGACCTGGTGATCGAGGCGGTGTTCGAGGATCTGGCACTCAAGCAACGCCTGTTTGCGCAACTCGATGCGCTGGCCCGGCCCGGCGCGATCCTGGCCACCAACACCTCAGGGCTCGACGTCGACCAGATCGCCGCGGTCACCACCCGACCACAGGATGTGGTGGGCGCACATTTCTTCAGCCCCGCGCACGTGATGAAGCTGCTCGAGGTGGTGCGTGCCGCGCACACCGCGCCCGACGTGATCGCCACCCTGATGGACCTGGGGCGGCGCATGGGCAAGGTGTCGGTGCTGGCGCGCATCTACCCGGGCTTCATCGGCAACGCGCTGTTTCGCAACTACACGCGCGAGGCGCACTTCCTGCTCGAAGAAGGCGCGCTGCCGCACGAGGTGGACGCAGCGCTGACCGGCTTCGGCTACGCGATGGGCATCTTCGCCGTGCACGACATGGCGGGCAACGACGTCGGCTACCCCACCCGCAAGGCCCAGATGGCGACCCGGCCGACCGACCGGCGCTGGAACGATCTGATCATGAAGCTGGTCGAGATGGGCCGGCTGGGCCAGAAGAGCGGCGCCGGCTGGTACCGCTACGACAAGGGCGGCCGCACGCCGCAACGAGACCCGGTGGTCGAGCAGTTCATCGTGGAAGAGTCGCGCCGGCTCGGCTTCGAGCGCAAGGCGCTGTCGGAAGACGAGATTCTCAAGCGCTGCCTGTACGGCATGGTCAACGAGGGTGCGAAGCTGCTGGAGTTGGGCATCGCGCTGCGGCCGAGCGACATCGACATCGTCTACGTCACCGGCTACGGCTTCCCGGCGCGCCACGGCGGGCCGATGTACTACGCTGATCGCGTCGGGCTGGACAAGGTGCTGGCGGACATCAAACGCTTTCACCTCGAGCACGGCTTCTGGTGGCAGCCGGCGCCGCTGCTGGAGCGGCTGGTGGCGCAGGGGCATTCCTTTGCCGACCTGCAGCGCGCCGACTAGAAAGGCACGCGATGGACCTGGGCATCACCGGCCGCAAGGCCATCGTCTGCGCGTCGTCGCAAGGTCTGGGGTACGCCTGCGCGCTGGCCCTGGCACAGGAGGGCTGCGAACTCGTGATCAACGGTCGCGACGACGGTCGGCTGCAGGCCGCAGCACGCAGCTTGCGCGAAGCAACCGGCGCGAAGGTCGAAGCCGTGGCCGCCGATATTTGTACCGACGCGGGCCGCACGCGCCTGCAGGCCGCTTGCCCCGAGCCGGACATCCTGATCAACAACAACGCCGGCCCACCGCCGGGCCAACTGGCCGACTGGGACCACGACGCCTGGATGCCGGCGCTGGAAGCCAACCTGCTGACCGCCGCGCTGCTGATGCGCGCGGTGGTGCCGGGCATGCGACAGCGCCGTTTTGGCCGCATCGTCAACATCACCTCAGCGATGGTGAAGACGCCGCATGCGGCGATGGGGCTGTCGACCGCGGCGCGTGCCGGCCTGACGGCGCTGTCCAAGGCGATCGCGCGCGACGTGGTGGCTGACAACGTCACGATCAACAACCTGCTGCCGGAACGCTTCGACACGCCGCGGCAGGAATTCATGGCCCAACGGATGATGCGCGAGCACGGCATCGCCCACGCCGAGGCGCGCCGCCAGATCGTCGCCACCGTGCCGGCCGCGCGTTTCGGTCGGCCCGACGAGTTCGGCGCGGCCTGCGCGTTCTTCTGCGCCGCGAAGTCCGGCTTCATCACCGGGCAGAACCTGAACCTCGACGGGGGTGCCTACGCGGGTCTGATCTGACGCTTCGCGCGCACGACGCGGGTCGCCAAGGCGAGGCCCTTGAGCGGACGAAGTTGTGGCGGATCAAACCTCCCCCATTCCGACGGCAAAATGATGCGCATTCCCTGGGAGAAATGCACATGTTCGATCTGACCGGCAAGGTCGCCATCGTCACCGGCGGCAATGGAGGCATTGGCCTCGGCATGGCCCGCGGGCTGGCGCGCGCGGGCGCCCGCGTGGTGGTGATCGGGCGCAACGCACAAAAGTCGGCCGGCGCCGTGCGCGAGCTGGCGGCCATCGGCGGCGAACCGATCGCGCTGAGTGCCGACGTCACCGACGAAGCTTCCGTCGAGCGCCTGTTCGCCGACACGGTGCAACGCTGCGGCCGCATCGACATCCTCGTCAACAACGCCGGCACCAACATCCGCAAGCCGGCGCAGGAACTGTCGCTGGCCGAATGGCATGCGGTGATGGACACGAACCTGACCAGCGCCTTCCTGTGCGCGCGCGCGGCCTACCCGCACTTCAAGCAGGCCGGCGGCGGCAAGATCGTCAACATCGGCTCGATGCTGTCGATCTTCGGCGCGTCGTTCGCGCCGGCCTATGGCGCGAGCAAGGGCGGGGTGGTGCAACTCACGAAGTCGCTCGCGGCGGCCTGGGCGGCCGACAACATCCAGGTCAATGCGGTGCTGCCGGGCTGGATCGACACTGAGCTGACGCAGAAAGCGCGCGTGGACGTGGCCGGCCTGAACGAGCGGGTGCTGGCGCGTACGCCGGCCGGGCGCTGGGGCGCGGCGGACGACCTGGCCGGAGTGGCGGTGTTCCTCGCGAGCGCGGCGTCGGACTTCGTCACCGGCGTGGCGATCCCGGTGGACGGGGGCTATTCGATGCAGGTGTGAAGGCGGCTGCAAGTGCGGCCATCAACGCGGCCGGGACGCTGCCCGTCGCGAGCGGTGAACTGCGCGGCCCTGAGACAATGCGCGCATGACCGATTGGCTGATGCACGCGCTGCTCGCGCTGACGGCGCTGTGCCTGATCCTGCTGCTGTGGCTGATCTTGCGGCGCCCCGACAACACGGGCCTCAGCGCGCTTGCGGATGAAGTGCAGAGCTCGACTCGCACGCAGGCCGACCACCTCGAACGCGAGCTCCGAACCGAGGTCCAGACCAGCGCACGCAACTCGCGCCAGGAACTGGCCACGACCCTGACCCTGTTCCAGCAAACCCTGCTGCACCAGGCCGGCGACGTGGCGCGCACGCAGAACGAACAGATCGACTCGTTCCGGACCCAACTGGCCGCCATGCAGCAGGCGGTGGCGCAGGCGCTGCAGACGGCCACCGCCACGCTCGCGCAACTGAACCAGGCCGGCCGCGAGGCGCAGGACCTGGCGCTGAAGCGCCAGGCCGAAGCCGGCGCGCAATCGCTGCAGCGCTTCGGCGACACCTTGAACGAACAACTCCGCGCGCTGTCGGACGCCAACGAGCGCCGCCTCGCCGAGGTGCGCGCCACCGTCGAACAAAAGCTCGGTGCGCTGCAGCAGGGCAACGAGCTGAAGCTTGAGCAGATGCGCGCGACGGTCGACGAGAAGCTGCACGCCACCTTGGAACATCGCCTGGGCGAAAGCTTCAAGCAGGTGGCCGACCGGCTAGACCAGGTGCACCGCGGCCTGGGCGAGATGCACCTGCTGGCCAAGGACGTGGGCTCTTTGAACCGCGTGCTGACGAACGTGAAATCGCGCGGTGTGTTCGGCGAGGTGCAACTGGCCGGGCTGCTCGAACAGGTGTTCACGCCGCAGCAGTACGGCACCAACGTGGAGACCGTGCCGGGCAGCGGCGCGCGGGTCGAGTTCGCCATCAAGCTGCCGGGCCGGCGTGACGACGGCGACCCGCTGTGGCTGCCGATCGACGCCAAGTTCCCGCGCGAAGACTATGAGCGCCTGCTCGACGCGCAGGAACGGGCCGACGCGCCGGCGGCCGAAGCGGCGGGCAAGGCGATCGAACAGCGCCTGCGCGCCGAGGCCAAGTCCATCCACGAAAAGTACGTGGCGCCGCCGCACACCACAGAGTTCGCGATCCTGTTCGTGCCCACTGAAGGCTTGTACGCGGAGGCGCTGCGCCGGCCCGGCTTGATGGAGGCGCTGCAGCGCGAGCACCGGGTCACGCTGGCCGGGCCGACGACCTTGCTGGCCACCTTGAACAGCCTGCAGATGGGCTTTCGCACGCTGGCGCTCGAAAAGCGCAGCTCGGAGGTGTGGGACGTGCTGGGGGCCGTCAAGACCGAGTTCAGCAAGTTCGGTGCGGTGCTGGCGCGCACCAAGAAGAAGTTGGATGAGGCCAGCAGCACGATCGACGAAGCCCAGACCCGGACCAACGTGATGCGCCGCAAGCTGAAGGAAGTGGAAGGCTTGTCCGACACCAAGACCCAGTTGCTGCTGCCCGGTGTAGAGGCCGACGCGGCCGATGCGGCCGACGATGAAAGCGCCTGAGGTGGCCGGCGAGGGGGCCGACAAGGGGGGCGATTCACCCGGCGCCGCGCGCCTCGGTGTGCCCACTGCGCTGATGGCGCTGATCATCGGCCAGATCGGCCTGCACTCGTGCATGGCCGGCATTCGCATGGCGGCGCCGTTGCAGGCCTTGCGGCAGGGGCACGCCGAATGGGCGGTGGGTGTGTTGCTGGGCTTGTTCGCGGCCGCTCCAGTGGTGCTGGCGCTGCAGGCCGGTCGGCTGGCGGACCGTCACGGCTACCACCGCCCGATGCACATTGCGGTGGCGCTCACGGTGGCGGGTGGGGTGGTGGCGGTGCTGTCCACCTGGCTCGGCGGCCTGGGCGCCTTCGTGGTGATGTGCGGGGCGGCCTGCCTGGTCGGCGCAGGCGCCAACATCGGGCTGATCGCGATCCTGCGCAGCGCCAGCCGCACCGCGCACGACGCCACCGACCTGAAGCGGGTGTTCAGCCTGCTCGGCCTGGCGCCGGCGTTGTCCAACCTGGTCGGGCCCGTGCTGGCCGGGACCTTGATCGACCTGGGCGGCTTTCGCACCGCCTTCGTCGGGCTGTCGCTGCTGCCCTTTCTGAGCCTGTGGTGGGCGCGCCGAGTGCCGGTGGAAGCGCCGGCGCTGCCGGCGGGCACCGCGCGCTCACGCAATTCATGGGACCTGCTGAAGACCCCGGGCCTGCGCCGCCTGCTGGTGGTGAACTGGCTGATCTCGTCGAGCTGGGACATGCACAGCTTCGTGGTGCCGATCCTGGGCCACGAGCGCGGCTTCAGTGCGTCGGCCATTGGCTGGGTGCTGGGCGTGTTTGCGGCGTCGGTGTCGCTGGTGCGGCTGGCGATCCCGGGCCTGGCGCACCGCCTGCGTGAAGCGACCGTGCTGGTCGGTGCGATGCTGCTGACGGCGGCCGTCTTCGTCGTCTACCCGCTGGCGCACACGGAGTGGGCGATGATGGCCTGCGCCATCGTGCTCGGGCTGGCGCTGGGCTCGGTGCAGCCAATGATCATGAGCACCCTGCACCAGATCACGCCGCCGCACCGACATGGCGAGGCGATTGCGCTGCGCTCGATGACGATCAACCTGTCGAGCACCCTGATGCCGCTGATGTTCGGCGTGGCCGGTGCAGCGCTCGGCGCAGCGACCCTGTTCTGGGTGATGGCCGCAGCCTTGACCGCGGGCAGCACTCAGGCGCGGCGCATCGGGCGCAGTCTGGCGCCCGAAGACCTCAGAACTTGATTCCGCCGGGAGGCGGGGGCGGCGCGGCCGGAGGCTGAGCAGGCTCGGCGCGCGCGGTCTGGCGCGGCGCCGGCGGGGCCACGCGGGCGGCTTCGCGCCGTTCGGTCAGCGGGCTGGCGGCGGGGTACTGGTAGTTGGCCGGCAGGCGAGACTCGCGCGGGTAGCCGGCCGCGTCGAGGTATGAATTCCAGACTTCGGCGGACAGGCCCTTCATCGTCTGCGCGCCCAGGGTCAAGGTGGGCGCATCGCGCGCGCCCGTCAGGCGCTCCAGCGCTTCGCCGTCTTCAGAGGTCACGATCTGCTTCTCGGTGAACGGCACGCCACGTTGGCGCAGCAGCTGGCGCGCGCCATCGCAGGGCTCGCAGGCGCCGGTGGTCACGTACAAGGTGGCCGGGTAGCGCTGCGTGGCCTGGCGCAACTCCTGCGGCAGCGCCACCTCGGTGGTGACGGGCGTGCCGCGGGCGCCGAGTGTGGTGGCCTTGCCTTCGGCCGGTGCGGGTGGCCTATCGGTGTAGGTGGTCTTGCCATCGGGGCCGATCACCTTGTATTGCGCGAACGCGGGCGTTGCTGCGAGAACCGCGCCCAGCAGCGACGCGGCCCACAGCAGCACAGGGGTTTTCGGCGGGATAGGGCGGTGGATCATGGGCGGGCTCCGGTACGGGACATCACGGGCGAATCTAACGCACACCCCCGCGGGGTTCAAGGCACATTTGCCGCGTTCTCCGCGGGTGTGAGACCCTGGTGGCGTAACAAGGCGTCGATGCGCGGTTCGCGGCCGCGAAAGGCCTTGAAGCTGTCCATCGCGCTGCGGCTGCCGCCGGCTTCGAGCACGCTCTGGCGGTAGCGCCTCCCGGTCTCGACGTTGAGCACACTGCCGTCCTGGGCCGATTCTTCAAAGGCGCTCCAGGCATCGGCCGACAGCACCTCGGCCCACTTGTAGCTGTAGTAGCCGGCCGAGTAGCCACCGGCAAAAATGTGCGAGAAGCCATGCAGGAAGCGGTTGAAGGCCGGCGCCTGGACCACGGCGACCTCTTGCCGCACTTCATCGAGCACACGCTGGATGTGGGTCTCGCAACCGGGTTCGGCATGCATCCGCATGTCGACCAGCGCCAGCTCGACCTGGCGTACCGTGGCCAGCCCGCTGTGAAAATTCTTCGCCGCGAGCATGCGGTCGAACAAGGCGCGCGGCATGGCTGCGCCGGTATCAACGTGGGCCGAGAGATGCTTGAGAACGTCCCACTCCCAGCAGAAGTTCTCCATGAACTGGCTCGGCAGTTCGACGGCGTCCCACTCGACGCCGGAGATGCCGGCCACGCCGATGTCGTATATCTGCGTCAGCATGTGGTGCAGGCCGTGGCCGAATTCGTGGAACAAGGTGGTCACGTCGTCGTGCGTCAGCAGCGCGGGCCGCTCTTTCCCGTCCACGCTGACCGGCGCGGCAAAGTTGCACACCAGGTGCGCCACCGGCGTTTGCAGGCGGCCCTCGGGGCGGGCCCAGCGGCCGCGCACGTCGTCCATCCAGGCGCCGGGGCGCTTGCCGGGGCGGGCGTAAGGGTCGAGGTAGAACTGGCCGACCAGGGTGCTCGCGCCGCCGTCGGCGTGTTCCGACTTTCGTTCGATGCGGTAGAAGCGCACGCTCGGGTGCCACACCTGGGCAACGTCGGGCCGGATGCTCACCTCGAACAAGGTCTCGATGATGCGGAACAGCCCTTCGAGCACCTTGGGTTCGGTGAAGTACTGTTTCACTTCCTGGTCGCTGAAGGCGTAGCGCTGCTCCTTCAGTCGTTCGCTGACGAAGGCCATGTCCCAGGCCTGCAGGTCATCCAGGCCCAGTTCGGTGCGGGCGAAGTCGCGCAGCTCGGTCAGGTCGTGTTCGGCGCCGGGGCGTGCCCGGCGTGCCAGGTCGAGCAGGAAGTCGCGCACCTGCTGAACCGAGGTGGCCATCTTGGGCACCAGCGACACCTCGGCATAGCTCGCGTAGCCCAACAATTGCGCCTCTTCCTGGCGCATGGCCAGCAGTTGCTGCATCAGCGCGCTGTTGTCGTGTTCGGCGTCACCCAGTTCGCTGGCGCGCGTGACGTAGGCGCGGTACAGCGTTTCGCGCAGCGCACGGTTGCAGCCGTACTGCATCACCGGGAAATAGCTCGGGAAGTGCAGGGTGATCTTGAAGCCGGGTTTGCCGTCGGCCTCAGCGGCGGCGCGGGCGGCGGCGCGCGCGTCGTCGGGCACGCCGTCGAGCTCGGCTTCGGTGACGAAGTGGGCAAAGCGGTCGGTCGCGTCGAGCACGTGTTCCGAGTAGGTTTGAGCGGCCTCGGCCTGTGCCTCCTGCAACTCGGCAAAGCGCTGTCTGGCCGCACCGCGCAGTTCGGCGCCAGACAGCACGAAGTCGCGCAGCGCGTTGTCGAGTGCCCTGGTGCGCGCCGGGCTCAGGCGCGCGGCGCCCGGGCCGGCCTTGATGGCCTTGTATTTGGCGAACAAGCGCTCGTCCGAGCCCAGGCGGGTGTTGAATTCGGTGACCTTGGGCAGGTTGTGCGTGTAGGCGGCGCGCAGCGCTGGCGTGTCGGCCACGCCGTTGAGGTGGGTCACCGCGCCCCAGGCGCGGCCGAGCCGCTCGGTGGCCACGTCGAGCACGGCGGACAGCGCGTCGTAGTCCGCCGCCACCGCGTCGCTGGTGGCACGGTCCAGCGCCGCGTCGGCGGCGGCGAGCAACTGATCCACCGCGGGTGTTACATGGTCGGGTTGGATGTCGGCAAAGCGGGGCAGGCCGGTGGTGTCGAGCAAAGGGTTCATCGCGTTCGATCCGGAAGAATGTGTCGGTGCGCCGCATCAGGGCGCGTCAGGAACATAGCCCGATCAGACGCCCGAGGCCGCCGATCGTTCCGCCGCTTCGACGGTGTTGACCAGCAACATCGCGATCGTCATCGGCCCAACGCCGCCGGGCACCGGTGTGATGGCCGCGGCGACTTGCGAGACCGCGGAAAAATCCACATCGCCGCACAGTTTGCCCTCTTCGTTGCGGTTGATGCCCACGTCGATGACGATCGCGCCGGGCTTGACCATATCGCCCCGCAGCGTGTTGCGCCGGCCGACCGCGGCCACCACCACATCGGCCTGGCGGGTGTGAAACCCCAGGTCCGCGGTGGCGCTGTGGCAGATGGTGACGGTCGCGTGCGCCTGCAAGAGCAACAACGCCATCGGTTTGCCGACGGTGTTGCTGCGGCCGATCACCACTGCGTGCTTGCCGCGCAGATCGATGCCGGTGCTTTCGATCAGCTTCATGCAGCCGTACGGCGTGCAGGGGCGAAAGCCGGGCAGGCCGGCCATCAGCGCACCGGCGCTGAGCACCGAATAGCCGTCCACGTCCTTGGTGGTGGCGATGGCCTCGATCACCTTGTGCGCGTCGATGTGCTTGGGCAGCGGCATCTGCACCAGGATGCCGTGGATAGCCGCATCGGCGTTCAACGCTGCGATTCGGGCCAGCAACTGGGCTTCAGTGCAATCGGCGTCGTACTTCTCGAACACCGAATGCAGCCCGGCTTCATGACAGGCCTTGACCTTGTTGCGCACGTAGACCTGGCTCGCAGGGTCGTCGCCGACCAGCACGACGGCCAAGCCAGGCCGCACGCCACGCTCGGTGAGCGCCGCAGCACGAAGCGCCACGTCGGCACGGATGCTCTTTGACAGCGCGCTGCCGTCGATCAGTTGAGCGCCCACAAGCCCGTCCGCCGCAGCCGATCAGGTCGTCGGCGCCTTGGACTGCGCCCCGAGCGCGATCTTGAGCAGGTCGGCCACGGTGTTGGCGTTGAGCTTTTCCATGATGTTGGCGCGGTGCGCCTCGACCGTCTTGATGCTGATGCCCAGGTCGTCGGCGATCTGCTTGTTCAGCCGGCCGGCGACGATGCGTTCGAGCACCTGCGCCTCACGCGTGGTCAGGCGCGACAGGAGTGCGTCGCGGCTGGCGGCTTCCTGGTGTTTGGAAAAGTCGACGCGGGCGCGGTCGAGCATCTTCTCGACCAGCGACACCAGCTCGTCTTCCTTGAAAGGCTTTTCGATGAAGTCTTCG
>JANMYQ010000265.1:0-1686 GCA_031382215.1 Methylibium sp.
ACACTGCGATACCTCTTCACGTTGGGGCTAGACGCATCGAACCCAGTTGCGGGCGTTGCGGCCGGCATCTTGGATACGTTTATCCTGGAGAAACTACTTGGCGGATGGCGGCCAAATCACTTCGTCGATCGGCGCCTTGCGCCGTTCATTAAGAGGACGTTTTGAGATTCAAGGCTCGACTCGCGTTTCGCAATCAGAAGTGGCTCCGCTTGTCTGAACAGCTTTCCCCGATTTATAAGTGGACTGCGGGCGGGTTGCAGGCGGTGCAGAGTTGTCCACGGCGGCGGTCGGCGCTTGCGACGAACCGACCGACGCGGTGGGCAACTCGGGGCGCACCGGGAGATTCATCTTATGCGGCCTGCTTTATGGTGGGCAGGTGAGCGAAGTAGTGCTCGTCGGGAGTGAACTCTTCCAGGCTCGAATGGCCTCGCGCAGCGTTGTACCAACCCATGTAGTCGGCGATGTCGGCCCGTGCCGCGCTGACGCTGTCGTAGGCCTTGAGGTACACGCGCTCGTACTTCACGCTGCGCCACAGGCGTTCCACGAACACGTTGTCGCGCCAGGCACCACGCCCGTCCATGCTCAGCTGGCAACCCCGGTCGAGCACCGCATCGGTGAACTCGGTGGCCGTGAACTGGCTACCCTGGTCGGTGTTGACGATCTCAGGCAGGCCCCAGCGGGCGAACGCCTGCTCGATGACCTCGCGCGCATGACAAGCTTCCAGCGTGATGGCCACCTTGTGCGCAAGCACCCGGCGGCTGGCCACGTCCACCACCGCGGTGAGGTAGACGAAGCCGCGCGCCATCGGGATGTAGGTCGTGTCCAGGGCCCAGACCTGGTTCGATCTCGCAATGGCCAGCTTGCGCAGCAGGTACGGGTAGACCTTGTGGCCGGGCTCGCGTTGGCTGGTGCCGGGCTGCGGCGCCAAGGCCTCGATGCCCATGCGTTGCATGAGCGTTCCGATATGGCGCCGACCCACATGAACACCTTCGCGTGCAAGTTGCCGACGCAGCATGCGCGCGCCCATGAAGGGGAACTCCAGGTGCAGTTCGTCGATGCGGCGCATGAGCGCCTCGTCGGCCTGGCTGGTCGGCCTGGGCAGGTAGTACACCGCGCCGCGGCTGATGCCCAGCAGCTCGGCCTGGCGCGTGATGGGCAGGGCGTGGTCTCGGTCGATCATGGCTTTGCGCTCAGCAATCCCGCCTTGGTGAGCGCGCGCTCCAAAAAATCGTTCTCCAGGGCCAGCTGGCCGATCTTGGCGTGCAGCGGCGCCAGGTCCACCGGCGCTGCGGCTTGCCCGCCGCCGCCGAAGACATCGGCCGCACCCTCAAGCAACTGTCGCTTCCATTCGACGATCTGCGTTGGGTGCAGTTCGAACTCCTTGCACAGCTCGGCCATCGTCCTGTCCTCGCGCAGGGCCGCCAGGGCAACCCGCGCCTTGAAGGCCGGACTGTGTGTGCGCCGCGTGCGACGCGCTGACTTCTTGACCATCGGAAACTCCTTCTCGCCAAGCCTTCGTCGGCCCGGCATCGTGCCCGGAGTTTCCACTTATCGCGCTGTTCAGTTTTGCGGCGCCACTTCTGGGGGCAGAACCAGGATGGACCAGCCCTCCAAGAAAGCAACTTAAGACTGCGCTGGAAGGTCTTTCAACGCATGTGCCGTCATGCACCGCGACAGGGAGACCTC
>JANMYQ010000387.1:0-2151 GCA_031382215.1 Methylibium sp.
GTGCCGTAGAGCGCGTCGTACAACGAGCCCCAGCGGGCGTTGGCGGCGTTCAGCGCATAACGCGCGTTGGTGATCGGCACCACCAGCTGCGGCCCGGCCTGCAAGGCCAGTTCGCTGTCGACCTTGGTGGTGGTGGCCTGCGCGTTGGCGGGCAGCGGCTGCAGGTAGCCGATGGATTCGAGGAAGCCGCGGTAGGCCGGCATGTCGGCAATCGGTCCGGGGTGGGCGCGGTGCCACTCGTCCAGCAGCGCCTGCAGACGGTCGCGTTCGGCCAGCAGCGCCGCATTCTTGGGCGCCAGCTCGTGCACCAGCGCGTCGAACCCCTGCCAGAAGGCGGTGCGGTCGACGCCGGTGCCGGGCAGCACCTCGTCGTCGATGAAACGCGCCAGCGGCGTGGCGACTTGCAGGCGGTGGATGGCAGTGCGGTCGGTCATGGCGATACCTCGGAAGGGCGGTCTGATGGAGCGGTGGAAGCAGGAAAGAAGCCAAGCACGTCGCGCAGGCTGGTGCCGGTGCGGGTGGGCTCGGTGTCGAGTTGCTCGAGCGGCGCGCCGGCGCGGTTGACCCACAGCGTGGTGTAGCCGAACCAGGTGGCGCCGATGGCGTCCCAGCCGTTGCTGGAGACGAACAGGATGTCCCTGGCCGGCAGGCCGAAGGCATGCGTTCCCAGTGCGTAGGTGGCCGGGTCGGTCTTGTACCTGCGCAGCGCGTGCACGCTCAGCACATGCGCCAGCAGGCCGGAGAAGCCGGCGCTCTTGACGGCCACGCCCAGCATTTCGGGGTCGCCGTTGCTCAGGATGCCGGCCGGGATGCCGCGCCGCTTCAGCTCCTGCAGCACCTCGCGGTTCTCGGGGAAGGCGCTGAGGTGGCGGTACTGGTTCATCAGCCGGTCTTCGGCCGCGGCGTCGAGCGTGAGCCCCAGGCGCAGCGCGGCAAAACGCAGCCCGGCGCGCGTGAGTTCCCAGAACGGGCGATAACGTTCGCCCTGGGCGCCGCTCATCGAGACGAGCCGCGTGTACTCGATCTGCTTGTCGCGCCACAGGATGGACAGGCGCTCGCCGTGGCCGGGGAACATCTGCTCGGCCAGCAACGCGACGCTGTAGACGTCGAACAAGGTCCCGTAGGCGTCGAACAGCACCGCGCGGGGCGCGGTGGAACAGGGCCTGGGGTTTTCCATCGATCGACTTTATTCGATGCCCTGGCCGGCATTAAGTACGCTGATCGACTTGGATTCGTGACTTCAACGCAAAAGTCCGCGCGGCTTCTAAAATCCCGAGGTGCCCCAGATGCCACCTGTTCTCATCAGCGAAGTCGGCCCGCGCGACGGGCTGCAGAGTGTGTCCCGCACCATGGCCACGGCCGACAAGAAGCGCTGGATCGACGCGCTGCACGCCGCCGGCCTGCGCGAGATCGAGGTCGGCTCGTTCGTGCCGGCCGCGCTGATGCCGCAGATGGCCGACGCCACCGAACTGGTGCAGCACGCCCTCACGCTGCCCGGCCTGACGGTGCTGGCGCTGGTGCCCAACCTGCGCGGCGCGCAGGCGGCGCTGGCGGCCGGCGTGCACAAGCTGACGATTCCGTTGTCGGCCAGTGCCGCCCATTCGCTGGCCAATGTGCGCCGCACACGCGAACAGATGGTCGACGCGGTGCGCGACATCGTGGCGCTGCGCGACCACACGGCACCCGGCGTGAAGGTCGAGGTCGGCCTGTCCACCGCATTCGGCTGCACGATCCAGGGCGTGGTGGCCGAAGACGACGTGGTGGGGCTGGCCGAGCAGGTGGTGGCGGCCGGCGCCGACGATGTCGGCCTGTCCGACACCACCGGCATGGCCCACCCGGCCCAGGTGCGGCGGCTGTTCCGCCGCCTGCACGCGGCGATCGGCGTGCGCGCCGGCGCCGCCCACCTGCACAACACCCGCGGCCTCGGGCTGGCCAATGCGCTGGCGGCCTTCGATGTCGGCGTGCGCACCTTCGATGCCTCGCAAGGCGGCCTGGGCGGCTGCCCCTACGCGCCGGGCGCGTCGGGAAACGTGGTCACCGAAGACCTGGTGTTCATGTTCGAAGCCATGGGCGTGGTCACCGGCGTCGACATCGCCAGGCTCATCGCCGCGCGCGCGCCGCTGAAAGCCGGCCTGCCGGGCGAACCGCTCT
>JANMYQ010000005.1:0-13947 GCA_031382215.1 Methylibium sp.
GCGCGGCGTTCATGGCTTCAGTCGCGTTCTGGTCAGCCTTCAGCTACCGGCCGCCGCGACCATTTCCTTCACGGCCGCCTTGCTGTCGATCTGCCCGTTGAAGTGGCGCGTGATCACGTCGTAGAACGCGTTCTTGATCGATGCCGGCACTGCATGGCCGTGCGCCATCGAGCCGACCAGCGTGTTCTTGGTGTTGGCTTCGGCCAGGTCCTTCATCGCCTTCTTGCCGCAGGCGTCGAAGGCGGTGTCGGGCACGTCGGTGCGCGCCGGGGCCGAGCCCTTCACGACGTTGAAGGCCGACTGGAAGGCCGGGTCCATCACCGCGCTGGCCATCTTGTTCTGCGCCTCGACCTTGTCGGCACCGACCTTGAACATCGCGAACTGGTCGGAGTTGAACGACACCATGCCCTGCGTGCCGGGGAAGCGCATGCACAGGAAGTCGGTGCCCGGCACCTTCTTGGCGTTGATGAACTCGCCCTTGGCCCAGTCGCCCATGATCTGGAAGCCGGCCTTGCCGCTGATGACCATGCCCGAAGCGACGTTCCAGTCGCGCCCCGAGAAGTCCTTGTCGACCAGCTTGCGCAAGGCGGCCATGCGCTCGAATGACTTGAGCATGGTGTCGGAGCCGAGGGCCGCCTTGTCTTTCTCGATGAAGGCCTTCTTGTAAAAGTCGATGCCGCCGGTGGACAGCACCACGCCGTCGAAGATGGTCGCTTCCTGCCAGGCCTGGCCGCCGTGCGCCAGCGCGACGAAGCCGGCCTTCTGCACCTTGTCGGCGGCGGCCATGAACTCGTCCCAGTTGCCGGGCATCGTCGTCACGCCGGCCTTGTCGAGCACGGCCTTGTTGGCCCACACCCAGTTGGTGGAGTGCACGTTCACCGGCGCCGAGATCCACTTGCCGTTGAACTTGGCGAACTGCTGCAAGGCGACCGGCACGGTCTTGTCCCAGCCTTCCTTGGTGGCCACGCTGTTCAGGTCGGCCAATGCGCCTTGTTTGGCCCAGTCGAGGATGTCGAAGCCGAGCAGTTGCATCGCGGTCGGCGGGTTGCCGGCCGTCACGCGCGCGCGCACGGCCGTGTTGGCCGCTTCGCCGCCGCCGCCGGCCACGGGCATGTCGTTCCACTTCACGCCTTGCTTTTCCAGGTTGCCCTTCAGCACGTTCAGCGCTGCGGCTTCGCCGCCGGACGTCCACCAGTGCAGCACTTCGACGGCCTGCTGCGCCGACGCGGCGCCACACACGGCCAGGGATGCGGCCAATGCCAATGCCTTTTTCATTCAAGTCTCCTTCATGGGTTTGAAAGCAAGGTGGCCGGGCGACCCGGACGACCTACGCTGTTGCGCCGCGTGAGAGTAGGTCTGCGCGAGCTCCCGCACGTAGCGGAGATTCCCTGACCGGAGTCAACGTTGGCGACGAAACAAGGGGCGAGCCGGCGCCGTCAGCGCCGTAGTTACAGCGCGCGGCGCGTCAGCGCTCGACGCGCCGCGAGTCGAAGATGTCGAGCGTCGGCGTGCCCAGCGCGAGCTTGCCGATCGCCTTGGCGAATGCGCGCGTCGCCGGCACCGCGAAGTGCGCAATCAGCGCCGCGTGATCGGACCATTCTTCGACGAACACCAGCCGCGAGGGATTTTCGACGTCCTGGTGCGCGGCGTGCGAGATGCAGCCGACTTCAGTGCGCGAGCGCTGCACGTGCTCCACGCTCAAAGCGAGCGCTTCGGCCAGGTGGCCGTCCTTTGCGATGAGGCTGCCGGTGACGATGATCATTGAGGTTCTCCATTGAGGGGGCATGTACGATGCCCGTGTCATGCCGACCAAAGTCAAGTGCTCAAGCAGGCAGGTCTGAAGAAGTGAGGAAGCGCATGCAATATCTGGTCATCATCGAAGAGGGACCCACCAGCTTTGGGGCCTACGCTCCCGACCTTCCAGGCTGCGTAGCGGTTGGGGCCAGTCGAGCGGAAGTGACGGCTCGGATCCACGAAGCGATCGAGTTTCATATCGAATGGATGAAGGAAGACGGTCTGCCGATTCCCAGGCCCAGTTCCACGATCGAATTGGTCGACGTGCACGCTTGATCTTTCATCCCTCGAACGCGGATGACCGGGTGTCCGCGAACTACCTTACCTCTACGTTGGCACCCAAGAATCGACCGTCCTGATCCGCCACAAGCGTTATGTGAACGGGTCTCCCCCGATCATCCAGCGCTGATGCCACTGAGGCTGCTTTGTCGCCCAATACCCATTTTGTTGGTGCGAGGGTCTCGGCGGTGTACTTGGTTCCAACTCCCCAAACAACCGTGTCAAAGCTCAGCGGTGCCGCCTTGCCAACGCGGAGAGTTCGCAGAGTCCCAAAAGACTCAACGATTTCGCAGTATCGCGGAGTGTTTGGCATCTGCGATATCCGATCCCAGTTCGAGAAAGCATGCGCGGAAATCTTCTGGCCAGCAATATGCGTCATGTGCGTCTGCCATATCTCCAGAAAGAACTGCGCGTACGGTCCTATCAACGGTCCCTCGGTCGTTACCTGGCCTTCAAACGTGTACTCGATCTTTAGCTGCTCCACGGCGTCCAGAATCAAACCAACAAGCATTGGACGATTGCGAAAGCCAAAGAACTGAAACGCCATAGGCCCCACTTTGCTCGCCCAATCTGCTTCCCTCTCCTCCTTCAGCGTCAGCAGCTCAATGTTGTGCTGAGCAGCCTTTTGTTTTGCGGTTGCAGAGAAGTCCGTATGGCTGATGGCAACGACCTTTTGGACGTCAAGGTTTGCGTACTTCCCAACCAATGAATCGACCCACGTGATGTCCTGATCTCTCCCGTGATCTCGACACTCGACTGCCACCCTCATCAGGTGCCCCGCAACAGATGACGTTACAAGGACGTCAACTTCGCGTTCTGCCTCCGAGTTCTTCTCCTTGAGCAGTACGCTTTCCTCGACCGTGGAGGCAGTTCCGGACAGTGCGCCATAGATTCGAAGCACGACTTGCTGAAACTCGTTGGTTCGCCTGGGCATCGACAGCTCCGAAGACATTCGTAGGGTCGACAACAGCCTACCATCCGTCGAGACGCGTTCAAATCCTTGGTTCGAGTCACCTGTTTGAGTTGGTTGCGGTTGCGGTTGCGGCTGAAGGTGTCGTGGTGCGCCGCCAGGATTTCGGTTGCCTGTTCCGGTTCATCAGCCGTTTTCCTAGGACGCCAAGTGTTGCGGGCAAGTTGCGCAGGCGGACGAAGGCTCGCACGACATAGACCCAGATCTCCACGGCGCGCGGGCTGTTGAGGACGGTGGCGGCCATCAGCGCACCATGCTCGGTAAACACACGCGGGGCACACCGTCGACCGCCGCGGCCGGCGTTTGAGGTCGCAGTCTGCGACCTCAAAGCAGCGAACTCCTCGTCGGCGAGGGCGAACATGAAGTCCGCCGAAGACTTGCCGCGATGTTGCTTGACGGCCTCGTTCACTGTACCTGCGTCTCACCCCTGCGTACTCCCCCTCGCCAGCAACTCCACCGGCACGGTGATGTCCTGCGGCATCTCGCTGCCTTCCAGCACCAGTTCAACGCCGATGCGGCCGAGCGCTTCCTTGTCGACGCGCAAGGTGCTCAGTGGCGGCGACGCGTTGCGCGCGGCGGGGATGTCGTCGAAGCCGACGATGGCCACGTCTTGCGGCACCCGCAGGCCGGCTTGCAGGCACACGCGCAGGGCCGCGAGTGCAGCGGTGTCGTTGTAGGCAAAGATCGCGTCGGGCCGCTGGCGCAGGCGCAGCAGTTGGCGGGTCGCGGCTTCGGCACCGGCATCGGGGTCCATGCCGGGTGGGGCGACGACCTCGAGGTCGGGGTCGGCCAGCACGCCGGCTTCGAACAGCGCGCGCCGAAAACCCTGCTCGCGCTGGCGGATGCTGAAGTGCGCCAGTGAACCGGCGACATACGCGATGCGCCGCCGCCCGAGCGCCAGCAGGTGCTGCGTGGCCAGGTGACCGCCTTGCACGTTGTCGGGGTTGACCGAGGGCAGGCCGGGCAGCCAGAAGTCGATCAGCGCCATCGGCAGGTCCAGCCCCGCCAGCAAGGCCAGCACCTCGGGCTCGAAGAATCCGGCGACGAGCAGTGCGTCGGGTTCGTGCAGGCGCAACTGGTCGCGCACCGGGTCGGCCGGGCCGGTGGCCAGCAGGGTGGGCACGGCACCCAGGTCGCGGCACGCGGCTTCAACGCCTTGCAAGACGTAGCTGAAGAACGGGTTGGTGCTGAAGTTGCTGTGCTGGCGGTGCACCAGGAACACGAGGCGGCGCGCCTTGTCGCCGCGCAGCCGGTCGCTGTCGTAGCCGAGCCGGCGCGCGGTGGCGCGCACATGGCGGCGGGTCTCGTCGGACAGGCCGCGCTGGTTCTTCAGCGCGCGCGACACGGTGCCGACGGACACGCCGGCGGCAATGGCCACGTCGCGGATCGTGATGGTCATGGCGGCGCCAGCGGGTCTGGCCGCGCCTGCAGGCGGTAGTGCAGCGTGCAGGGCCGGTCCGGGTGCAGCGAGACACCGGCATGCCGCGCGGCGGGGTGGTTCATCGGCGGTGTGGCCACGCGGCCCAGGTCGAACGCCCCGTTGACGGGTTCGATGCCGAGCGCCCAGTGCCGGCTGTTCCAGGGCGACGCACGGCGGCCGCGGTGGCTGACCCACAGCATCAGGTCGGGCAGCAGGTGGCGGTCCCAGTCGAGCTGCAGCACCCAGCGTTGGTCGGCGTAGTGCAGTTCGACCGGGCCGTCGATGCTTTGCAGTTGCAGCAGCTCTTCGGTGTCGAACGTCAGCGGGTAGCGGGTCAGGTCCAGCGTTTCGCCGCTGTTCATCGGCGCGGCGCTCAGGCTGGCGAACACAGCGTCTGGCCGCAGGCGCGAGATGCCTTGTTCCGCAGCAACCGGATAGGTGATGCCCGAGCCGCGGTGGGTGACTCTCAGCTCGACGCGCCCGACGTCCAGCCTCACGGTCGGGTGCAGCGCGATCGGCAGCACGCAGGGTTCGTGGACCTCGATCTGCAGGCTGATGCGCAGCGCCGGTGCGTCGGGCACGGCGTGTACGTGGCGCGTCAGGCGGTGTACAGGCTGGCCGGGGGGGTACGTGATGCCCAGGCCCAGGCTCGACGGGTCGTCCGTGGGCAGCCAGTGCCACGCATGGTGCGAGCCGAAGCCGTGCCCCCAGGCATCGTCGGCGGCCCGTGCCTGCCACCCGGCCGGCAGGCCGCTCGGCAGATCGGTGCGCCCGAACGGCACGCAGGGCCACTCGCCGCGCAGGCGCCGCAGGATGCCCGGCAACGCCTCGCTGCCGGGTTCGCCGGCCCACGGCGCCACCTGCATCGGCTCGAAGTCGGCGTGGCCAGGGGCGCGAAAGACCACCGGCGCGAGCATCGCACCCAGGCGCTGCAGCGTGGCCTGCCCGTGCGGCCAGGTCAGCGTGCGCGACCCTTCTGTGCGCTGGGCGTCGGCGTCGGCGTCAGTGGCAGTGGCAGTGGCAGTGGCAGTGGCGTTGGCTGGTTTCATTGGGGTCGAGCGGCTGCCCGCAGGAGGCGGAAGTTACCTCAGTTCGCTCACAATGCGCGCCACCCCGGCACCACGAGAGACATGACGATGTTGCGACACCTGGTTCTGCTGCGCTTCAAACCCACCGCATCGCGTGCCGACATCGCGGCCATCGAAGCCGCCTTCGCCGCCCTGCGCACGCTCGTTCCCGGCGTCAGCGATCTCGAATGGGGCACCGACGCAAGCCCCGAGGGCCTGGCCAAGGGCTTCACGCACGCCTTCATGCTGAGCTTTGCAGGTGCCCCGCAGCGTGACGCCTACTTGCCGCACCCGGCACACCAGGCTTTCGTCGCGCAGCTCAAGCCACTGCTGGACGACGTGCTGGTGCTGGACTACGAAGCCACAGCCTCGGGCTGAGCCGGGTCGATCGGCGCGTACGCCAGCCGCACGTAGATCGGCGCAAACGCTTCGGCCTGCGTCACTTCGAGCAGGTGCTCGCGTGCCAGTTCCAGCAGCGCGATGAAGGTCACCACCAGCACCTGTGGGCCGCGGCTCGGGTCGAACAGGTCTTCGAACATCGCAAAGCGCCGGCCCTGCAGTGCACGCAGCACGATGCTCATGTGCTCGCGCACGCTCAACTGCTCGCGCGAGATGGTGTGGTGCTGGCTCAGCTTGGCGCGCTTCATCAGGTCGGCCCAGGCGGCGCGCAGGTCGTCGGCGTCTACGTCGGGCAGGCGCGGCGCGAGCGATTGTTCGATCACCACCTGCGCGCGCAAGAAGTCGCGCCCGATCACCGGCAGTGCGTCCAGCCTTGCGGCGGCGAGTTTCATCTGTTCGTATTCGATCAGCCGGCGCACCAGCTCGGCACGTGGGTCTTCGGGCTCAGCGCCGTCGGCCGACTTCTTGGGCGGCAGCAGCATGCGCGATTTGATCTCGATCAGCATCGCCGCCATCAGCAGGTATTCGCTCGCGAGCTCGAGGTTGCTCTTGCGGATTTGTTCGACGTAGGTCAGGTACTGGCGCGTTACGCTGGCCAGCGGGATGTCGAGGATGTTGAAGTTCTGCTTGCGGATCAGGTAGAGCAGCAGGTCCAGCGGGCCCTCGAAAGCTTCGAGGAACACCTCCAGCGCGTCAGGCGGGATGTACAGGTCGGTCGGCAGCGCGAACAGCGGCTCCCCGTACAGGCGCGCCACCGCCACGCCGTCGACCACCGCGGGGCTGGCGGCAGCGCCCGCGCCGTCCATCACGGCGGTGCCCTCGGCGTGGTCCAGCACGTCGTCGCTCACTTCGAAGGGGCTGGGTGTGGTGCTACTTCGTCTGGTAGACGTAGGGCTGCTGCGGCACCTTGGCGTCGGCGTAGTCGGCCTGCGCAGTGCTGTCCTGGCGCTTGTCCCACAACAACGCACGGCCCTGGCGCTGCTCGGCTTCGAGCGTGGGTTTTTTCGCCTTCATGTCTTCGATGAACGACGTGACATCGGATTTGTAGTGCTTCCAGAACAGTGGCATGAGACGTTGGGCCCGAAGGTTGCGCTAGAGTTTGACTCTCCATTTTAACGAGGGACGGGCATGCTGAAACTTCTGCGTGTGTTGCTGGTGGTTTTTGCGGCCTCGGTCGGTCTGGCGGGCTGCGACCCGAAGCGAATCGCCGAACTCGAAGAAGGCGTGGCCACCGAGGCCGACGTTCGCGCGAAGTTCGGCGAGCCGGCGGCCGTCTACACCGAAGAAGGTGGCGCACGCACCTTTGAGTACCCGCGCCAGCCCGAAGGCCAGGTGAACTACATGATCACCATCGGCACCGACGGAAAGATGAGCGCCCTGCGCCAGGTGCTGAAGGAAGCCTCGTTCGTGAAGGTGGTGGCCGGCATGGACAAGGCGCAACTGCGCCGCCTGCTCGGCCGGCCGGCCAAGACCCAGCTGTACGAGCTGAAACAGCAAGAGGTCTGGGACTGGTATTTCCGCCAGGAGAACAACGACAACCGGGTGTTCTCTGTGATCCTCGACAAGAACGGCCTGGTGCTGTCCACCGCCACGGCGGCGGACCCACGCACCAGCCTGCCGGGCGGATGAGCGCGACGCTGGGCCGGTGGCGTTGGCTTGCGCGTTGGCCAGGGCTGGTGCTCTGGCTGGCGGCCCTGATGCTGCCCTGGCCCGCGGCGGCGCAAGCGCGCTTCGACTTCGAGGCCGCGCCCGGCCTGCTGTCCAAAGACGTGGTGCCGGCGCACTACGCATTGACGCTCGACCTCGACCCGCTGCGCGACGGCTTCTCGGGCCAGGCCATCATCACCGTGCAGGTGCGCAAGCCGGTGCCCGCAATCGTGCTCCACGCGCATGAGCTGCAAGCCTTGAGCAGCGAGCTCGTCGACGCGGCGGGTGCCACGCGCGCGCTGGCGATCGTGCCCGACCCGAAGACGCAGACCTGGCGCCTGACGCCACGTGACGGCCGGCCGATAGCCGCGGGACGGCAGCGCGTGCAGATCGGTTACGTCGGCAAGGTGCAGGGCGCGGGTGAGGCGCTGTTCCGCGCCGAACACCGCAACGAGCGGGGCGAGCCGGCGCGCATGCTGGCCACGCAGCTCGAATCGGTGTTCGCGCGCAAGGTCTTCCCGGCCTTCGACGAACCGGCCTTCCGTTCTGTGTTCGAGATCGCGGTGCGTGCGCCCAAGGGCTACACGGTGGTCTCCAACATGCCGCAGGCCAGCCGCACTGAAGAGCCGAACGGCGAATTGCACCGCTTCGAGCCCACTCCGTCGATGCCGACCTATCTGGTGGCCGTGGCCGTCGGCCGCTTCGATGAACTCGGCGGCGAGGCCGCCGGCGTGCCGCTGCGCATTCTGGCCGCACCCGGCAAGCGCGAGCTGGCGCGCTACGCCCTGCAGGTGACGCAGCAGGTGCTGCCGCACTACAACGAATACTTCGGCATTCCGTATGCGTTGCCCAAGCTCGACCAATTTGCCGTGCCGTCGGGGCGCGACGGCGCGATGGAAGACTGGGGCCTGATCTCGTACGCTGAATCGGTGCTGCTGTTCGACCCGGCCAAAAGCAGCCCCGAAACGAAGCAGACCGTTTTCGCGATGGTGGCGCACGAGGTCGCGCACCAGTGGTTCGGCAACCTCGTCACCGCATCGTCGTGGGACGAGATCTGGCTCAACGAGGCCTTTGCCACCTGGCTCGAACGCAAGACCACCGCGCGCTTCAACCCCGAATGGCAGGTCGGGCTGCAGCAGCGCCTGCCGCTCGATCGAACGATGACCTTGGACGCCGGCCCCGCCACACGCGCCATCCGCTCGGGTCCGGTGCGCGAGAGCAGCGTGTTCGACGTGTTCGACGGCATCACCTACGTCAAGGGCGGCGCGGTGCTGAGCATGCTCGAACAATGGATCGGCGAAGACGCATTCCGGCGTGGCCTGGCGGCCTACATCAGCGAGCGCAAGTATTCCAACGCCACCGCTGGCGACCTGTGGTTCCACCTGTCCAGTGCTTCGGCGCGCGACGTGTCGGGCGTGGCCGCGAGCTGGACCGACCAGGCCGGCTTTCCGGTCGTTCAGTTGCGCGCCGCTTGCGAGAGCGGGCGCACCCGCGTGGGCTTGGCGCAGCAGCGTTTTGCCAACCAGCCCGGGCCGGTGGCGGCGCCGCTGGGGGCGCCGCCAGGGGCGCGTTTGTGGAAGATCCCGGTGCTGCTGGCGCGCGGCAGCGAGGTGAGCACCGTGGTTCTCGATGCGGCACGTGCCGAGACCGAGCTCCCCGGCTGCACTGACGAACCGGTGCTGGCCAATGCCGGTGGCAAGGGCTTCTACCGCGTGGCTTACGACGCACCGGCGCTGGCCGCGCTGGCGGCGCGCTTCACCGCCCTGCAGCCGGCCGACCAGGTGGTGCTTCTCAGCGACACGTTTGCGCTGGCGCAGGCCGGCCAGTTGCCGATGGCGAGTTACTTCAGCTTGCTGGCGGCACTGCCGGGTGTGCAGGGTGCCGCGCGCGCCACCTTGTTCTCGATGGCTGGCGCGGCCGTCGACCAGCTCGACAGCGCGCTGGCCGGCACCGCGGCACAGGCCCGGGTGCGGGCTGCCGGACGGGCGCTGTTCGGGCCCGAACTGGCGCGCGTGAGCTGGGTACCGCAGGCGCAGGACGAGCCGCAGGTTGAAAAGTTGCGCGGTTTGCTGATCACGCGGCTGGCGCGCTGGGACGACGGCGACGCAGTCGCGCGCGCGAAGCAGTTGTTCGCGCAAGACGAAGCGGGCCAGGCGCCGCTGCCGGCGTCGATCCGCGCGGCGGTGATCGAAGCGGTGGGCACGCATTCGGACCGCATGCTGTTCGATCAGCTGGTGGCGCGCCTGAAGGGGGCGGCCAGCGAGGAGGATCGCTGGATGTATGCGTCGGCACTGGCGTCGGGGCGCGACGCCGGGCGAGGCAAGGAGTTGCTCGCCGCGTCGCTGAAGGCGTGGGCACCGCCCAACATCGCGGCATCCATCCCCGGCATGGTGGCCGAACGCTCGCCGCTGGGCGTACTCGCGTACGACTTCACCTTGGCGAACTGGGACCGCCTGGCCAAGCTGGCCGGTGGCAACTGGGCCGGCAGCAGTTGGCTGCTGCCGAGCGCAGCCAACCGCTTCAACGACCGGGCCCGTGCCGCCCGGCTGGTGGCCGACCAGCAGCGCAAGGCCGGGCCCGATGGCGCGGTGCCGGCGGCGCGCGTCAGTGCCGAGATCGAGTTGTTGGCAGCTGTACGGCAGCGCGAGGCGCAGACGCTGGAGAAACAACTTGCGGGCTGGCGCCCTGGCGGCTGACGGCGGCTGACGTCGGCTTGCGCCGTGGCGCCACTCGTCAGGCGGCGGCGGTCGCTGCTGCCTCAGCGGCTGCCCCGCCGGCGCGCGCCAGCGCCGCCGGCAGGTCGCTCACGATGTTTTCGCTGCCGAGCACCGCGTCGAACTCGGCACGCCGAATCATGTCGAGCACTTGCGGGTTCAGGTCGCACAACACCAGCAGCACGCCCTGGCGTTTGAGGGTGCGGTGGAGTTGCTCCAGCGCGTCCAGGCCCGAGGTGTCGATGGACACCAGACGGTGCATCTCCAGAACAACCGCGCGGGTGTCGGGCGGCAACTCGTCGGCCACCGCTTCGACCTTGGCCACCGCGCCGAAGAACAGTGAACCGTAGAGCCGGTGAACGCTGACGCCGGGCACGTTGGCCGCGGCGCTGCGGTCGGGCTCCACGGTGAACAAGGTGCTCATGCGGTAGATGAAGAAGGCACATGCCATCAGCAGGCCCACCTCCACCGCCACCGTCAGGTCGAACACCACCGTCAGGAAAAAGGTGCCGAGCAGGATGGTGCGGTAGCGCACGCTGAAGTGGCGCAGGCGCGCGAACTCGTGCCACTCGCCCATGTTCCAGGCCACGAACAGCAGAATGCCGGCCAGCACCGCCAGCGGCACGCTCGCCGCCAGCGGCGCGGCCACCAGCACGATGGCAAGCAGCGCGACTGCATGCACCATGCCGGCAACAGGCGTGGTGCCGCCGGCGCGCACGTTGGTGACGGTGCGCGCGATCGTGCCGGTGGCCGGTATGCCACCGAAGAACGGCGCGACGATGTTGGCTACGCCCTGTGCCATCAGCTCCTGGTTCGGGTCGTGGCGTTTCAGGTCGGCCATGTTGTCGGCCACGCGTGCGCACAGCAGCGACTCGATCGCGCCCAGCAGCGCGATCGTGATGGTCGGGATCAACAACTGCTGCGCGCTGGCCCAGCTCAGGGCCGGCCACTCGAACGATGGCAGCGCCTGCGGAATGCCGCCGAAACGCGAGCCGATGGTCTCGACCGGCAGGTTCAGCGCAGCTGCCAGCAGCGACAGCGACACCAGCGCGATGATCGGCCCCGGCATGCGCGCGGCGGTGCGCAGGGTGCGGCCTTCCAGCAGCGAGTCGGGCAGCAGCTTGCCGTGCAGGAACAGGCGCGGCCAGAAGAACAGCCCGGCCAGGCACAGCGCACCCAGCGCAAAGGCATACGGGTTGAACCCGTCCAGGTGCGTGACGATGGCGTGCACCTGCGCAAAGAAGTCGGCCGCTACCGGGCCGGTGTTCAGGCCGAACAGGTCTTTGAGTTGCGACAGCGCGATCAGCACCGCAATGCCGTTGGTGAAGCCGATCACGATGGACACCGGGATGTAGCGCACCATCGCGCCCAGCTTGAACCAGCCCATCACGAACATCAGCCCGCCGGCCAGCACCGTGGAGATCAGCAGGTTGGCCAGCCCGTACCGCTGCACGATGCCGTAGACGATGACGATGAAGGCGCCCGCCGGCCCCCCGATCTGCACGTTGGAGCCGCCCAGCGCCGAGATGATGAAGCCGGCGATGATGGCGGTGAAGATGCCCTGTTCGGGCTTGACGCCGGAGGCAATGGCAAACGCCATCGCCAAGGGCAGCGCAACGATGCCGACAGTGACACCGGCGCCGAGGTCGGCAATGAAACGGCTGCGGTCGTAGCCCTTCAGCGCATCGAGCAGGCGCGGGCGGAACGGGTGAAGTTGGGGCCAATCCATGGAACCTCCGGAAGCGTGGGCGGGTGAGGCAGAGCCATCACCTGCGCCGGAGGGCCGCAGTGGTGGGCGCGCGCCATGAAGCGGCGGCGGCGCGTCTGGCCCTGCACGCGTGAGCGGGCGCTCATTACCAGCACGCGTGAGCGTGTGCGTATCACCAGCACGCGCGTGCGCGAGTTCACGGCACTCACCGCACCCTCAGCCCGGGCGTCGCGCCGGGCCAGGGCTCGAGCACGTACAGGCCGGGGTGGGCCTTCTCGTCGGCATGCGACGCCGCCAGCACCATGCCCTCGCTGACGCCGAACTTCATCTTGCGCGGCGCCAGGTTGGCCACCATCACGGTGAACCTGCCGACCAGTTGTTCGGGCGTGTAGGCCGACTGGATGCCGCTGAAGACGTTGCGCGTGACCGGGCGCCCCTGCGGGTCGATGCCTTCGCCGACGTCAAGCGTCAGGCGCAGCAGCTTGGTCGAGCCTTCGACCTTTTCGCACGCCACGATCTTGGCGATGCGCAGGTCGACCTTGGCAAAGTCGTCGACCTTGATCTCTTCGGCGATCGCCTCGCCACCCGGCGGTGGCACCTCGATCTGCGCCGGTTCGAACAACGCGTCGAGCAGCTTCGGGTCGACACGCTGCATCAGGTGCTTGTACTCGCCGATCGTGTGGCCGCCGAGCGCGCGCGCCGCGTCGCCAAAGTCCATCGGCGCCACGCGCAGGAAGGCTTCGACCTGCGCGGCCAGCGCCGGCAACACCGGCTTGAGGTAGATCGTGAGCAGCCGGAAGGCCTCGATGCAGACCGAGCACACATCGTGCAGCACCGCCTCGGCGCCCGGCTTCTTGGCCAGCTCCCAGGGCTTGTTGCGGTCGACGAACTCGTTCACGCGGTCGGCCAGCAGCATGGTCTCGCGCAGCACCTTGCCGAATTCACGCTCCTCGTACAGGCGCTGCACTTCGGCGCTGTGCGCCCGCAGGCCGTCGAGCAGGGTGCGGCCTTCGACGCCCAGGTCGGCCGACAGGCGCCCCTCGAAGCGCTTGGACAGGAAGCCCGCCGCTCGGCTGGCGATGTTGATGTACTTGCCGACCAGGTCGCTGTTGACGCGCGCCGAGAAATCGTCGGGGTTGAAGTCGATGTCCTCGACCTTGGGCGTGAGCTTGGCGGCGATGTAGTAGCGCAGCCACTCGGCGTTCAGGCCGACCTCGAGATAGCGCAGCGGCGAAATGCCGGTGCCGCGGCTTTTGCTCATCTTCTCGCCGCTGACGGTGATGAAACCGTGCACGAAGATGCGGTCGGGCACTTTGCGGCCGCTGAACTTCAACATCGCGGGCCAGAACAGCGTGTGGAAGGTGACGATGTCCTTGCCGATGAAGTGGATCTGCTCCAGTGCCGGGTCGGCCAGGTAGGCGTCGAAGTCCAGCGCCTTCTTGTCGAACAGGTGCTTCAGCGAAGCGAGGTAACCCACCGGCGCGTCGAGCCACACGTAGAAGTACTTGCCGGGTGCGTCGGGGATCTCGATGCCGAAGTAGGGCGCGTCGCGGCTGATATCCCAGTCGCCCAGGCCGCCCGAGCCATCGTCTTCCTTGACGAACCACTCCTTCACCTTGTTGGCCACCTCGGGCTGCAGCTTGCCGTCCTGCGTCCACTGCTGCAGGAAGTCCACGCAGCGCGGATCGGACAGCTTGAAGAAGTAGTGCTCGCTGCTCTTGAGCACCGGCGTGGCGCCCGACAGCGCCGAGTACGGGTTCTTCAGCTCGGTGGGCGCATACACCGCGCCGCAGACCTCGCAGTTGTCGCCGTACTGGTCTTTGGCGCCGCACTTGGGGCACTCGCCCTTGATGTAGCGGTCGGGCAGGAACATGCCCTTCACCGGGTCGAAGAACTGCTCGATCGTCTTGCTGGCGATGAGTTCGTTCTTGCGCAGCGCCAGGTAGATG
>JANMYQ010000011.1:0-11640 GCA_031382215.1 Methylibium sp.
GCCGGTCAGGTCGTACAGGCTCACGATGGTGACGAGCGAGGTGTCTTTGAACGCCCCGATGAAGGTGTTCATAATGGCCGGCACCACCAGCCGCAGCGCCTGCGGCAGCACCACCATCAAGGTGGTTTGCCAGTAGCCCAGGCCGAGCGCCTGCGCCGCTTCGACCTGGCCTTTGGGCAAGGCCTGCAGGCCGCCGCGCACCACCTCGGCCAGATAGGCGGCGGTGAACAGGGTCACGCCCACCAGCACGCGCACCAGCACGTCGATCGTGGTGCCTTGTGGCATGAACAGCGGGAACATGAACGAGGCCATGAACAGCACCGAGATCAGCGGCACGCCGCGCACCAGCTCCACGTACAGCACGCAGATGGTGCGGATGCCCGGCATGCGCGACTGCCGGCCCAGCGCCACCAGCACCGCCAGCGGAAAGGCGACCACCAGGCTCACGGTGGACAGCAGCACCGTGAGCGGGAAGCCGCCCCAGCGCGAGGTCTCCACCGGCGTGAGCCCGAACACGCCGCCCAGCATCAACACGAAGAACGCGGCCATGACGAACACCCACGCGCCCAGCAGCCACAAGCGCCAGAACGGCCGCCAGCAACTCGCGGCGATGATCGCGATCATCAGCACGCAGGCCAGCAGTGGGCGCCACTGTTCGGCATACGGGTAGCGGCCGAACAGGATCAGGCGGTACTTTTCGGCCACCACGCCCCAGCACGCGCCGATCTCGGCCACGGCGCGGCAGGCGGCGTTGTCGGCGCCGAACACCGCGTTGACCACACCCCAGCGGAACATCGGCGGCAAGGCCCAGGCCAGCACGGCCAGTACTGCGATCGTTGCCAGGGTGTTGACCCAACCGTCGAACAGGTTGTGTTTCAACCAGTGCACGATGCCGCCTACGGCTACCGGGGGTGGGCGGCTGGGGATTGGGGCGAAGGTGGTGTCGGTGCTGGTCATGGTGAATTCACGCTCCGCGGCGTTGAAAGGCGGAGCTTGTGCCGGCCGTGGCCATCGGGCGGGGAACACCGCTCATGTCCTCCGGGCCGGAAGAGACTCGGCCCTCCCCCTTTACTTCGCTATGTCCCCCACCCGACGCCCCCGGCTTGCAACGGTCTTTTTTCGCGGTCGAAAAGCCAAAACCGTTGCCCGGATCGGGACGTTGGTGCTTGCTGCGTAACGAAGTAAAGGAGGAGGGCCGAGTCTCTTCCGGCCCGGGGGACATGAGCGGAGCAGCATGCGCCGGCGGCCCGATCCCCGCACAGCGTCTTTGCTCAATATCGATACGGACCGAAGTACCGAGATTCATCTCAACGCTCTTTCAACAACGCACGCTTGTTGTACGCATTCATGAACCACGAAGTCAGCAGCGACAAGGTGAGGTAGATCGCCATGATGATCGTGATGCACTCGATCGCGCGGCCGGTCTGGTTCAGCGAGGTGTTCGAGATGGACACCAGATCCGGGTAGCCCACCGCGACCGCCAGCGAGGAGTTCTTGGTCAGGTTCAGGTACTGGCTGGTGACCGGCGGGATGATCACGCGCAGCGCCTGCGGCAGCAGCACCAGGCGCACCTCCATGCGGCGCGACAGGCCGAGCGCGGCGCTGGCTTCATGCTGCCCGAACGGCACCGCCTGGATGCCGCCGCGCACGATCTCGGCGATGTAGGCCGCGGTGTAGATGGTCAGCCCAAACAGCACCGTCAGGTACTCGGGCGTGACCGAACCGCCGCCCACCACGTTCAGCTCGGTCTTCTCGGGGATGTCCCAGCCGGAGAACCAGCCGCCCTCCCACAGCGGAATCGGAAACTGAAGCCCGTTCTTGCTGAAGAACACATTGGCCAGCGGCTTGAGCGCCTCTTCGATCGGCGGCAGCGTTTCGGTCAGGATGAAATACCAGATGAACAACTGGAGCAGCAGCGGCACGTTGCGGAAGAACTCCACGTAGGCGCTGCACAAACTGCGCACCAGGTAGTTGCGCGACAGCCGGCCGATACCGATCAAGGTGCCCAGCACCGTGGCCAGCACGATGCCGGCCACCGCCACCCGCAAGGTGTTGCTCAGGCCGACGACGAAGGCCTTGCCGTAACTCTCGGCCGAGTCGAACGGGATGATGCTTTCGCCGATCGAGAAGCCGGCCGGCTGGGTGATGAAGTCGAAGCCGCTCTGGATGCCGCGGAGCCGCATGTTGGCCAGCGTGTTGTGCAGCAGATAGGCGCCGGCCGCCACCAGCAGGCCGATGGCCAGCAACTGGTACAGCACGCTCCTGAAAGCCTTGCTGCGCCAGGTCCAGCGGTTTTTCTTCGGAGGCGCGGCCCGGGCGGGGATCATGGGAGCCCGGGCGCGCAGTCGGTGGGTCGGTGGTGGTCTTTCTCTAGCGCACGTTCAACGCACCGGCGGTGCGTACATGAAGCCGCCCTTGCTCCACAGGTTGTTGGCGCCGCGCGGCAGCTTCAGCGCCGACGAAGGGCCGACGTTGCGCTCGAAGATCTCGCCATAGTTGCCCACTTCCTTGATGGCGCGGTAGGCCCAGTCCTTGTCGAGCCCGAGCAGCTTGCCGGTGTCTTCGGACGTACCGAGGATGCGCTGCACCACCGGGTCCTTGCTCTCGGCTTTCATCTGGTCGACGTTGGCCTTGGTGATGCCGTACTCCTCGGCCTCGATCAGCGCGAAGACGACCCACTTGACGATCGAGAACCACTCGTCGTCACCGCGCCGCACCGACGGGCCCAGAGGTTCCTTGGAGATCAGCTCGGGCAGGATCACGTGGTCTTCGGGGTTGCCGGCTTCCTTGTTGCGCACCGAGGCCAGGCCCGATGCGTCGGTGGTATAGGCCTGGCAGCGGCCGGCGAAGTAGGCTTTGTTGGTGGCTTCCTGGGTCTCGAACACCACCGACTTCAGGTTCAGGTTGGCGGCCTTGGAGTAGTCGCTCAGGTTCTTCTCGGTGGTGGTGCCCGACTGCACGCACACCGTGGCGCCCTTCAACTGCTTGGCGCTGGTGACCTTGGTCTTCTTGGGCACCATGAAGCCCTGGCCGTCGTAGTAGGTCACGCCGGTGAAGTGCAGTCCCAGCGACGCGTCGCGCGTGAGCGTCCAGGTGGTGTTGCGCGAGAGCACGTCAACCTCGCCGGCCTGCAGCGCGGCAAAACGTTGCGCGGCGTTCAGCGGCACCCACTTGATCTTGCTCGCGTCGCTCAACACGGTGGCGGTGATGGCCTTGCAGATGTCCACGTCCAGGCCGGCCCAGTTGCCCTGGCTGTCGGCCGCCGCAAAGCCGGGCAGGCTGGGGTTGGTGCCGCAGATCACCTGGCCGCGTTGTTTGATGGTGTCCAGCGTCTTGCCGGCATGGGCAACACCAGCAAAGCTGGCGAGCACGGTGGCGGCGAGGATGAGTTTGCGCATGGGAGGATCTCCTGGAGAAGCGGAACGTTGGAACTTGCGAGAGCGCGGATTGTGAGTCACGCGTTCAATCCGAGGGCATTCGCGTAAACACGCAGCGCCCGGCATGGCAAGCAAGTCGTGGGCCAAGTCATGGGCCAGCACAGGCGCGCCGATCCTCAATCCGCCTTGAAGCCCGAGGCCTTCACCACCGGCGCCCAGCGCTCGGTGTCGCGCTTCATCGCAGCGCTCAGGTCGGCGGGCGCGCCGCCGGTGGGTTCCAGGCCGAGCTTGGCAAAACGCTCGCGCAATTCGGGCACCGCGAGCGACGCGTTGATGGCTGCGTTGAGCTGGCGGATGATTGCATCGGGCGTCTTGGCCGGCGCATACACCGCGAACCAGCTCGTGCCCTCCACACCTTTCAAGCCGGCTTCTCCGAACGTCGGCACCTCGGGCAACAGCGGGCTGCGCTGCGCGCCCGAACTGGCCAGCAGGCGCACCTTGCCGCTGCGGTGCAGTTCGATCTGGTCCACCAAGGTGTCGATGCCGGTGCTCACCTGGTTGCCCATCACCGCGTTCATCAGCGGGCCACCGCCGCCGTAGGGCACGTGCACCAGGTCCAGCGCGGCGCCCCGCGCGATCATCACGCCGAAGAAGTGCGGCAGGCTGCCGGCCCCCGGGGTGCCGAAGTTCGCCGCCGTCGGGTTGGCCTTGAACCACGCCAGAAGTTCCTGCACGTTCTTCGCCGGGTGCGTGGCGTTGACCGACAGCGCGAACTGGAAGTTGGCCACATGCGCCACCGGCGCGAAGTCGGCCTGCGGGTCGTAGGCGAGCTTGGAGAACACCAGCGGCGCGAGCACCGGCACGACGATCGGCGTGAGCAGGATCGACGTGCCGTCGGCCGGCGCGTTCTTCAGCATCTCGGCCGCGATGCGCCCGCCGGCACCGGCCTTGTTCTCGACCGTGACGGTCTGCTTGAGCTCGTCCTTCATGCGCTCGGCCAGCAGCCGCGCGGCAATGTCGGCCGAGCCGCCGGGCGGGAAGCCGACGATGAGCTTCACCGGCTTGTCGATCTGGGCAAATGGGCTGGTCGCGATGACGGCCAGCGCGGCGCCCAGCGCAGCGTTGCAGACCCAGTGTGCGAGGGAATTCATGTTTGTCTCCTGCTTGTGTTGTGGTGCTAGCGGCCCGAACTTACCACCGCGCGCCGCGCGGTCGGCCTAGCCCGCCGCTTGCCCGAATAATGCGTGCATGGACAGGCCTGCCGCCCCGCTGGACGCTGAAGCTTCGATGGCCGGCCGCTGGTTCGACGCGCGCGGCTGGTTGCCGTTCGAGTTCCAGCGCGAGGTCTGGGCCGCCATGCAGGCCGGCCGCAGCGGCCTGCTGCACGCCAGCACCGGCAGCGGCAAGACTTACGCGGTGTGGTGGGGTGCGTTGATGCGCGGCCTGGCGATGCCACAGCCGCCCAAGGGCGCGCCGCCGCTGGGCGTGCTGTGGCTCACGCCGATGCGCGCACTCGCCGCCGACACGACGCGCGCACTGCAACTGCCGATCACCGAACTCGGCCTGGCCTGGACGGTCGGCCAGCGCACCGGCGACACCGGCTCGGCCGAACGCGCACGCCAGGACCGACGCTTTCCCACGGCGCTGATCACCACGCCCGAGTCGCTGAGCCTGATGCTCACGCGCGAAAATTCGCGCGACGAACTCGGTGCGGTGCACTGCGTCATCGTCGACGAATGGCACGAGTTGATGGGCAACAAGCGCGGCGTGCAGGTGCAGTTGGCACTGGCTCGATTGAAGCGCTGGAACCCGCAGCTCGTCGTGTGGGGCCTGAGCGCCACCTTGGGCAATGTGGACGAAGCGATGCAGGTGCTGCTGGGCCACGCGCAGGGCCTGCGCGTGCAGGGCCGGGTCGACAAGACATTGCAGATCGACACCTTGATCCCCGCCGACCCCGGCCGCTTTTCATGGGGCGGCCACCTGGGCGCGCAAATGCAGATGCCGGTGATCGCCGAGATCGAACGCAGCGGCACCACTTTGGTGTTCACCAACGTGCGCTCGCAGGCCGAGATCTGGTACCAGCTGCTGATCCGCGAACGGCCCGAGTGGGCCGGCGTGGTGGCGCTGCACCACGGCTCGCTCGACAAGTCGGTGCGCGAATGGGTCGAGCTCGGCTTGAAGGAGGGGCGCTTGAAGGCGGTGGTGGCAACGTCGTCGCTCGACCGGGGCGTTGTCATCTTGCCGGTCGAGCGTGTGCTGCAGATCGGCAGCGCCAAGGGCGTGGCGCGGCTGCTGCAGCGCGCTGGCCGCAGCGGCCATGCGCCGGGGCGGCCGAGCCGCATCACGCTGGTGCCGACGAACACGCTGGAGCTGGTCGAAGCGGCTGCTGCGCGGCGTGCGGTGGCGGCAGGGCGCATCGAAAAGCGCGCCGCGCCCGAGAAGCCGCTCGACGTGTTGGTGCAGCACCTGGTGACGGTGGCGCTGGGCGGTGGCTTCGAGCGTGATGCGCTGTTCGCCGAAGTGCGCACCGCGCACGCCTATCGAGAGCTCACCGACGACGAATTCCAGTGGGCGCTCGACTTCGTAGAGAAAGGCGGCGCGAGCCTGGCGGCCTACCCCGACTACCACCGAATCCAGCCCATCGACGGCGTCTACCGCGTGCCCGACCGCGGCATCGCCAAGCGCCACCGGCTGCAGGTGGGCACGATCGTCAGCGATGCATCGATGAGCGTGAAGTACCTGAGCGGCGGCAAGATCGGCGTGATGGAAGAGAGCTTCATCGCGCGGCTGCGCAAGGGCGACTGTTTCGTGTTCGCCGGCCGGGTGCTGGAGTTCATCCGCACGCAGGACATGACGGCTTACGTGAAGAAGGCCGCCAAGCCGCGCGGCATCGTGCCGGCCTGGGGCGGCGCCAAGATGCCGCTGTCCAGCGAACTCGCCGACGCGGTGCTCGAGATGCTGGCCGGCGCGGCGCAGGGCGACTGGCTCGAGCCCGAGATGTTGGCCGCGATGCCGATGTTGCAGACCCAGGCCAAGCTGTCGCGCCTGCCCACGCCGCAGAGCTTGCTGATCGAACAGTTCCGCTCGCGCGAGGGCCAGCACGTGTTCCTGTACCCGTTTGCCGGCCGCAATGTGCACATGGGGCTGGCCAGCCTGCTGGCGTGGCGCCTGTCGCGCCACGCACCCAACACCTTCAGCCTGGCCGTCAACGACTACGGCTTCGAGCTGCTGAGTGCGGAGGCGATGGACCTCACCAGCCTGCTCGACCAGACCGTGCTGAGCACCGAGAACCTGCTGACCGATGTGCTTGCGAGCCTGAACTCCGGTGAACTGGCGCAACGCCGCTTTCGCGAGATCGCGCGCGTGGCCGGGCTGGTGTTCACCGGCTACCCCGGCGCGCCCAAGAGCAGCAAACAACTGCAGGCGTCGAGCGGGCTGTTCTACGAAGTCTTCCGCAAGTACGACGCGAGCAACCTGCTGCTGAGCCAGGCGCAGACCGAGGTGCTGAGCCAGGAGCTGGACATCGGGCGGCTCAAGGCGAGCCTGCGCCGCATGGTTTCGTTGCGGATCGAGTTCGTTGAGCTGAAAGCGCCGAGTCCGTTCTGCCTGCCGCTGATGGTCGAACGTTTTCGCGAGAAGCTCAGCACCGAAAAACTCGCCGACCGGCTGGCGCGCATCATCAAGGACGCAGAACGGGTGGCCGATCGATGAGCTTTTTTCAGCGCATTTTCAAAGGCGCCGGCATGGCGCAGATCGGCGTGCACCTGCTGGCGCTGTGGAAGCTGTTCAAGCACCCGCAGACGCCGCGCGCGGCGCGCTGGGTGGCTCTTGCCGTGATCGCCTACGCCGTCAGCCCGATCGACCTGATCCCCGACTTCATTCCGGTGCTGGGCTTGCTCGACGAGCTGATCCTCATTCCGCTCGGCGTGGCGCTGGTCGTGCGCCTCACGCCACGGCCGCTGTGGCAGGCCTTGCTGAGCGAAGCCCGGGCATCGAAGGATTCATTGCCCAAGCTGTGGTGGGGCGCCTTGGGCGTGCTGCTTGTCTGGGCTGGGTTGCTGGGCTTGCTGGCCTGGTGGCTGCTGCTCCCCACCGCCGCATGAGCAAAGCTCACTTGCGCATCAGGGTGCTCTTGCCGAACAGGCTCTCGATCAGATCGACCGCCACCTCGGCGGTGCGGTTGCGCACGTCGAGCGCCGGGTTCAGCTCCATCACGTCGAGCGATGCGAGCCGGCCGGTGTCGGCAATCATCTCCATGCACAACTGCGCTTCGCGGTAGGTCGGCCCGCCCTTCACGGTGGTGCCCACGCCGGGGGCGATGTCGGGGTCGAGAAAGTCCACGTCGAAGCTCACGTGCAGGTGGGTGTGGGCGTCGATCGTGGCCAGCGCCAGCTCCATGGTGTGGCGCATGCCCATCTCGTCGATGTAGCGCATGTCGAAGACTTCGAGATCGGCTTCATGCACCAGCCGCTTCTCGCCGGCATCGACGCTGCGGATGCCGATCTGGCGCAGCACCTTGGGGTTGATGGCCGGCACGGTGCCACCGATCTCGATCAGCTCTTTCGGGCCCTGGCCGCACAGGCACGCCACCGGCATGCCGTGGATGTTGCCGCTGGGGGTCAGCGTGTTGGTGTTGAAGTCGGCATGCGCGTCGAGCCACAACACGCGCAGTTTCTTGCCGGCCTCGCGGCAATGGCGCGCCACCGCGCTGATCGAGCCGATGCCCAGGCAATGGTCGCCGCCGAGCAGGATGGGCAGGCGGCCCAAAGTCAGTTCGGCATGCACCGCCTCGTGCACCGCCAGGTTCCAGGCCACCACCTCGTTCAGGTGGCGGTAGCCGTTCACCGGCGCCAGCCACGGGTTGGCGGGGCCGCCGAGGTTGCCGCGGTCCAGCACCTCCAGCCCGTGGCCTTGCAGCACCGGCACGATGCCGGCCACGCGCAGCGCCTCGGGCCCCATGCTGGCGCCGCGGCTGCCGGCGCCGATGTCGGTGGGGGCGCCGATCAGGCTGAGCTGGTGGTTCATGGGGATCAGGGTCGGCCGGTTTCAGATATCGACCGCGAAGTCGCCGGTCTGCGTCGCGGGCAGGTCGAAGCCGTATTCGGCCTCCAGCTGCGCCCAGGCCTCTTCGGCGGTCTCGACAAAGTGGAACAGGTGTACGTCGTTGGCGCCGATCATGCCGGTTTCGATCAGCAGCTCGAAGTTGATCAGCCGGGTCCAGAAGTCGCGCCCGAACAGCAGGATGGGGCGGCGCCGGCATTTGCCGGTCTGGATCAGGGTCATGGTTTCGAACAGCTCGTCGAGCGTGCCGAAGCCGCCGGGGAAGCACACCAGCGCGATCGAGCGCATCAGGAAGTGCATCTTGCGCAGCGCGAAATAGTGGAACTGGAAACACAGCTCCGGCGTGATGTACGGGTTGGGCGCCTGCTCGTGCGGCAGCACGATGTTCAGGCCGATGCTCTTGCCGTCGGCCTCGAAGGCGCCACGGTTGCCGGCTTCCATGATGCCGGGGCCACCGCCGGTGACGACGTAGATCGGCGTGTCCAGGCTGCGCGAGCGGACCGTCACCAGCTCGGCAAAGCGGCGCGCCTCGTCGTAATAGTGCGCCATGTTCACGTGCATCTCGGCCCGCTTGAGCGCCGCCGGGTCGCTGCCGCTGCGCGCCTGCGCCAGCCGCTGTGCGGCCACTTCGGGCGGCAGGATGCGCGCACTGCCGAAGATCACGATGGTCGATTCGATGCCCAGTTCGCTCTGCACCATCTCGGGCTTGAGCAGCTCCAGCTGCATGCGCACCGGGCGCAGTTCTTCGCGCAGCAGGAAGTCGGTGTCGGTGAAGGCCAGGCGGTAGGCGCTCTCCGGCCCGCCGTAGCGCGACGGGGCGGTAAGCGACTCGGCTTCTTCCAGCGCGGTGGGGAAGTTGCGGGCAGTCAGGTCGAGTTTTTTGTCCATGGTGCGCAGCTTAACGCTGCTTCGCCGACGCCAACGCCCACGCCCGCTGCACCGGCGCTATTTCACCAGCGCGATGGCGGTCAACACCAGCGCGGCCATCCAGAGTGTCTCAACCAGCAGCAGTGCAAACGGCCGCCAGCCGGCGCGGGCGAGCTGGGCGAACGAAGTCTTCATGCCCAGCGCCGCAATCGCCACCACCAGGCAGGCGCGCGACGCCCAGGCCAGGGTCTGCTGGGCCGGCGCCGGCACCCAGCCCAGCGAGTTGATGGTGACCACGGCAATGAACATCCACAGGAACCATGGCACCAGCGGCTGCTTTGTGTGGGGCTGCCGGGCCGCCAGGTCGGCCTGCTCGCGGGCCTGCTTGAACGCGGCCGACACCACCACCACCACCAGCGCCAGCATGGCCACGCGGAACAGCTTGACGATGGTGGCGTAGTCACCCGCCTCGGGCCCCAGCGTGTAGCCGGCGCCCACCACCTGGGCCACGTCGTGAATGGTGCCGCCCAGGAACAGCCCGGCCATCTGCGGGCTCAGGTTCAGCAGCCGGGCCAGCGGCGGGTAAAACACCATCGCCAGCGTGGACAGCGCGGTCACCGTCACCACCACCAGCAGGGTGAAGCGGTCGCCGTCCTTTTCACGCGGCAGCACCGCCGAGATCGCCAACGCCGCCGATGCACCGCAGATCGCCACCGCGCCGCCCGCCAGGATGCCCTGGCTGCGGCTCAGCCCCAAGCGCCGCGCCAGCAGGTGGCCGACCAGGATGGTGCTGGTCACCGCCAGAACGACGATCAGCGCCGTGCTCCAGCCCAGCCCGACAATCTGCTCGGCGGTGATGCGCGCGCCGAGCAGCCCGACCCCGAAACGCAGCACGCCGCGCGAGCACAGGTCGATGCCGGGCTTGGTGTTGGGCTCCTGGCTCAGGTAGTTGCAGGCCACCCCGAAGAAGAGCGCATACAGCATTTGCGGCCCGCCATGCAAGGTGGCCACAAAGGTGGCGGCCAGCGCAATGAGCACGCAGATCGTGCTCCCCGGCAGCAAGGCGCGGGCGCGCACCAGGGCACTCGACAGCGCACCCGATGGGGCGCGCGATGGGGCGTGCGGCAGCTCACTCACCACGCGCCGCCGGCTTGGACAACAGGTTCACGTAGTCGTGATGCCGGGTGTCGATGATGGACACCCGGTGCTCCACCGGCCGGTCGCCAAAACTCAGGGCGGTGCGGTCCACCTGCATCACCGGCAGGCCCACGGCCACGCCCAGCACGCGGGCGGCGGCACGGTCGGCCGCACAGGCACGCGCGCGTTCGAGCGCACGTAGCACGGTGATGCCGAACTCCGACTGGTAGTACTGGTAGATCGTGCCGGGCCGCTCGCGCAGGCGCTTCTCGGTCAGGCCGCGGAACAGGCTGGCCGGCAGCGTGAGCCGGTCGTAGACCACGGCGCGGCCCTGCAGGCGCAGGCGGTTCTCGATCTGGATCACCGGGTCGCCCGCGCGCAGGCCGAGCGCCTGGGCCGGCTCGCCGAGCGTGTGCGCGCCGTCGGCGTCACAGCGCAGACGCTCGAACGACACGAGGTCCACCTCGGGCACCTCGCGCAGCCCGTCGCGGCGCTCGACGTGGAAGAACTGGAACAGGAAACGATCGACCCCGTGCGTGGCCACGAACGTGCCCCGCCCATGGCGCCGCACCAGCAGGTGTTCGGACACCAGTTCGTCGACGGCCTTGCGCAAGGTGCCGATGGACACCCCGAGCGCACCGGCCAGCGCCGTTTCGCTCGGCAAGGTGTGGCCGGGCTGGCAGGTGCCGGCCTCGATGGCCCGCAGCAACGCGCGCTTGACCTCGCGGTACAAGGGCGCGCCCGTGGCGCCGGGAGCGATGGCCTGGAAGGCGGCAGGCGCCTTGCTGGCATGAGGGGTGGCGCGGGCGGTGGACATGGGCGGGCGCAGTGTAGGCGGCAGCCTTGCAGCACCTCAAGCAGGTCATCTAGATGACTTGTTTGACGCTGGGTCTTGGGTGAACCGATACTGCCGCACCGCATCGACATGACACCGATCCGGCGCCCGACCCAGACCATTGACAGGAGACAAGCCGATGATTCACTTTGTATTGCACGACGCCCGCGACACCGTTGCCGTGGTGGTGGTCGAAGGCGTGACCGCAGGCACCGCCATGACCGGCTGGATCATGGACGAGGACAAGACCATCGGCGTGCAGGCGCGCCAGGACATCCCGATCGGCCACAAGGTGGCCCTGAAGGACATGGCCGTCGGTGACACCGTACTGAAGTACGGCATCGACATGGGCAAGGTCGTGGC
>JANMYQ010000033.1:0-17991 GCA_031382215.1 Methylibium sp.
CTTGGTGTGGTCGGCGTTGGCGGTGTCTTCTTCGAAGTTGAACTCTTCGACCGGGTTGGTCTTGGCGCCGTACGGAATGCGCGCCAGGAAACGCGGCATCGCCAGGCCGATGTAGCGCGCGTCGTCCGACTCGCGCAGCGAGCGCCAGGCGGCGTACTCTGGCGTGGTGAAGATCTTGGTCAGGTCGCGCGGGTCGGCGAGCTTTTGCCAGCTGTCCATGCCCATCAGCTTCGGGTCGGCGGCGGCGATGAAAGGGGTGTGCGCCGCGGCGGCCACCTTGGACATCTCTCCCAGCAGCTCCACGTCCTGCGGGCTCTGGCTGAAGTAGTAGTCGCCGACCAGGCAGCCGAACGGTTCACCGCCGAACTGGCCGAACTCTTCTTCGTAGACCTTCTTGAACAGCGGGCTCTGGTCCCAGGCCGTGCCTTTGTAGCGCTTGAGCGTCTTGCCGAGTTCGGCCTTGGAGATGTTCATCACCCGGATCTTCAGCATCTCGTCGGTTTCGGTGTTGTTGACGAGGTGGTGCAGGCCGCGCCACGCGCTTTCCAGTTGCTGGAAATCGGGGTGGTGCATCACGGCGTTGATCTGCGTGCTGAGCTTCTTGTCGAGCTCGGCGATCATGGCCTCGATGCTGGCCACCACATCGCTGCCGATCAGCGAGGTCTGCGCCAGCGCCTGTTGCGCCAGCGTCAGGATGGCCGACTCGACGGCCGACTTGGCCTCGTCGGTCTGCGGCTTGAACTCCTTGTTCAGCAGGCTGGCGAAGTCGCCGCCTTCGAACTCCACGCCCTGCAACGCGGACGACTGGGTTTGTGCATCTGCCATGAGGCTTCTCCGTCAAGGTCGCTGTTGGTCTTGTCTGGTGTGCTCTGGTGTTCCCGGGGCGCCGTGCTCAGGCCTTGGGTTCGCCAGGCGCGTCGCTCGCGTCGCCCGCGTCGCTCGTTTTCTTGGCGCTGGCCAGGCTGCCCAGCAAGGCCGGATCGGCCATCACCTTGGCGAGCAGGTCTTCGGCCCCGGTCTTGCCGTCCATGTAGGTGATGAGGTTGTGCAACTGCTCGCGCGCCACCAGCAGCTTGTTGAGCGAGTCAACCTTGCGTGCCACCGCCGCGGGCGAAAAGTCGTCCATGCTGCTGAAGGTGATGTCCACGCTCAGGTTGCCTTCGCCAGTGAGTGTGTTGGGCACCTGGAAGGCAGCGCGCGGCTTCATCGACTTCATGCGCGTGTCGAAGTTGTCGACGTCGAACTCGAGCAGCTTGCGGTCCGCCACCGGCGCGAGCGGCTCGCTGGGTTTGCCCGACAGGTCGGACAGCACGCCCATCACGAACGGCAACTGGACCTTCTTCTCGGCGCCATAGAGCTCGACGTCGTATTCGATCTGCACACGCGGGGCGCGGTTGCGGGCGATGAATTTCTGACTGCTGGTGGCCATGGTCGGTCTCCTATTGCGGGTTCACGGGTTCACGGGGTCGCGGGGTCGATGGCGGGTGGTTGTCGGGGCGGTGGTGAAAGGCAGGCAGGCGCTACTCGACCGTGCCGGCAATCTTCTCGACCTGGTCGAAGCCATCGGGGGCCAGGTCGCGGATGATGTCCATGAAGTTCTTTTTCATCAGGCGCTGGGCGCGCCGGATCAGCAGCGGCGCGGGGTTGGTCGGCTCATTACGTTCAAGCCAGTCGCAGACTCGGTCCAGCGTCCGCAGCACGTCGTCGCGCGTGGCCATGCCACCGCTGGCGACCGCCTGGCCCGTCACCGCCCCGCCGGCTTCGCCAGCCACACCGTCTTCGGCAGCCTGCGCCTCCACGCCACCCGCCTGGTCGGCCGCCAGGCTCAGGCAGCGCGCCAGGGTGCGCAGGCTGGCCATGTCGGGGCCGGCGGCACCGCCGAGGTTCTCGGTGATCGCCACGTCGATGCGCTTCAGGTCGGCGCCGACCTGGCGCAGCGCCTCCAGCCAGCCCGGCTCGGCCGCCTCGAAGCCCTTCAGGGCCTGGACCACGCCCTCTTGCGTGGGCACCGCCTCGCCGGGGCGCGGCTCGGCCTTGCCGAAGGTGAATTCGATCTGGCGCACCGTGATCCCCATGCGCCCGGTGCCAACCGCCGCGCCGCGCAGGTCGGCCAGCCCGCCTTCGCCATCGACCAGCGGGTCGAGCGCGCTCATGCGCATGGTCGGGTCGTTGTTGTCGTCAGCGTCGAGCTTGGGGTGAACGTGCGGCCAGTGGCGTTCGAGCAGGCCGGCCACCAGCGCCAGGCCGCTGGCATAGGACCGCAGGCCGTACACGCGCGCACCCGAACGCGCCAGCAGCACCGCCACGCGCAGGTCGCGCGTACGCTGGGCGATCTCGAGTGCCTGCTCATGAACAGTGCGCCAGTCCGGTTCTTCGGCGGGGATGACCTTGTCGCCGAACTGCTGCTCGGGTTTGCCGCGCGACGCCGCTTCGAGCGCCACGAACGCCGGGTCGTACTCCAGATCGTCGCCGCAAGGCGTGTCGTCACCCAGGGGGGCTAGCAGATCGTCCACGGGCAGGGCGGTCATGGGGCGGCGCGAGTCACGAGTTGGGGGCGGCACCGCATTCTGGAAACTCGCGTGCCGGCTCACATCTGCCGAAAGTCATTTTCGCGGCCCGTCTTTCGGCGCACTCAGAACGCAGCGCACTGGCCACCGTCCTTGATGTCCAGGCAACCCGACAGTTGCGGCAGGCCGCGCACCTTGCCCCATTCATGGGCGAGCGGGTCGGACGCGCTGCCGTCGCCGGGGGTTCGGGCCGCGCCGGCCGCCGCGGTGCAGATGTAGGGCAGCGCCAGGTTGCGCCCGTACACGTCGGAGCGCTGTTCGGACAGGAAGCCCGACTGGATCGCCTGGCGCGTCGGGTCCTGGATGTCGTAGAGCAGCGCGCTCAGCGTCAGGTCAGCACCCTGGTACCGCACGACGTAGCCCAACGGCGAGGTCAGGCTGCCCTGGGTGATGGCGTAGATGCCCGGGCCGCTGGCCGAGCTGGCCTCGGTGGCCAGCGCGCCGCCCACCACCGTGGCGGGAGGATCGCCATTGACCACGCCGGTGACGGTGTAGCCCAGGGTCGGAATCGGCTGGCCGGCCACGCCACGGGTCGGGTTGGCGGCCACGTTGAGCAGCGGCCGGTCGACGAACAGGAAGCGGTTGCCGGCCGGAATGGCCACGCCCGACAGCGAACAGACCGTGCTGTCGCCGTAAGCGCAGCCGTACAGGTTGGCGGCTTGCAGGTTGCCTCGCGTCACGTTGGTGGGCGCCTGGGTCCACACGCGCCACTGGCTGCTCGCCGGCCCGCTGATGTTCACGCCCTCGCCGGCGATGAAGTTCGCCGGTGTCACCAGGTCGAGTGACGACACGCCTTCCGTCGGCAACGCAATCGACCGGTTCAGCCGCAGGTCGCCCGCGATCGAGCGCAGCACCGTCTGCGCGCCGGCCACGCTGTCACTGATGTTGATGGCCGCGAGCGTGTTGCTCGCCGCGTTGCAGCCCAACGCGCTGGCGGCATCGACCGTCAGGTTACCTTGCGTGGCCACGCTCAGGAATTGCGGCGGGTCGAAAGCCAGCACGCCGAACTGGTTGGCGGGGTTGGACAGGTCGATGCGGCTGGCGGTGCCGCCTTGCACCACCAGGTTCTGCGCCGTCAGCGCGCCGGATTGGTTCACGTTGCCAGCAGTCAACAGCCCCAAAGTGCCCAGCCCATTGCCGCCACCGAGCTGCAGCCCGGCTGAGCCGGTGCCCTGGTTCTGCAAGGTCATCGCCAAGGTGGTGGCCGGGAAGGCGTTTGCGGCCAGCGTGATCAGCCCGGTGTGCGCGCTCGACCCGACCACGAAGCCCTGCCCCGCCGACAGCCCGCCGGTCAACACCCCCGGGCCCTTGAGCAGCGCCGGGTCGACCGCAAAACTGCCGGCCGGCGCGGCACCGGGCGCTCCGACGACGATCGGCACGGCCGGCAGCTCGACCACGTTGCCGGCCGCGTCAACCCCGAGCGGCCGCAGGTTCACCGCGCCGGTGGTGATTGCGCGCAGCGTGTTGCTGCCCACCCCGAGCGCAGCGGATTGGGTGGCCGCGCTGGCGCCGAGCACGATGTTGGCGCCGATCGGTGCGAGCGCGCCGTTGTTGTCGATCGCGATCACGATGCCATTGGCTTCGACGTCCTGCACCGCGATGCCCGGCCCGGCCGAACCGACCGACTGGCCGACCAGCATGACCCGCCCGCTGGACACCGCCGCGCCGCTGATGCGCACATCGTCGGCGCGGATGCCGACGCCGGGCGTGCCCGGCGCCAGTCCGTTCTCGTCGGCGCGCCCGGCCACCAGCAGCGAACCGGTGCCCAGCGTCAAGCTCGTGGCGTTGTCCAGATCGACGCCGACCATCTGGCCGGTGCCGGACAGATTGCGCGTGGCCACGCCGCGCAGCTCGATCAGCCCGGCCTGCGTCGCCAGGTTGGCACCGTCCAGACGCACGGCCGCTCCGGCGCCGGCCTGGCCATGGATCGCGATGTTGCCGCCGGCAATCGACGACTGGCCCGTCAGCAGCACGCCGGTCTGTCCCACCGCACTGGCGGTGGCGCTCGCGGCCGAGCCGCGGATGGTCACGTTGCCGCGGTTGGCGGCGCCAACGGTGTTGATCGTCGAGCCCTGCAGCAGCACACCGGGCGACTGTGCGTTGGCGCTGGCAAAGCCGGTGGCCGGGTCGAGCCCGCCGCTCAAGGCAACGTTGCCGCCGACGGTGGTGATGTTCGCGCCGACCAGTGACACCACGCCGCTGCCGTTGCCGTCCAGGTCGCTGAACAGGTTGACGTTGAAGGGGCCGACGACCCCCTCGCCGACGCCGATGGAGCTGCCCGCCGCCATCGTCACGTTGCCGTGGGCGCGCAAGGTCAAGGTGGTGGGCGCCGTGCCGGTGTTGCGCACGATCGCGGTCTGGCCGGCCAGGGTGATGTCGCCGGCTGCGCTGCCCACGCCGGCCGTGCCGGTGGAAATCTCGACGCTGGTGCCGTTGTCGAGCGCGGTGGCGATGTCGGCGGCGCGCACGTTGGCGCCCGGGCCGGTGGGCTGGAAGCTGCCGTTCACGCCGGTCGTGGCAGCGTTGGTGATGGTCACGTCGAACGGGTCGAGGGTCCAGGTGCCGGCCGTGCCAGTGGCCGCGCGGGCGCGGGCGTCGAGCGTGGCGGCCAGCACCTGCGTGCCGGCCTGGCCGGGGATCGTCAGGCTGGTGCTGACGGCCGTGCCCGAGGTTTCGATGCGCCCGCCGTTGCCGCCATTGGGGCCACCGCGCGCCAGCAGCGTGCCGTAAACCTCGGCAACGCCGAAGGTCGAACGCGGGATCGGACCCGTGGTGCCGACGGGCACCGAGTCGAAAGTTGCGCGCGCTGCGATCGAGCCGCCGTTGCCATTGTCGGTCGCGTCGGCGCGCAAGATGCTGCCGGGCTCGACGCTGATCGCTCGGGTGGTGTTGTCCCCCAGGGTGATGGTTCCGCCACCGGCCGGCCCGTCGGCGCTCAACACCGAAAACCCCGGCTCGCCGAAATAGGTGGTGATGTTGGGCGCCTGCACGATGATCTGCCCGCCCTGCGTGCCCGCCACCGCGCTCGACGCGTTCAGCACCCCACCCACCGTGGCGCTGCCGCTGGCGCCGGGGGTGGTGACCAGCATGTCGACGAACCCGCTCTGCCCCACCGGCACCAGCCGCACGGCCGGCGCCACGGTCAGGCTGATGCGCCCGCCGGGTGCGTCGATGTTGCCGCCGGCACTGACGAAGCCGCCGCCGACCAGCGCCACCGAACCGCCCTGCGCCGCAGTGATCTTGTTGGCCGCGGTGTCGCTGGCGGTCTGCACGCCGAACTGGCCGCTGCCGGCCAGGTCGATGCCCGTGCTGTTCAGGAAGCCCTGGTAGTTGTTGTCGGCCATGGCCGGCGTCAGGTCGAGCGACGAAGCGATCAGGCTGCCGACATTGACCTGCGAGGTACCGCCGAAATAAACGCCGAACGGGTTGACGATGAAGATGCGGCCGTTGGCCGTCAGGCTGCCGTAGATCTGGCTGTTGCCACTGCCGCCGACCACCCGGTTGAGCAGCACGCTCTGCGCATTCGGCTGCGCAAAATCGACCCGCGCGGCACTGCCGACGTTGAAGCTGCTCCATTCGACCACCGCGCGGTTCGTGGCGCTGGCCTGCTGCGTGACCGGCAGCACCGGGTTGGTGGGCGTGCCGATGGCCGCACCGACCGTGGCGTTGATAGGGGCGGTGGCATTGCGCACCGGCAATTGGGTGGGGACCGGCTGCGCCAGCGCCGGCCCGGCCTGCGCGGCCAGCAGCGCCAGCACAGCCAGCACGACAGGATTGAGCGGAGGCAAGTGCCGGCCCGAACGGTTCATCGCGCATGGGTTCATGCTGAATCTCCTGGAAAGGCTAGAACGGCCTCTGGGCCTGGATCAGGAACCGCACCCGGTCATTGCCGGGTTCGGACAGCACCGGCTCGGCACCGCGCCAGCCCAGGCTGGCCTTGAACGACACGATCTCGGGCCGGGTGAATTGCAGCCCCAACCCGGCGCCGGTCAGGATGCGTTTGTTGTCGTTGCCCGGCAGCGGGCGCTTCTGCAGCCCGCCGTAACCCCAGTCGTAAAAGCCGAACGCGGTCCAGCTCGGGTCGATCCACCAGCGCAGTTCGGCATTCACCACCAGCCCCTGGTCGGCCGGCGCCTCGCCGCCGGGGTAGGAGCGCACGCCCTTGGCGCCGCCCAGGGTCAGTTTTTCGGCGTTGTCGAGGTTCTTGCTGGCCCACTGCCCGGCCAGGCCGACGAAGGCATGCACGGTCGGCGTGATCGCCTGCAGGCGCGTGACTTGCGCGTTGATCTTGGCAAAGTTGCCCTGGGTCGCGCGGTTGCCCAACACAGCGTCGTTGGTGTTCACGTCGGCGGTCGCGATAGCCAGCCGGCCGAACTGCAGCCCGAGCCCGGCGCCGTTGTAGCCGCCGCCCCAGAAGCGGTCGCGGTCTTCGAACGACAGCGCAATCTGCACGTCGTCGATGTGCTTGTTGGACGCCACGTTGACGGCGTCGAACCGGTCTTCCAGGCGCTTGTTCTCGAGCGCCACACGGGCAGTCAGGTTGCGCTCGCGTTCGCGGATCAGCGGGTACGACAGCGACACGTCGACAATGTCGGCCGAGCCCACCGCGCCGAGCAGCTCAAAGCTGCCGCCGAGCTCGTAGGTCACGCGCGAATACGCCGCGCCGGCACGCCACGGCGTGGCGCCCAGCGGCAATTCGTAGCCCAGGCGACCGACCGTGACGCGCTGCGAGCTCGACACCAGCGCGCGCAGGTCGAGGTTGTCGCCCAGGCCGAGCGGGTTGTTCCAGCGCAGCAGGCCACCCAGGCGGTGCCGCCCGCTGCTCTCACTGCCGTGGTTGTCGTAGTCGATCGTGCCGTCCAGGCGCGAGCCGGCGTCAACGCCGACCAGCACGTTGTGCTGGCCGCCTTCAGGCACCGGAGTCAAGACGGCGCGGGCGGTCACGCCCGGCCAGTCGTTCAGGACGAACATCGCCCGGTCCAGGCGCTGGGTGTTCAGCGGCGCGCCGGGCACCAGGCCCAGGTTCTCGAACACCCGGCGCGCACGCTCGGCGCTGATCGGCGGCGTGGCGCCCATTTCGATCACGACCTGCCCGATGGTCGGCTCGACGATGTGGATCTCGAACGCACCGCTCTCCACGTCCAGCGCGCCCTCGGCGATGTCGGCCAGCCCGAAGCCGAGCGACTCGTACAGGCGCTTGACCTTGCTGACCATGGCCGCCCTCTCGGCCGGCCCGACGGCGCGCCGAAGGGACGGTGCGAGCACGGCGAAGACTTGTTCTTCGGGCACGGCCACGGTGCGCGGCAGGCGGATTTCGCGCAGCACGAACGGCGCGTCGGCGGCGCCTGCATTGGCCGGCGCCGAAGCTGCCGGTGCCTGCGCGAACGCCGCGCCGGCCAGCCCCAACAGCGCCAGGCCGATGGCTGCGGCGCGCCTCAACGCCGCACCCCGCCGCTGAGTTGCAGGCGGCCGTTGCCGATCACGTTGAACGGGGCCCAGAAGAACGGGTGGGCAAAGCGCCGGGTGCCGAGCACCTCGCGCTGTGCGGCCTGCATGCCCAGCATCAGGTCGCGCCCGGCGGCCAGTTCGCCGTAGAGCCGGTTCATCAGCAGCTCGGTCGCGTCGTCGGCCACCGGCCACAGCGACGCGACGATGCTGCTCGCGCCGGCCGCCAGGAACGAGCGCGTGAAGCCCAGGATCTCGTCGCCCTTGGCCACCTTGCCCAGGCCGCTTTCGCAGGCCGACAAGGTGATCAGCCGCACCCCCGCCAGTTCCAGCCCGTAGATCTCGCGCGCCTCCAGCAGCCCGGCCTCGCTGTTGTCGGACGCAAACAGGATGCGCGAGAACAGCGGGTCCACTTCATCGACCTCGGCGTGCGCGGCCACGTGCACCACGCCGGCCTTGTTGGCGTCGAGCTTGAAGCGCTGCTTGGTCGCGTCCCGCTGCAGGTACACATCGCTCTGGCGGAACATCTGGGCCACCTTCTGCACCTCGCGCTCGGCGCCCGGCAGCGGCACGTTGCGGTCGCTGCTGGGGTTGCCGAAACCGAGCAGGGTGGCCACGCCGGGCGCGTCGCGCGCCAGCAGGTGCTTGCCCACGGCCGCCGACGGCCACACCGCCAGCGCGCTGCGCTCGATCAACCAGCCACGCCCGTCGTGCAAGGCCTGGAACGGCAGGTAGTGCAAAGGGCCGTGCGGCACCACGAACAGCCGGCCCACGCCGGTCAGGCTCTGCTCGGCCAGCAACGTTCGGTACAGCGCCTGGGCCAGCGCGGTGGTGGTGCGCCGGCGCTCGATCACGCTGGCGCGGAAGGTGTCTACCTGCGCGGCCAGCACGGCCTGGCCGACCGGCAGCACCGAGGCAGACATGCCGCTGCGCTGGATCAGCCACACCACGCTGCGATCGTCCAGCACATGGAACTGCAACACCGCCTCGCCGGGCGCGAGCGACTGCTGCAACTCGGCCAGGCTGACGCGCTGGCCGGCGAGTGCATCGGGGGCGCGCTGGCGAATCGAGTCGAGCAACTGGCGCGAGCGCGACGCCTCAGACAGCGCCCAGGCGGCTTCGAAGTCCTGCGTGTCCAGGCTCAGCGCGAGCGCGGCGTCGAAGATCTTCTGCACGTCGCCGAACAGGCCGGTCTTGAACTCGTCGCTCTGGAACTTGCCGCGCAGGCTGTCGGCCAGGCGCACTGCTTCGAGGTAGGCCGCCAGCGCCTCGGCACGCCGCCCCACAGCCAGTTGCACGCGTGCAATGCCCTCCTGCGCCCACAGGCGCTGGTAGGTCGAATCGGCGCCACGCCCGTCGGCCGCAACCCGGTTGAACAGCGCCAGCGCGGCGGCATGTTCGCCGACGCCCAGCAATGCATTCGCGCGGCTGCGCAGGAAAAAGTTGCCCATCGCCGCGGCCGCACCGACAGCCACACCGTCGAGCTGCACCAGCGCCTGGGCGGCCTGCCCGGCTGCCGTTTGCGTGTTGGCCAGCGACACCAGCACGAGCGGCCGGAAACGTTCGCTGGCCAGCTCCAGGCTGCGCCGGTAGGCGGCTTCGGCGTCGCCAAAACGGCCGCGCCGCGCCGCCACGTCGCCGATGATCTTGTGGGCCGGCGCGTAAACCTGCTTCGGGTCGGTGGCCTTCAGCGCCAGCGCCGCGTTGGCGTAGCGCTCGGCGTCGTCCAGCAGCCCGGCATAGTTGTAGGCGATGGCCAGGTCGCGTTGGGCGACCGCCTTCAGGTCTTCGTTGTCGGCTTCGACACCCAGGTGAAGGGCCTTGCTGGCAGCGCGGATGCTCTGGCGGAACTCGCCCTGTTCGGCCAGCGCCACAGCGCGACCGCAGTAGGTGTAACCGTCGAACTTGATCGGGTCGCGCTCGTACAGCGCCTTGCCTTCAACGCTGAGCACCAGCACGTTCTGCGCATCGCGCTGGCGCGCCAGTGCATGCGCCAGCGCGCCGGTGGGGGCGACCGAATCGGGCACGCTCTGCTGCTGCGCCGATGCGCTGGGTGCAGCGAACAGTGAGAGCAGCGCAAACATCGCCAGCGCGGCCAGGCGCGCTGGTGCGTGACGGCGTACGTGAGGGTGTTCCTGAGGCGGCTTCATGGGGCGTCCAGCTTGTCGATGCTCGGGGCCGGGGCAGCGGCTCACAAGTGACCAAGGTGAGTCCTGCACCCCCAACAACAGGGAGGCCCGCCGCCGATGCGTGGCGTCTACGGAACGCTGCGCAACATCGAGTACAGCTCGCGCGGGCGCACCGGCTTGAACAGCACCTGGTGGCCGCTGGCATGGGCCCGTTTCACTTCGTCGGCCGAGGTGTCGCCGGTGATCAGCACGGCCGGCAGCGGCGCGCCGTAGACGGCACGCACCGCCTCGATCGCGGCAATGCCGTCTTCCTTGTTCGCCAGGCGCAGGTCGGACAGCACGATGTCGATCACACTCGCATGCCGGCGCACCTCGGTACAGGCCTGCGCGATCGAGCCGGCCAGCAGCACCTCGAAGCCCCAGGTCTGCAGCAGCTCGCGCATGCCCACGCGAATGCTCTCTTCATCGTCGATCACCAGCGCGGTGCGGTTCACGTCGATCAACACCGGCACGGTCTCGGCGCCGAGCACCATGTTGTCCATGTCGGCCAGTTCGGTGTGCGCCAGCAGGATGCGGAACACCGTGCCATGCCCGGGGCGCGACTTCACTTCCAGCTCGTGGCCCATCAACATCACCAGCCGCTTCACGATGGCCAGCCCCATGCCCAGCCCGCGCGTGCGGTCGCGCCCGGAGTTGCTGACCTGGTAGAACTCGTCGAACACCTTGGGAAGTTCGTCTTCGGCAATCCCGATGCCGGTGTCCCACACCTCCAGGCTGATTCGGTCGGCGCGGCTGCGTGCCATCACCACGATGCCGCCTTCCTTGGTATAGCGGATCGAGTTGTGGATCAGGTTGGCCAGCACCCGTTCGAGCAACTGCGGGTCGCTCGTGACGATGCGCCCGCCCGGCTTGAAGCGCAGCCCCAGCCCGAGCTCCTCGGCTTGGCCGGCGCAGTGCATGTGCAGGCGGCGGAACACGTCGCGGATCGGGAACGACTGCAGGTTGGGTTCGACCACGCCGGCATCGAGCTTGGACAGGTCGAGCATGGCGCTGCATGACTGCTCCAGCGCATCGACGGCGCGCATCATGTTGACCACGGTGGGCTGCAGCGGCGTGTCGACCAGGCTCTTTTCCAGGCTTGCGGCGAACAGCCCGAGCGCGTGCATCGGCTGGCGCAGGTCGTGGCTGGCGGCGGCCAGGAAGCGGCTCTTGTCGCGGTTGGCACGCTCCACCAGGAACACCTGCTGGCGCAGCTCTCGCACCAGCGCGTCGTTGCTGAGGCGGGTCTGTTCGGCGTCGCGCAGCAACTGGCGCCGCTTGAAGGCAAAGAACAAGGTGGTGGCCAGCGCGATGAAGCCGAACGCGGCCATCAAGGTCGCTTCGTCGGAGCGGCCGAGCAGCGCCACCACGATCAGCGGCCCCAGCAGCGGCAACAACCACAGGCACACCGCACGCCGGCTCGACGCCAGCACATGCGCGCCGACCGCCGCCACGGCCACCAGCGCGACCACCATCCACAGGTCGGCCGCCAGCCCGTTGTACAGCCCCAGCCACCAGGCGGCCGCGCCCCAGGCCAACGCCAGCAGCGCAACCAGGCCGAGGTGGCCGCCGAACCACTCCGGCCACTGCAGCGCCGGCTGCGCCGGATCGGCCCGCCCGTGGCGCCAGACCTGCACCGCCAGCAGCGCCAGAACCCCCAGTGGCGAGGCCAGCCAGCCGAGCGCCGCGGCGCGGCCGCTGAAAGCCCAGTGCCCGAGCGCGAAGACCAGCGCCGACGCGGCGATCACCGCCAGGCTCAGCAGCGCGTGCCGCTGCAACGGGTCGATGCGGCTGATGGGGCCGCGGCCAGCCGGGCGCTCAGGGGCGCTGTCGGGCTGGAGTTCGGTCGGCTGCCAGGCCTGGGTGGCGGCGATGCGAAAGGCCATGAGCCCTCGCAGAAGCGACTAGCGGAACAGGCTGATCAAGTGCGAGCGCGACTTGACATCGAGCGCCAGCAGGATCGTCGACACGTAGTTCTTGATCGTGCCCAGCGACAGCCCGGTGGACGTGCTGATCTCCTGGTTGGAGCAGCCGAACAGCACATGGTCGAGGATTTCGAGGTGGCGCGGCCCGAGTTCGGCCACGCGGTCGTACTTGGACGACTTGGGAAAGCGCAGAAAACCATTCGGCGCGGCGCAGGGCTGGCCGGTGCCGGCCGATTCCTGGTCGTTGCGGATCAGCCCGAGCACGAAGTCGGCCATGATCTTGGGCGCCTGGCCTTTGGTCACGTAGCCGATGGCGCCCAGCGCGCGCACCTGGCCGACGACGAACTCGTCTTGTGTGCCGCTGACGACCGCAATGCGCGCTTCGGGAAAGGCCTCGATGAACTGCTTCAGGCCATGCAGGCCGCGGCAGTCGGGCATGTTCAGGTCCAGCAGCACCAGGGCAATGTCGGGCACCTCGCGGTACAGGCTCATCGCGTCGTGCAGGTTGGCGGCCTCGAGAATCTGCAACTCGGCATCACCGGCCATCTGCAGCACCGAACGGATGCCGATGCGGACCAGTTCATGGTCGTCCACCACCAGCACCTTGGCCATCAGCAAGGCCGGCGATCGTGGCGCCAGGCCGACAAAGCCGGCCGGCGTAAACGTCGCAAAGGCCGGCTGGTCAGCCGACCATGTCAGACGATCCATGACCTGTTCCCCTCGTTGTTTTGGCTTTCGCGCCCGGGTCGGAATCAGCCCGCGGCGTCCTGGCCTCCAGACGAATGTAGGTGGAGGTTGCCAAAAAGTGCATCCCTCGTTGTGGGGACGGCAACGGAGTTTGTCACGGAACGTGAAAAATCACACCCCCCAGATTCTGGGCCGGAAAGCTGCGCGGCGGCGGCTCAGGCCAAAGGGAGGGCCGTGTTGCAAATGGGTCGCAATTGGGTGCCAATTGGATGGGCCCGGCGGCTCAGGCCGTTTTGAGCACTGGCGCCGCGAACATCGCCTCCATCTCGCGCCGGGTCTTGTAGGCGCTGGTCGAGGTGTCCATCGCCACGTCGGCCCAGCTCAGGCTCTGGCCCTTCTTGACCGCGCGGGTGAGCTTGACGTTGTGCGCCAAGCCGAGCGGCAGGCCGCCCATGCGCGCCGAGGTGTCGGCCGGCAGCAACTTGCCCCAGACGGTGTAGCCGCCCTCACCGTCGAGCATTTCGCCCACGCGCAGGTCGCGCTTGGCGGTGGCCACCACGTCGGCGTTCCAGCAATGGGCCACGCCGGTGGGTTCACCACGCAGCGCCACGCTGGCCACCGACAAACCGACCTCCAGCCCGATCAGATGCCAGCGCTTGTAGAGCGTGAAGTAGCGCCCGCTCGGGTCGGTGTGGGCGTTGTATTCCTCGAAGCAGTTCTTGATGTACTCGGTCTCGGCCTCGACCGTGACCCACACGCCCATGCGGATGTCGTACGGAATCTTGCGGCCATTGGCTTCGAGCGACGAGATCACCTCGACCATGCCCTTGCGTTCGAGCACCCCGCCTTCGCTGATCGGCCGCGTGACGAACGGAATGTCTTCGACGCTGGCCGGCGGGTACAGCAGGCCGTTGCTCGGCACCGTCAGGCCCGTGGCGTTGGCCACCGCAGTGCTTTCGATCGACGGCTTGGAGCCGTCGAGGAAGCTGTTGAACATCTTCGGGTTGAGCCCACCGCGCGCTGCCTGCTCTGGCGTGAGGCCGTAGTTGCCCCACACGGTTTCGGGCGTCGACTCGCTGAAGTGCGGCAGCCACTTGTGGCCGCGGCCAGCGGCGACGACCGGGAAGCCGCAGGTGCGCGCCCAGTCCACCAGATCGCAGATCAAGGCCGGTTGGTCGCCGAACGCCAGCGAGTAGATCACCCCGGCCTGCGCCGCCTTGCGCGCCAGCAGCGGGCCGCAGAAGGCGTCGGCCTCCACCGTCACGTTGACCACATGCTTGCGGTTCGCAAACGCCTGCAGGCAGTGTTCGACCGCAGCGACGGGGTTGCCGGTGCACTCGACGACGATGTCGATGGCCGGGTGCGCGACCATCGCCTGCCAGTCGTCGCCGATGTGGGTGGCGCCGGTTTTCACGGCCTGGTCGAGAGATGCGGCGTTGCAACGCTCGGGCTCCCAGCCCACGCGCGCGAGGTTCACCTTGGCGGCGGCGGGCGACAGGTCGGCAATGCCTACCAGGTGAACGCCGGGCGTGCGCGGGATCTGCGCCAGGTACATCGAGCCGAACTTGCCGGCGCCGATCAGGCCGATGCGGATCGGCTTGTTGTCGGCGGCGCGTTGCTGAAGTTGCTTGTGCAGGCTCATGCTGTGACCTCGGCGAGCTCTTCGAGCGAAGTCTGCAGCGCGCTGGCCGGCATGCCGTCTTTCCACGGCAGGTCCACCGGGTAGGGTTTGAGCAGGCAATCGTCGGGCAGGCACTCGATCGGCGCGAAGTCGCGGTGCGCAATGAACTCGGGCCGCTTGTGGCGCCGGATGTGGTTGCTGACCGCGCACAGGCTCAGGTACACGCTGACCCGGTTGAACGGCGACAGGTTGCTGCTGCTGGCATGCACCAGGCAGCTGTGGAACAGAATCATCGAGCCGGCCGGGCCTTTGGGCGAGACGATGCCGCCGTCCTTGCCGCCGGCGCGGTTCACCAGTTGGCGGATCAGGTCGTTGTCGACCGTCCACAGCGGGTAGCTGGTGGTGGTGAGGTCGTGCTTGGCTTCGACCACACCCTTCTTGTGGCTGCCGGGGATGAACATCAGCGGGCCGTTGTACTCGTTCACGTCGTCGAGAAAGATCGCCACGTTCATCGCGCGCTCGGTGGGCATCAGGTCGTCGTTGAGCCAGGTGCCGTAGTCCTGGTGCCACTGCCACACGTCGCCCTCGAAGGCCATCTTGCCGTTGATCTTGAACTGGTGCATGTAGAGCTGCTCGCCGAACAGCGCCTCGACCGGCTCGATCATGCGCGGGTGGCGCGCCAGCCTGGCGAACGGCTCGCTGTACAGGTGGGCGGCAAAGTTGGTGCGGACGGCGTCCTTGCCCTTCTCGCGCACGTTGTAGGCCTCGCGCCGGGCGTAGAGCTCGGGCACCGCGGCGTTCAGCGTCCGGGTTTCTTCGGGCGTGAAGAGGCTCGGGAAGAACAGATATCCCTCGCGGTCGAACTGTTCGATCTGTTCCTTGCTGAGTTTCATGGTGTGTCTCCTGCGGTGCGTTTGAGGACGGTGGAAAGTCGCGCGGCCAGGGTCTGGCCGGCTTGCTGGCTGTGTTGGTCAATCAGCTGGACCGCCAACGTCTCGTTGCCCGCCGCGATGGCTGCGGCAATCTGTTCATGCTCGTCCCACACCGCCTCGCGCAGGCCAGACGACTGCAGCACCGCGCCCATCACGCGGCGCAAATGCGCCCAGTGCAGTTGGGCGCTCTGCTCGATCAGCGGGTTGCCGGACGCGGTGTAGATGGCCGAGTGGAACGCCAGATCGGCGTCGATCATGGCCTGGATGTTTCGCCCGCGGGCGGCCTTGCGGCCTTGCTCGATCAGCCTGGGTGAGATGACAAAACGTTGTTGCGCCGCCAGCCGTGCTGCCAGCGCATCGAGCGCGCCGCGCACCTGGTAGACCTTGAGCGTGAGCTCGGCGTCCAGCGGCGCCACCTGTACGCCGCGGCCCGGCGCGTCGAGCACGAAGCCGTCTTTCTTCAGCAGCCGCAATGCTTGCAGCACCGGCTGGCGCGACACAGCGAGCTTTTCGGCCAGGTCTTCCTGCGTGACCCGTTCGCCGGGGGCCAGTGACCCGTCACTGATCGCATCGAGCAGCGCGCGGTACACCTGGTCCACCAGGTCGGGCGCGGGTTGGAGCTTGACGAGGTGGGCGGTCACGGGGGGTTGATGTCGGGCAGATTGAACTCTGTATACAGAATACCATCACCTCGACGCCGCCCGCAAGCCCGGGCAAGCCCTGGCAAGTCAGTCAGCGCCCCTCAACTCCCGTGCGGATTCGGCCCCCTCCAAGCGCGCTCGAACGGCAACCGCCACGCATGCGGTGCGATCAGCTGGTGGATCGACTTCGGCCCCCAGGAACCCGGCGGGTACAGCCGCACCGGCGGTGGCGCTTCGAGCAGTTGCGTCGACACCTCCCACAAGCGCTCGATGCCCTCGGCGGTGGTGAACAAGGTGCGGTCGCCGCGCATCGCGTCGAGGATCAGGCGCTCGTAGGCTTCGAGCACCTCGCCGATCAGGCCGGTGTCGTGCATTGCGAACTGCAGGCTCAGCTTGTCCAGCCGCATGCCGGGGCCGGGGCGCTTGCCGTAGAAGCTGAGCGACATCTTCGACGCGTCCGCCAGGTCGAAGGTCAGGTGGTCAGGCCCCTGCGCTCCGACGCCCGAACCGGCCGGGAACATGCTCTTGGGCGGCTCGCGGAAGGCGATCGAGATGATGCGTTGCCCCTCGGCCAGCCGCTTGCCGGTGCGCAGGAAGAACGGCACGCCAGCCCAGCGCCAGTTGTCGATGAAGCACTTGAGCGCGATGAAGGTTTCGGTCTCCGATTCGGGGTCGACACCATCTTCCTCGCGGTAGCCGCTGTACTGGCCGCGCACCACGTCGCCCGGCTGCACCGGCAGCATGCTGCGGAAGACTTTGTTCTTCTCTTCGCTGATGGGCGCCGGCTCCAGCGCCGTGGGCGGCTCCATGGCCATGAACGCAAGGATCTGGAACAGGTGCGTCACCACCATGTCGCGGTACGCGCCGGTCTGCTCGTAGAAGGCCGAGCGTTTGCCCAGGCCGAGCGTTTCGGGCACGTCGATCTGCACGTGGTCGATGAAGTTGCGGTTCCAGATCGGCTCGAACAGGCCGTTGGCAAAGCGGAACGCGAGGATGTTCTGGGCCGGCTCCTTGCCCAGAAAGTGGTCGATGCGAAAGATCTGCTCTTCGGCAAACACCTCGTGCAGCCTGGCGTTGAGCGACACCGAACTGGCCTTGTCGGTGCCGAAGGGCTTTTCCATCACGATGCGCGAACGCTCGACCACGCCGGCCTCGTGCAGCAGCCGCACAGCCGACAAGGCGGCGCTCGGCGGCACGCTCAGGTAATGCAGGCGGCGGCATTCACCGCCAGACGACTGCACGAGCGACTGTTCGGCGCGCTCGACTGCGGCCTTCAGCACCGCGGCGCCGGCGGCCAGCGGCACGTAGTCGAGGCTGGCGGCGAAGGCGCTCCAATGGTCTTCGCTCACCTTGCGGCCCGAAAACTCGTCGAGCGCTTTGCGGGCGGCGGCGCGAAAGCCGTCGAGGTCGAGCTCGTCGAGCGACACGCCGATGATCCGGCAGCCGGGAATGAAGCCGGCGCTTGCCAGGTGGAACAGGCCGGGCAGAAGCTTGCGCTTGGCAAGGTCGCCGGTGGCGCCGAACAGCACCACGACCTGCGGGAACCGCGGGCCCACGCCAGGAGGAATCTTTGCCACGTGTGCCGCCTCTCGTATTTGTTGTCGTCTGCCGGGCCAGTCGAATTCTGGCGCATCGCAAACGCGCCCGCCTTCGGCCCACCGATACATGCAAGATGAGTGCCATTCGGGGGCTGGCGGTGCCCAAGTATCCTTGGGTGCATGTACGCCCGATTCTTCGGCCTCAAGCGCGAGCCCTTTTCGATCGCCCCCGACCCGCGCTTCCTCTTCATGAGCGAGCGCCACCGCGAGGCGTTGGCGCACCTGCTGTACGGGCTGGACGGCGGCGGCGGCTTCGTGCTCCTGACCGGCGAGATCGGCGCTGGCAAGACAACCGTGTGCCGCTGCTTCCTGGAGCAGATCCCTAAGCGCTGCAACGTCGCCTACATCTTCAACCCCAAGCTCAGCGTGCCCGAGCTGCTGAAGTCGGTGTGCGACGAGTTCGGCAT
>JANMYQ010000036.1:0-1506 GCA_031382215.1 Methylibium sp.
GGCGATGCTCGTGCACCGCGCCGTCGTCGAGCGTCACTTTCAGGTGGCCGGTGAACTGCCGCGGGTAGGGGTTGGCCGGGTCAACCACGTACGACACCTTGGCGGCGAGCGCCAGCACCGCGGGCTCTTTCACTTGCGCATCGCCGTATTCGCCCAGGCCGGCGTTGTCGTGCAGCAGCGCGACGGCGATCGCGTAAGGGATGCTGAACTTGGCGGCGTAGCCGTTCTGCGGCGCGCGCTTCACCGCCAGCGGCTCCCACAGGCGGTGCACGATGCCCTCGGCGGTTTCGCACTCGATGCGCGCAATGCGCTCGGGGGCAATGCCGCGTTGGCGCCAGGCGCGGGCGCAATCGATGAACGGGTGGGCCATCGTGCCGCAGGCATAGGGCTTGAAGGCGATCGTGGTCCACAGCCAGCGCTCGCAGAAGCCCTCGAGCATGGCTTCGAAGTCGCCGTCGCTGGTGTTGGCATAGCCGTGGAAGAAACCGTGCGTGCCTTCGAACACCGTGCGCGGGCCTTCGAAGCCGGCCAGCGCCAGGCGCACCGCGCGGTAGCCCGACTGCGCCGCCCAGCCAGGGTGCAGGCGCTTGGTCCAGGCGCCTTCGGCCAGGTACTCGATGATGCCGCCGGCCAGGCTGCCGGCGATGCCGAAGGCGTTGACGAGTTGCTTCTCGTTCAGGCGCAGCATCGCGCCGACTCCCGCCACTGCGCCCATCACGCCGAAGATCGCAGTCGGGTGGAAGCCGGCCTTGTGGACCTTCATCGGCGCCACTGCGCACAGGCGGCAGGTGACTTCGACGCCGACCGCGATGCCGCGCAGCAGGTCGGCGCCGCTGGCGTTGTGGCGCTGCGCCGCGGCGAGCACAGCGGGCACGATCACCGCGCCGGCGTGCACCGGGCCGCCTTCATAGGTGTCGTCGAAATCCTCGCCGTGCGCGGCGGTGCCGTTGACGAACGCGGCGCCCTCGACACCCAGCGTGCCGGCGTGGCCGAGCACGCTGCAGGGCCCCGGCTGGTCGATCGATGCGATCGCGGCCTGCACATAGTTCTCGTGGCGCGCAGCCACACACAGGCCGGCGATGTCGAGCACCAAGCGGCGCGCCACGGCGAGCGCGAGCGGGTCGGCCGCGGGCGTGCAGGCGACGATGCCGCGCGCCAGGCGCTGCGCTATCGACAGGGGGGGCGGGAGGTCTTCAGGCTGCATGCTTTGCTTTCCCCTTGCTGCCGCCGGCGAACTCCTTCCACGCCGTGTACAACGTCAGCGCCAGGGCCAATGCCAGCAGCGCCAGCGACACCTTGTCGGTGACGAAGATCATCGCATCGCCACCCGAGATCAGCAGGCTGCGCCGGTAGTTGCTCTCCACCAGGTAGCCCAGCACCAGGCCCAGCACCAGCGGCAACACCGGTAGCTGCAGCCAGCGCATGGCATAGCCCAGCAGGCCCACGGCGATGACCAGGAAGATCTCGAAGAAGCTCTGGTGGATGGCGTAGACGCCCGACATCACC
>JANMYQ010000047.1:0-7870 GCA_031382215.1 Methylibium sp.
CCAGCTCGGCGCAGCACGCGCTGTCGCGGCTGAAACGGCCGCCAGTCGACACGATCGGCGGATCCTGGCCTGTCAAAATCGCGCGCCGCGAACACTCGCGACCGAATCGCTGAAATCGGCGGCTTGTTCAGCGCAGCCTTAAGGGTTGTGCTGCCGATGCGACTGTCCGACTACACCGACTACACGCTGCGCGTGCTGATGTATTGCGCGGCCCACCCGGACCGCCTGGTCACCATCGCCGAAATTGCCGAGGGGCACGGTGTGTCGAAGAATCACCTTATGAAGATCGTCAACGATCTGGGGCGCCAGGGCGTGCTGGAAACGACGCGCGGTCGGGGCGGTGGAATTCGCTTGCTGCAGGCTTCGTCGGCCATTCGCGTCGGCGATGTGCTGCGGAGCAGCGAGACCGATTTCCGGCTCGTCGAATGTTTCGATGCGGCCACCGACACCTGCACCTTGACGCCGCGGTGCCGGCTCAAGGGCGTGCTTCAGCGTGCGCTTGAGGCTTACTTTGCCGAGCTCGACGCGGTGACGCTGGCCGACCTCGCCGGGCCAGGCTCGGGGTCAGGATCTCGGTCAGGCCGCCCCTCGCGCAGCGCCGGCAAGCCGGTGGTGATGAGCCCGCCGGCCAATGGCAAGGCGACGCGACGCGCGCGCGCGAAAGGGCCGCCGTCTGCAGCGTGATCCTGGCCCGTCAGCCGTCCCGTCGCGCATGGAACAGCGCGCCCGCGAGCACCCCCGTGCGGTACAGCCCCACGAAGTGCTCGTAGGCCTGGTCGTAACGGTCGAAATGCGCCTGCCCCAGCCGGGCCACGGTCTGTTCACGCAAGCTCCGGTACATCGCGTGCCGCTCGACCAGGATGCGCGTCCACTCTTCGCTCAGGTCGGTCACGTGCACCACCGTCAGGCCCGCCCCCTGCAACCAGGCGCGGTAGTCGGCCTCGGTCGCGATCTCGCTGAAGCGCATGCCGTCGAACAGGCGGCGCGCATCGTCTGAGGCCAGCGGCTGGCGGCTCAGGATGTCGGAGAACACCAGCCGGCCAGCGGGTTGCAGCACCCGCGATATGCCTGCCACCAGGGTCGGCTTGTCGGGGATGTGGGCAAACGCCTCCTGGCTGATGGCCAAGGTGAACGACGCGTCGGCAAAGGGCAGTGCGAGCGCATTGCCTTGGCGAAAGCTCACCTGGGCCGCCAGGCCCGCAGCGTCGGTGAGCGCGGTAGCGCCTTCGACCCGGCTGGTGGTCAGGTCCAGCCCGGTGACCTGGCAGCCGGTCTTCCAGGCGATGTAGCGTGCCGGGCCGCCCAGGCCACTGCAGATGTCGAGCACCCGGTCGGCTGCCACCACCTTGGCCTGGGCCACCAGCCGGTCGACCGCGGCGGTGCCGCCGTAATGGTCCTGGTCGTGCTGCTGCAGCACTTCTTCGGTGATGTCTTTGCGCGCAATGCCGCGCGCCGCCACCGCGTCGAAGATCTGCTGCGCGCTGATCGGGTGGAAGTCGTAGAAGTGCTCGACGGCTTGCAGCCGTGCGTCGGTGGGCATGGGGGCTCCTGGTCGATGACCGGTGGTCGGCCGCCGATGCTAAAGCAGCACCAGCCGCCGCCCGAATCACCCGCCGCTCAGCGCCAGCACCACCGCCACGAAATCATCGGGCTGAAGCGCATGGCCCAGGTCGCGCACGCCCAGGCCGTTGACGAAGATGCGCATGTTCGGCCGCAGCAGGTTCTGCTCGTCGACCACACGAAAGCGCAGGCCGGGGTAGCGGCGGTCGAGGTCGTCGAACAGCGCGGCCAGCGTGCCACCCACCGCCTCGACCTGCGAGGCGCGCGTGTACGAGCGCAGCGCCCCGGGCATCAGCACCTTCATCGGCCAGCCCTCGAGATGCCAGCGTGCATCACGCGAGCGCCGCCACTTCCACCGCATAGATCTCGGGCAGGTGGCGGGCGATGGCCGACCAGCGCGCGCCTTCGTCGCGCCCGATCCACAGCTCGCCGCTCGTGGTGCCCAGATACAGCGCCGGGTTGGCCTGCGCGTCTGCCGTCATGGCCTGGCGCTTCACGGTCCACCAGGCCTGGCTTTCGGGCAGGCCCTGGTCGAGCCGTTGCCAGGTGCGGCCGGCATTGCGTTTGACGTAGGCGGCCGGGCAGCCGGCCGGGCTGGTGCGTGGCCAGACGTCGGTGCCGTCCATCGGGAAGACCCACACCGTGTCGGGGTCGCGTGGGTGCACGACCATGGGGAAGCCGATGTCGCCCACGCGCTTGGGCATCTTGCGGCCGATGCGCTGCCAGGCATCTTTGGCGCTGCTGCCCGACCGGTCGAGCCGGTAGATGCCGCAGTGGTTCTGCTGGTACAGCCTGTCCGGGTTGCCCGGGCACAGGCGCACGCAATGCGGGTCGTGGAAGGTGAGGGTGGTGGCGTCCATGCCAGCAACCACCTCCAGCCCATCGACCAGCGTGGACCAGGTGCGCCCGGCGTCGCGCGACTCGTGCACCCCGCCGCTCGACATGGCGAAGTACAGGTGCTGCGGGTCACGCGGGTCAACGATCACCGAATGCAGCTTGGGCCCGTCGGGCGTGCCGTCTTGCGCCGAGCCCATCCACTCGCGGAAGTTCGGGTCGTCGTTGATCGCCGGCAGCGGCGCCCAGCTGACGCCGCCGTCTTCGGAACGGAACAGGCCTTGCGGCGAGGTTCCGGCGTACCAGGTGCCGCGCTCGCTGGCGTGGCCCGGGGTCAGCCAGAACGTGTGGTCGACCGAGCGCGCGGGCAGGGCGCCGGTGCCGCTGGCAGGCTTGGCAAAGGCCGGCGGTTGTTTGGCCTCTTTCCAGTTGCGGCCCAGGTCGGTGGAGCGAAAGATCGTCGGCCCCAGGTGGCCGGTCTTGGCGGCGGCGAGCAGGGTGCGGCCGTCGCGCGGGTCGAGCTGCACGTGGCTGATGGTGTGGCCCAGGAAGTGCGGGCCGTCGGCCTTCCATTCCTTGCGCCGGCTGTCACCGTGGAACAGCCAGGCGCCCTTGCGCGTGGCCACCAGCACGACCAGGCGTGCCGGCGACGCTTTTGTGGCGCGGCGGGCGGTGGCTTTGGCGGTGGGTTTTGCGGCGGGCTTGGCGGCGGGTTTGGGTCCGGGTTTGGAGGGGGCGGATGTTCGACTCATGAAGGCTCCTCGGCTAATGGTGGCGAAAGACTGCATGCCCACGACGAACGGGCGGGCACGGTTTCGACAATCAACCGGTAAACGCGGGCGGCGCCAAGAAACCGCCGAATTCGCGCTCGGCCAGTTCGGCGAACGCCAGGGTCGTGCGGTCTTCCAGGCAGGGCCCGATGATCTGGATGCCGATCGGCAGGCCGGATTCGCCCAACCCGATCGGCATCGCGGTGGCGGGCAGACCCGACAGCGTGGCCAGCGTGACCCACAGCCCCTGCGCGGCGTAGGGCAGCTCGGCGCCGTCGATGCGGATGCGCCGGCCGCGCATGTCGGAATGATCGTGCGCGAAAGCGGGCGTGGGCAGCACGGGGCACAGCACCACGTCGAATTCGCGGAACAGCTGGCGCCACTGGTTCGACAAGCCGGCGCGCACGCGGTCGGCGTGGATCCAGTCGCGGTGGCTCAGCACGAGGCTGCGCAGCTCGGTGGTGTCCGGGCCGGTCGCGCCGGGCGGCAGGCCGGCTGCCGCCTGCTGCATACCGCGGTATTCGGCTTCGGGCAGGTCGGCACCGAAGAACGACATCAGCAGGCTCGTGAAGGTGACCGCGACCCGCGACAGGTCGGGCAGCAACGGGCTGCTCGATGCCAGCCTGCAGCCGGCGCGGGCGAGCCGCTCGGCAAAGGTGTGCAGCGCTGCGCCCACTTCCTGCCCGGTCGGGGCGAGTGGATGGGTGTCGAGCACCAGCACGCGAAAGTCCGCCAGCCGCGTGTGGCGAGCCGGCGGCAGCACGAGCCGGTAGGCGGTGGCCTGCAACTCGTCCGGGCCGGCCAGCACGTCGAGCGCGAGCGACAAATCGGCGGCGCAGCGCGCCATCGGCCCCACGACCGCGAAGTCGACCCGAGGCCCGGTGTGCAAGGCCGGCGCACCGGGCGGCGCAACGCCACGCATCGGCACCAGCTCGAAGCTCGGCTTGTGCGCGAACACGCCGCAACAATGGGCTGGAACCCGCAGCGAGCCGCCGATGTCGGTGCCCAACTCGAGCGGCACGAAGCCCGCGGCCAGCGCCGCCGCCGAGCCGCCGGAAGAACCTCCCGGTGTGCGCGAAAAGTCCCACGGGTTGCGCGTGACGCCGTGAATCTCGTTGTAGCTCTGCCAGTCGGCCAGGTGCAGCGGCACGTTGGTCTTGCCCAGAACGATGGCACCGGCGGCCTTGAGGCGCTGCACGACCACCGCGTCTTCGCGGACGGGAACAGCCTGCGTGCCCGGAATGCCCCAGGTGGTGGGCAGGCCAGCCACGTTGACGGCTTCCTTGACCGTCATCGGGATGCCCAGCAGCGGCCGCCGCTCACCCCGGGCCAGCGCTGCATCGGCCGCCGCGGCCGCCACGCGCGCCCGCGCGAAGTCGCGCACGACAACCGCGTTGACCTCGCCGTCACGTGCTTCGATGCGGGCGATCGACTGCTCGGTCAGTTCGGTGGCGGAGATCGCTCGGTCCTGCAGCGCCGCCAGCAGTTGCCTGGTCGTCTTGAGCATCGCTTCCTCGGGTGCGGGTTGATGTCGCTGGCGCATTGTTCCGCACCCGGTCCTCAAGTGGTGACTCTGCGTTTGCACCAAAAATGTGAATCAAATGATGATAAATTTGATGCCAACTCAAAGGCCATTGCATGCGAACAACAGTCAACATCGATGACGAACTGCTTGCCAAGGCCACCAAGCTGGCCGGTCCGATGGACCGCTCGGCGATATTGGCCGAGGCATTGAAGGCGCTGATCGAACGTGAAAGCGCCAGGCGCCTGGCCAGGTTGGGCGGTTCGCAACCCAAGCTTGAGGCTGCGCCGCGCAGACGGCTGGGACGGCCCGCTTGATCCTGGTCGATACGTCGGTATGGGTTGATCATCTCCGCATCGGAGACGCCCAACTCATCGACCTTCTGGAGCGAGGAAGGGTGGTCATGCATCCCTTCGTCGTCGGCGAGATTGCGTGCGGAAGTCTGACCGATCGTTCGGCGGTGCTGGAGCTGCTGCAGGATCTGCCCTCAGCCTCGGTGGCCGAGAGTGAGGAGGTTCTGGGCTTCATCGAACGCCATGTTGTGCACGGCAAAGGCATCGGGTATGTCGATGTTCACCTGCTCGCGTCGGTTGCGCTGACCGAAGGCGCGAAACTGTGGACGCGTGACAAGCGTTTGCACGCGACCGCGGACGCGCTTGGCTGCGCGTTCCTGGACGCAACGCCTCATTGAGGCCCAGGGCGACATTGATCAGCATTGCCCCAGATCAGCCCGCCAGCGCCGGCAACCCCACCAACGCCGCGTGCTGCAGCAGCATGATGGTCTTGCCGTCCTGAATCGTGCCGGCGGCCACATGCTGCAGCGCGTCGGCCAGGCTCATCTCGATGACTTCGATGTCTTCGCCTTCGGCCGCATGGCCGCCGCCGGCCGAAACGCGGTCGGCGTCGTCGTACTCGGCGACGAAGAAGTGCAGCTTCTCGGTCACCGAGCCGGGGCTCATGTAGGCCTCGAACACCTTGCGTGGCGAGCGCACCACGAAGCCGGTTTCTTCTTCGGCTTCGCGGCGGATGCAGGCGTGCGGGTCCTGGCCGTCCAGCAGCCCGGCGCAGGCTTCCACCAGCATGCCGTCGGCGCAACCGTTCACGTAGACGGGGAAGCGGAACTGGCGCGTCAGCACCACGGTGCCGCGCGCTGCGTTGAACAGCAACAGCACCGCGCCGTTGCCGCGGTCGTAGGTTTCACGGTTCTGCTGTTGCCAACTGCCGTCGCGGCGCAGGTAGTCAAAGCGAGTGGTCTTGAGCGTGTACCAGTGGTCGGACAGCAAACGCTCTTCGACGACGCGAACGCGGGGGTGGGGAGGGAAGACGGTGGGAGCGGTGTTTCGAGGCATGGCGGTATCGTACAATAACGTGCAACTTCGTGCAAGCTATCCACATCACGTCATGCTCACCACCCAACGCAAGCAACTGCTGCTGACCCGCCTGGCCGCCGACGGCCAAGTGGTTGCCAAGGACCTGGCGCACGAGCTCGGCACGTCGGAAGACACGATCCGGCGCGACCTGCGCGAACTGGCCCAGGCCGGCAAGCTGCAGCGCGTGCACGGCGGCGCGCTGCCGGTGGCGGTGGCAGAGGGCGACCTGCGCATGCGCGAGCAGGTGGCGCCGGCCGACAAGCTGGCGCTCGGCCGCGCCGGCGCGGCGCTGATCCAGCCCGGCCAGGTGGTCATCCTCGACGGCGGCACCACTGCGCTGCAGGTCGCACGCCACTTGCCCGCGGGGCTGCGCGCCACCATCGTCACGCACAGCCCGACGGTGGCGGTGGCGGCGGCGGCGAATCCGCACGTCGAGATCATCATGCTCGGCGGGCGCTTGTTCCGGCATTCGATGGTCAACGTCGGCGCCGCCGTGATAACCGCCGCTTCGCAATTGCGCGCCGACCTCTATTTCATGGGTGTGACCGGCGTGCACCCCGAGGCGGGCGCGAGCACCGGCGACGCCGAAGAGGCCGCGGTCAAGCGCGCGCTGCATGCGCGCGCTGCCGAGACGATCGTGCTCGCCTCGGCCGAAAAGCTGATGGTGGCATCGTCGTTCGTGGTCACCCAGCTGCCGGAGTTGAGCCTTCTCGTCGTGCCCGCCAACACGCCGCAGCGAACGATCCGGGCGCTGCGAGCGGGCGGCGCCAAGCTTGAACGCGCTGCGGCTGAGGGTGGAGTTGTCGGTGTGAGGCCGGCAGGACCGGTTTCACCACACTGACATTCCCCGGTTGACGACGCTTCGGGCCTCACCACAGAATGCTCCGGTCAAGACAAGGAGCAAGTGCATGACCTTCAGCTCGCGCCGCGGCGCAGGGTGGCTGGCACTGGCGGGCGCGCTGTGGCTGCCTTGCCATGCCGCCGATGTGGGTGGCTGGTACGCAGATCAGCAGAAGGCGGGTGCGATGGCTGCTGCGACCGGCAAGGACGACGCCTGCCCGCAGCTCATAACACGCGCCGCCACCGATCCTTCGGCACTCGGAGCCTACCGCGCTGCGTTGTGTTACCTGCAGGCCGAAACGGCCGACGTGGTGGCGGCCAAGGCCTGGCTGGCCCGTTCTGCCGACACCGGCTTCATGCCGGCGCACCGCTTGCTGCGCTCGCTGCTGGCCGCCGAGGCCGGTGTGCACAGCGCCGCGCCCCATTGCCATTTTCTCGGCGAGGGCCAGCAGATCTGTCATGGCGGCGCGGCACGGTTGCCGGTGGCCGCGTCCACGGCCACGGCCCCCTCCCCGACCCCATCCCCCAACCGATGACGAACATCGGGCGCTGTTCGCTTTCCAACCACAACAACGAGGAGACGATGATGATGAGATTCAAGCTGGGTGCGGTACTGGTGATGTCGACAATGTTCGCCGGTGCGGCCCTTGCCCAGGACTGTTCCGACAAGAACTGGAAGGCCTGCAAGGGCAAGCCGTGGGTCATCGGCAGTTCGATGGACACGCCGCTGGGCGACAAGTGGTGGCCGAACAAGCTGTGGGGTGCTGACGACGAAGCCGGCTCGACCAACTGGTACAAGAAGCCCGAGGTCGTGCAGCGGGCCGTGGCCGAGGCCAAGACCGGCAAGGTCTATCGCCTGGGTCGCGAATACACCGGCACCATGCCGACCTTCGGCGACCGCAAGTTCGTGCTGCGCATTCCCGGCGGCCCCACCGGCGGCCCCTTCGGCGCCAACGTGCTGGTCTACAACGATG
>JANMYQ010000048.1:0-2421 GCA_031382215.1 Methylibium sp.
CCGCTATACTGAAAGCCGATTCTATCGACGCCGTCTCGCCCCATCAGGGCCGGGCATCCCAGGCGTCACTTGTCGGCCTGCCGGGCCGCCGCGGCGCCGCCGCACGTGCCCCTCCCGCCATGACGCTTCGCATCCACAACACCCTCACGCGCCGCCAGGAACCGTTTGCGCCCATCGAACCGGGCCACGTGCGGATGTACGTCTGCGGCATCACCGTCTACGACCGGTGCCACCTGGGCCATGCGCGCATGATCCTGGCCTTCGACACCGTTTACCGCTGGCTGCTGGCCAGCGGCTTGCGCGTCAGCTACGTCCGCAACATCACCGACATCGAAGACAAGATCATCCGCCGCGCGGTGGAGCGGGGCATCACGATCCGCCAGCTGTGCGACGAGATGATCGCCGCCATGCACCAGGACTTCGCCGCACTGGGCGCGCTGGCGCCAACGCACGAGCCGCGCGCCACCGACTACGTGCCTCAGATGCTGGCGCTCATTGGCCAGTTGCAAGCCAAGGGCCTGGCCTACCAGGCCGAGGGCGGCGACGTCAACTTCGCCGTGCGCCGCTTTCCGGGCTACGGCAAGCTCTCGGGCAAGAGCCTGGACGAACTGCGCGCCGGCGAGCGCGTGGCCGTGCTCGGCGACAAGCAAGACCCGCTGGACTTTGTGCTCTGGAAGTCCGCCAAGCCCGAGGAGCCCGCCGACGCCCAATGGCCCAGCGTCTACGGCGCCGGCCGCCCGGGCTGGCACATCGAGTGCTCGGCGATGAGCGAAGCGGTGCTGGGGCTGCCGATCGACATCCACGGCGGCGGCATGGACCTGCAGTTCCCGCACCACGAAAACGAGATCGCGCAGAGCGAAGGCGTGCTGGGTCTATCGGGCGGCGCGTTCGTGCGCACCTGGATGCACAACGGCTTCCTGAACATCGACGACACCAAGATGTCCAAGTCGCTGGGCAACTTCTTCGTCATCGCCGATGTGCTGAAGAAGTTCGACGGCGAGTCGGTTCGATTCTTCATGCTGCGCACGCACTACCGCAGCCCCTTCAACTTCAGCGACACGCTGCTGGACGAGGCGCGCAGCGCGCTCAGGCGCCTGTACACCGCGCTCGACGCCGCCGGCGAGGTGCCGGCCTTGGCTGTCATCGACTGGCAGGAGCCGCGCGCGGCGTCCTTCAAGGCCGCGATGGACGACGACTTCAACACCCCCGGCGCGCTGGCGGTGCTGTTCGAACTGGCCAGCGAGGTCAACCGCGGCAAGCGCGCGGACGCGGCGCTGCTCAAGGCCCTGGGTGCGACGCTGGGCGTGCTGCAGGCGGTGCCGCGCGAGTATCTGCAAGGCCTGGGTCAAAGCCAAGGTCAAGGCCCGGTTGACGAGGCCTTCATCCAAGGCCGCATCGAAGCCCGCGCCGCGGCCAAGAAGGCGCGCGACTTCGTCGGCGCCGACGGCATCCGCGCCGAACTGGCTGCTCTGGGCATCGAGCTCAAGGATGGGCCGCAAGGCACGAACTGGGTTCGCGCTTGAGCCCAATGGTCAAGTCCGCCGCAACCTCCGCCGCCGAATTGCCGGCCGCCTCGGCGCCGGATGTCGTGCCGGCCTATTGGGACGAAGCCTGCCGCCACCTGGCCAAGCGCGACCGCGTGCTGAAGAAGTTGATCCCGCGTTTCGGTGAAGCCTGCCTGCGCAGCAGGGGCGATGCTTTCACCACGCTGGCGCGCTCGATCGTCGGCCAGCAGATCTCGGTCAAGGCCGCGCAATCGGTGTGGGACCGCTTTGCGCTGGCCGTGGGCGGCGCGCCGGCGCGCCTGAAGCCCGCGGCGGTGCAGGCCCTGCCGGTGCCGCAGATGCGCGCGGCCGGCCTGTCGGGGCGCAAGACCGAGTACCTGCTCGACCTGGCGCGCCACTTTGCCGTCGAGGTCGGTGCCACCGGGCAGCCATCCGCCGGTGTCGACGAGCAGGAAGGGGTGGCCGAGCCACTCGGCTTCCATCGCCTTGCGGTCGCGCGTCACGCCGGGGCGGTCTTCGACGATCGCCACCTGCTTGCCGAGCACGCGGTTGAACAGCGTGCTCTTGCCCACGTTGGGGCGGCCGACGACGACGACTATCGGCAGGTCGGGTTCGACGACGATCGGGCGCGTGCTCATCGACGGACCTCTCTCCCGGTCTCGAGTGCGTCGCGCAGCGCGCGCCCGTCGGTGGCGACGACCTCGACGGCGCGCGGCAGGTCGGTCACCGTGAGCCCGTCGAGGAAGCGACCTTCGGACAGGCAGACGTCCGGCAACAGGTAGCGGTGCCCCTCGGGCTCGGCGGCGAGTGAGCGGGCGACGTCGGCGCCGACCATGAGCCCGGTGACCGCGACGTTGCCGCCGAAGAACTCGTTCGTGACGACGACGAGGCGCACGTCGCTGCGGTCGCATCGCGC
>JANMYQ010000059.1:0-23894 GCA_031382215.1 Methylibium sp.
GCCGGGTTTGCGGTGGCCGACGTGGAGAGAGTGACGCGCCTGATCAAGATCAACGAGTACAAGCGCCGCCAGTCGCCGGTGGGCATCCGCATCACGCACCGCGCGTTCGGGCGCGACTGGCGCTACCCGATCACCTCCAAGTTCCGCGCCTGACGCACCAGTCCGCTGAATCATTGAAATGGGCGGTGAGGGACACGCGAGACGGGATGTGATGCAAGGCGCGAAGCACAGCAATGCCCGCAGGCATTGCGAGCATTCGCAACGCGGCAGCGCGCCCGTATCGCGTGGACAGCACCGATCCGATTTCAGTGATTCAGTGGACTAGACTAGCGCCACATACCAACCGAGAGCCGGCCATGAAACAGATCACCGCCATCGTGAAACCGTTCAAGCTCGAAGAGGTGCGCGAGGCGCTGGCCGTGGTAGGCGTGACGGGCCTGACCGTTACCGAGGTCAAGGGTTTTGGGCGCCAGAAGGGCCACACCGAGCTGTACCGCGGCGCCGAGTACGTGGTCGACTTCCTGCCCAAGGTCAAGCTCGAAGTGGTGGTGAAAGACGGCGACGTCGAGCGCTGCATCGAGGCCATCGTGAAGGCCGCCAAGACCGGCAAGATCGGCGACGGCAAGATCTTTGTCACCGCGATCGAGCAGGTGGTGCGCATCCGCACCGGCGAGATCGGCGAAGACGCCGTCTGAGCCCGTGAGCTTGAGAGCCTGAATCAGGCTCAGATCGCGCGGTAGTCGTCGGGCGCCGTCGCCAGCGGAATCAGAGCGGAGATGCGATCCAGCAGCGGCCCGGCGTCGCTGTGCACTTGCAGCAGCGCCTGTTGCTGATCGGTCACGAAGCCGCCTTGGACCGTCTGGTGCATGAATGCCAGCAGGCCGTCGTAGTAGCCGCCGGCGTTCAACAGCCCGAGCGGCTTGTCGTGGTAGCCGAGCTGGCGCCAGGTCCACACCTCGAACAGTTCCTCGAAGGTGCCGATGCCGCCGGGCAGCGCAACGAACGCGTCGCTGCGCTCGGCCATCATCAGCTTGCGCTCGTGCATGGTGGTCACCACGTGCAGTTCGGTCAGGCCGCGGTGGCCGAGTTCGCGTTCCATCAGCGATTGCGGAATCACGCCGACCACCGGGGCGCCTGCGGCCAAGGCGGCGTCGGCCACCACGCCCATCAGCCCCGCCCGGCCGCCGCCGTAGACGAGTTGCCAGCCGCGGCGGCCGATCTCGCTGCCGATCTCGCGTGCCGCCGCGGCATAGGCCGCCGACGCGCCGGGCCGGGAGCCGCAGTAGACGCAGAGCGAGGTTCGCTTCACGGCGAAGTTCAGGTGGCCAGGCGCTGCCACAGCGCGGCGAGCCACACGCCGGCACACAACAGCAAGGACAGGAACACGGCAGCGCTGGCCATGTCTTTGGCGCGTTTGGACAGGTCGTGCAGTTCGAACGACACACGGTCGATCGCCGCTTCGATGCCGGAGTTAAGCAGCTCGACGATCAGCAATTGCATCACCGCTGCAATCAGCAGGGTCACCTCGATCCAGCTGCGCCCGACCCAGAACGACAACGGGACCAGGACCACTGCGAGCCAGGCCTCCTGGCGAAAGGCGCTTTCGCCGCGATAAGCCTGGCTCAGGCCGCTCATCGAATAGCCGGTGGCGCGGATCAGCCGGTCTATTCCCGTGCGGCCTTTGTATGGATTGCTCATGGGCCCGGATTGTGCCGCGCTCACCGAGGCCTCAAACGCTGCGACGGGGCAGGTGGGTGACCAGGCGCGTGCCGCAGACGGCGTCGTGCCAGAACTGCCGCTGCGGGTGCAGGCGCGACAGCGCGGCGTAGACGAGCACGCCGGCCAGCAGAAGCCCGAACATGGCCGGCAAACTGTTCAGCCCGGCCAGGGCCAGGGCCACCAGTGCCGGTACGAACCACAGCCAGCTCAACACGTATCGTGCCAGCGCACGGGCCTGCGACACCGGTTGCCCATCCGTCGTGACCAGCCGGATGTGCCAGGCCTTCATGGCCACCGTCTGCCCGCTGCGCGACCAGAACCACGCGAAGTAGATGCCCAGCACGACGAACAGGAACGCCTGCAGGGCATGGCGCCCGAGCAGCGCGTGGCGCTGCTGGGTCAGGCTGGAGAAGAGGTAGCCGGCGATCATCAGAACACCGAACAGCAGTACGCCTTCATAGACGAAGCAGGCCATGCGCCGCCACAGGGGCGGTGCCATGCCCGCGCCAACGGGCGCGCCGGCTCCCCCGCCGCCTCCAACGCTCATCGGCGCTGGGTGGCCTCGGCGCCGGACGCAGCCGCCGAACGCGTGGTGGCCGCGCCCTGCGGGCCGCGTTGCGGCAAAAGTGTCTGCTTGTCAACGAAGGTTGGCCCGGCGCTGATCTTCGGCAACCCGGTCTGCTGGTGCGCCGGTGGCACGGGGCGCTTGGAGATCAGCGTCGTCGTGGCTCCGGGCTGGGCTTGCTGCACGGTGGGCGCGACCGCCTTGGGCGGCGCGGAGAACGCCGGGTTCGGCACGATGTTCGACTTGCTCGGTTGCGCGCTCAGCCCCAAACGCTCGCCCTTGGCGCCGCCGTCGGCGGCTTGCGGCGTCGCGCGTGCGGCAAGCTTGCTTTTTTCTTCGGGCGGCAGGGACTGGTAGGCCTCCCATTGCGAACGCCGATCCTGTGGCGCCACCTGTTTGGCCTGCTGGTAGTTGACGCGCGCCTCCTGGCGTTGTTCGGTGGTGAGCTGCGCCCACTCGGTCATGCGGGCCTGGATGCGGGATTTCTCGTCAGCCTGAAGGTTCGGAAACCGGGTGGCGATCTCGAGCCACTTCTGCTTCTGGTTGGCGCTGATGCCGGCCCAGTCGCGCTCCAACGGCCGCAGCGTGCTGCGTTGCCCGGCGTTCAAGTCCTGCCAGCGAGCGCCTTGTTCGACGGCCGGCACGGGCGCCCCAACTTTGAGCCGCTCTCTGGACTGTTCCTTGGGTTGCGCCCCGACCTGGGGCGCTGCGAGCAGGAAGGCGAAGGCAAGCACGCACCACGTGACGGCCGCCATGACACGCCCCCGATCGGAGCCCGAAGTCTGTGTCGAACGGGCAACTGGCGGCATCGCGAGGCCCAGCTCAGTTGCGAGGTGTCTTGAGGAACTCGACGAATCCCGGGTCGCTGTAGGCGTCGGGCGGCACGTCGTCGGCCAGCAGCGCGGCGTCGATTTCGGCCGCGGCGGAAATCTGCTCGTCCAGGTGCGATTGCTGAATCAGCACAAGGCCGGCCAGCAGCGCGACGAGCGGCACCACGGCGCCCAGCTTCATCCACCAGCCGCCGCCCAGAATGGCCGCACCGGCGGCCGTCAAGCCCGAACGGGACTCAGCAGCCTGCATGGCACGCATCTGGCGGGCCCGGTCCAGCGCGCGCTCGCGGCTGATGCGAAGGCGTTCGCCGATGTCGGCGCCGATGTCTTGAGTCTGGTCACTCAGGCGAGCCGCCACCCGGAGCGCAAAGCGCGATTCCAGAGCATCGATTCCAGCGGCGGAGAGGTGGTTCTTGTTGAGCGTGTTCACAGTGAAATTCCCTTTGTCTTTAGGGCTTTGGCCAAGGCATGCACCGCTCGTGAGCAATGTGTCTTGACGCTTCCCTCCGAGCACCCCATGGCAGCAGCGGTCTCGGCGACATCAAATTCCTCCCAGTAACGCAGGAGAAAGGCTTCACGTTGACGCGCCGGCAGCTGTGCCACTTCACCATCGATGACTAGCAAGATCTGTGACCTGGACACCAAGTCTGCCGCACTCTCGGACTGCAACGAACCATCCTGCGCTTCCAGAGTTTCGAGGATGTCGAAATCCCCGTCTTCTCCGTGGCCTTCGAAGTCGGAGAAATTCTTCAGCACGCCGTTGCGCACTTTCTGGCGCCGGAACCAGTCCATCGTGGCGTTGGACAGGATGCGCTGGAACAGCAGCGGCAGCTCGGCCGCGGGTCGGTCGTAGTACTTCTCCGAAAGCCGAATCATCGTGTCCTGCACGATGTCCAGCGCCGCATCGTCATCACGAACGGCATACACCGCCCGCTTGAAGGCGCGCTTTTCGACGCTCTTGAGGAAGTCGGAGAGTTCTTTGTCGGTTGCCAAGGAAAGGGCGCCTCAGGCCGCAGCCCGGAAAGACCGGCGGGATTATCTCACCCAGCGCCAGCGCGGCCGCGCAACGCAAGGCACCCGCCAAAGCGGTGACATAATGCGCGATTGCACAACAGATGGGTCCACCTCAGCCAGTCCGACGAAGGCAGGCTGACGGGATGACGAAGCAGGCACCACACCGGCCTCACGAGGGTCTGGAGAGGTGCACCGATGGTTTTTCGTTAGAGAAATTCACAAAGGTTTTTGAAATATGGACATGTCCGCCGCTGACGTGAAGCGCGCCGCTCTGGCGCAGCCGACCCCCCCCTCCCAGGAGCCCAACGGTTCCGAAATCCTGGTCCGATGCCTTCAGGCCGAAGGCGTCAAGTTCCTCTGGGGCTACCCCGGAGGCGCCGTTCTCTACATCTACGACGCGCTCTACAAGCAAGACACCATCGAGCACGTGCTGGTGCGCCACGAGCAGGCCGCCGTGCATGCGGCCGACGGTTATGCGCGCGCCACCGGCGAGGTCGGCGTTGCGCTGGTCACGTCGGGGCCTGGTGTGACGAACGCCGTCACCGGCATCGCCACGGCCTACATGGATTCGATCCCGATGGTGATCATCACCGGGCAAGTCCCGACGCCGGCGATCGGGCTGGACGCCTTCCAGGAATGCGACACGGTGGGCATCACCCGCCCGATCGTGAAGCACAACTTCCTCGTGAAGGACGTGCGCGAGCTGGCAAACACGTTGAAGAAGGCATTCCACATCGCCCGCACTGGTCGGCCCGGGCCGGTGGTGGTGGACATCCCGAAGGACGTGTCGCTCAAGACCACGCCGTTCCACTACCCGGCGACCGTCGAAATGCGCTCGTACAACCCGGTGCGCAAGGGCCACGGCGGGCAGATCCGCAAGGCCGTGCAACTGCTGCTGGCGGCCAAGCGCCCCTACATCTACACCGGCGGCGGCGTGATCCTGGGCAACGCGTCGGCCGAGTTGCGTGAACTGGTCAACCTGCTCGGCTACCCGTGCACCAACACCTTGATGGGACTGGGCGCTTACCCGTCGAGCGATCCGAAGTTCCTGGGCATGCTGGGCATGCACGGCACGTACGAGGCCAACATGACGATGCAGAACTGCGATGTTCTGCTGGCTGTGGGCGCGCGCTTTGACGACCGCGTGATCGGCAACCCGAAGCACTTTGCCTCGGTGGAACGCAAGATCATCCACGTTGACATCGACCCGTCGTCGATCTCCAAGCGCGTCAAGGTAGACATCCCGATCGTCGGCGACGTGAAGGACGTGCTGCACGAGCTGATCGCGCAGATCAAGGAGGCTCAGACCCGGCCGGATGCCGGGGCGTTGTCCGCCTGGTGGAGCCAGATCAACGAGTGGCGCAAGCGCGACTGCCTGCAGTACAAGAACAGCAGCGAGGTCATCAAGCCGCAATACGTGGTCGAGAAGCTGTGGGAGTTGACCAAGAACAGCGACGCCTACATCACCTCCGACGTCGGCCAGCACCAGATGTGGGCCGCGCAGTACTACCGCTTCGACGAGCCGCGGCGCTGGATCAACTCGGGCGGCCTGGGCACGATGGGCGTGGGCCTGCCCTATGCCATGGGCATCAAGCTTGCCAAACCGGAGTCGGATGTGTTCTGCATCACCGGCGAAGGCTCGATCCAGATGTGCATCCAGGAGCTGTCGACCTGCCTGCAGTACAAGACGCCGGTCAAGATCATTTCGCTGAACAACCGCTACCTCGGCATGGTGCGGCAGTGGCAGCAGCTCGACTACGGCGGCCGCTACTCACACAGCTACATGGACGCGCTGCCCGACTTCGTGAAGCTGGCCGAGGCCTATGGCCACGTCGGCTTCAAGATAGAGAAGCCGAGCGACGTGGAAGGCGCGCTGCGCGAGGCGATCCGGCTGAAAGATCGGACCGTCTTCCTCGACATCCGCACCGACCCGACGGAGAACGTTTGGCCGATGGTCAAGGCGGGGCAGGGGATTTCCGAGATGCTGCTGGGGTCCGAAGACCTCTGATGGCCTGAACCCGGGCACTGGGGCCGGCGTTACCTCGCCGGCTTCGATTCCCTGGAACAGCCCAACAGACCTTCGGCCGATTCACCTTCAATTCAATTTCAGCGTGGCCACAGGCCGCCGGTTACCGCCGTCGGCCCCAAGAGCGCGCTCACACCATCATGAAACACATCATTGCCCTGCTGCTCGAGAACGAGCCCGGCGCGCTGTCGCGCGTGGTCGGCCTGTTCTCGGCCCGCGGCTACAACATCGAAAGCCTCACCGTGGCGCCGACCGAGGACGCCTCGCTGTCGCGCATGACCATCGTCACGACCGGCTCCGACGAAGTCATCGAGCAGATCACCAAGCACCTGAACCGCCTGATCGAGGTGGTGAAGGTGGTGGACCTGACCGAAGGCTCGTTCACCGAGCGCGAACTGATGCTGATCAAGGTGCGCGCGGTCGGCAAGGAGCGCGACGAGATGAAGCGCATGGCCGACATCTTCCGCGGCCGCATCATCGACGTGACCGAGAAGAGCTACACCATCGAATTGACCGGCGACAAGTCCAAGCTCGATGCTTTCATCGAAGCCATCGACCGCAGCGCCATTCTTGAAACCGTGCGCACCGGCACCAGCGGGATCGGTCGCGGCGAGCGCATCCTGCGCGTTTGATTCCCGCAACCATTTGATTGACCACCAGGAGAACACCATGAAGGTTTACTACGACAAAGATGCCGACCTGAGCCTCGTCAAGGGCAAGAACGTCACCATCATCGGCTACGGCTCGCAGGGCCACGCCCACGCGCAGAACCTGAACGACAGCGGCGTGAAGGTCACGGTCGGCCTGCGCAAGGGCGGCGCGTCGTGGAGCAAGGCCGAGAAGGCCGGGCTCAAGGTTGCCGAAGTTGCCGACGCGGTGCGCAGCGCCGATGTCGTGATGATGCTGTTGCCCGACGAGCAGATTGCCAGCGTTTACAAGAACGACGTCGAGGCGCACATGAAGCAGGGCGCGTCGCTGGCGTTCGCGCACGGCTTCAACGTGCACTACGGTCAGGTCGTGCCGCGCGCCGACCTGGACGTGTGGATGGTCGCGCCCAAGGCGCCCGGCCACACCGTGCGCTCGACCTACACGCAGGGCGGCGGCGTGCCGCACCTGATCGCGGTGCATGCCGACAAGACTGGCAAGGCGCGCGACCTGGCGCTGAGCTACGCGGCGGCCAACGGCGGCGGCAAGGCCGGCGTGATCGAGACCAACTTCCGTGAAGAGACCGAGACCGACCTGTTCGGCGAGCAGACCGTGTTGTGCGGCGGCGCCGTCGAGCTGATCAAGGCCGGTTTCGAGACGCTGACCGAAGCCGGTTACGCGCCCGAGATGGCCTACTTCGAGTGCCTGCACGAACTGAAGCTGATCGTCGACCTGATCTACGAAGGCGGCATCGCGAACATGAACTATTCGATCTCGAACAACGCCGAGTACGGCGAGTACGTGACTGGGCCGAAGATCGTCACCGAAGAGACCAAGAAGGTCATGCGCCAGGTGCTCAAGGACATCCAGACCGGTGAATACGCGAAAAGCTTCATCAACGAGAACCGCGCCGGCGCACCCACGCTGCTGTCGCGGCGCCGCCTGATGGCCGAGCACCCGATCGAGGTGGTGGGCGAGCAGTTGCGCGCGATGATGCCGTGGATCAAGAAGAACCGGCTCGTCGACCAGTCGAAGAACTGATCTCTTCGACGACCCTCTTCGACGACCCACGGCGGTTATCCTGCGCCCCATGAACGACGCCGGCAGCTTGCACGACGACGACGCCCCTGAGCCGCCGCCCCGGGCGCGGCGCAAGGGCATCTACGTGCTGCCCAACATGATCACGCTGGCCGCGCTGTTCGGCGGCTTCTACGCGATCGTGATGGCGATGAACGGCCGCTTCGAGCTGTCGGTGTATGGCGTGTTCTGCGCGATGGTTCTCGACAGCCTGGACGGCCGCGTCGCGCGCCTGACCAACACCCAGAGCACCTTCGGCGAGCAGATGGACAGCCTGTCGGACATGGTGTCCTTCGGTGCGGCGCCGGCGCTGATCGTTTACGAATGGGCGCTCAAGGACATGGGCAAGCTCGGCTGGGTGGCGGCGTTTGTGTACTGCGCCTCCGCGGCGTTGCGGCTGGCGCGCTTCAACACCAACCTCGCGGTGGTTGACAAGCGCTTCTTCCAGGGCTTGCCCAGCCCTGCCGCGGCGGCGGTGGTGATGGGCTTCATCTGGGTCATGGACGACGCCGGTTTCAAGGGTTTCAAGGAAGGTCCGTGGCTTGGCTGGACCGCGTTTGCGGTCACGCTCTACGCCGGCCTCACGATGGTCACCAACGTGCCGTTCTACAGCTTCAAGGACGTGAGCCTGAAGCGCTCGGTCCCGTTCATCGTGATTGTCGCGATCGCGCTGGGCATTGCCGTCATCAACATCCACCCGCCGATCGTGCTGTTCGGCCTGTTCTGCGTCTACGGCCTGTCGGGCTACGGCGTATACGCGTGGAAGCGCAAGAAGGGCAAGCCGGTGAGCGTGATCGCAACAAGCACCGACGAACCCGACGAACAGGGCCTGCATCGCTGATCCGGGCGGAAAGGCCATGCTATATTGCGCGCCATGACGTTTTCGACCCCCCTCGCACTAGCGCTAGCCCTGGGAGTACCGCGGGCTCGCTGACCGATCACGTCCATCCGATCTGACCTCAACGGCCCGCTTGCAACCTGCAGCGGGCCGTTTTGTTTTTGGGTTTGCGGGGTTGCGTTCAAGACACCACCAGGAGTTGCCATGTTGAACCGACCGCAAGACAAGTACCGCGCGTTTGCCCCTGTGGCGCTCACCGACCGCCGCTGGCCCGACACGCAACTCACTCGCGCGCCGCTGTGGTGCAGCGTCGATCTGCGCGACGGCAACCAGGCGCTGATCGAACCGATGGACGTGCAGCGCAAGCTGCGCATGTTCGAGATGCTGCTGCGCATCGGCTTCAAGGAGATCGAGGTCGGCTTCCCGTCGGCCTCGCAGACCGACTTCGACTTCGTCCGCACGCTGATCGAAGAAGGGCGTGTGCCCGACGACGTGACGATCCAGGTGCTGACGCCGGCGCGCGAGCCGCTGATCCGTCGCACCTTCGAGTCGCTGGTCGGCGCTCGCCGTGCCGTCGTGCACCTGTACAACGCCACCGCGCCGGTGATGCGCAAGGTGGTGCTGGGCCTGGATGAGGCCCAGACGGTCGAGCTGGCCTCGTCGCACGCGCGCCTCGTGCGAACTTTGGCCGAAGCCCAACCCGGCACCGAGTTCGTGTTCCAGTATTCGCCCGAGATGTTCTCGGGCACCGAACTCGCGTTCAGCAAACGCGTGGTCGATGCCGTCACCGACGTTTGGCAACCCACGCCGCAGCGCAAGTGCATCATCAACCTGCCGTCGACGGTCGAGCATTCCACACCGAACATCTTTGCCGACATGATCGAGTGGATGCATCGCCACCTGGCGCGGCGCGACTCGATCGTGCTGAGCGTTCACCCGCACAACGATCGCGGCACCGGCACCGCAGCCGGCGAGTTTGCGCTGATGGCTGGCGCCGACCGCATCGAAGGTTGCCTGTTCGGCAATGGTGAGCGCACCGGCAACGTCGACCTGGTCAATATCGCACTGAACCTGTACACGCAAGGTGTGGCGCCGGGGCTCGACTTCTCCGACATCGATGAAGTGCGCCGCTGCGTCGAACACTGCAACCAGTTGCCGGTGCACCCGCGCCACCCGTATGCGGGCGACCTGGTCTACACCTCGTTCTCGGGCTCGCATCAAGATGCGATCAAGAAGGCATTCGCGGCGCGCCGCGAAACCGACATCTGGGATATGCCCTACCTTCCGATCGACCCGAAAGACCTGGGCCGCAGCTACGACGCGGTGATCCGCGTCAACAGCCAGTCGGGCAAGGGCGGCATCGCCTACCTGCTCGAAGCCGAGTACGGGCTGGAGCTGCCGCGCCGCTTGCAGATTGAGTTCAGCCAGGCCGTGCAGGCGGTGATGGATGACAGCGGCAAGGAGCAATCGGCGTCCGACATCTGGCACATCTTCGAAAGAGAGTACGCGCTCGGCGCGGCCACGGCGCCGCAGTTGTCGAGCCCGTCGATTTCGCAAGGCGACGACGGCGTCGTGACACTCGCCACCGACCTCGCCATCGACGGCCGGACCGTGCGCATCGAAGGCCGCGGCGACGGCCCGATCGACGCCTTCGTCGATGGCCTGAACCGCGGCCTGGACGCCGGCATCCGCGTGCTCGACTACCACGAACACGCCATCGGCAGCGGCGCCGACGCCCGAGCCGTGGCCTACCTCGAACTGCGCATCGGCGACGGCATGACGCTGTTCGGTGTTGGCACCGACACCAGCATCGTCACCGCGTCACTGAAGGCCATCGTCTGCGGCTGGCGGCGTGCCCAGGCGGCCCGCAGCCCGGGCCGCCGTACCGCCGTGCCGGCCTGACTGCTCGACTGACCACTCGCCTAAGATTCGTCCCTTGCCCAGGAGCCTTCCCATGACCGACAAGCTCATCATCTTCGACACCACCCTGCGCGACGGCGAGCAGTCGCCCGGCGCCTCGATGACCAAGGACGAGAAGCTGCGCATCGCGCGCCAGCTCGAGCGGCTCAAGGTCGACGTGATCGAGGCCGGTTTCGCGGCGTCTTCGAACGGTGACTTCGAGGCCGTCAAGGCGATCGCCAACGCCATCAAGGACAGCACGGTGTGCTCGCTCGCGCGTGCCAACGACCGCGACATCTCGCGCGCGGCCGATGCGCTGGCGGGCGGCAACTCCACCCGCATCCACCTGTTCCTGGCCACCAGTGCGCTGCACATGGAGAAGAAGCTGCGCATGACGCCCGACCAGGTGTTCGAGCAGGCCAAGCTGTCGACGCGTTTCGCGCGCAAGTTGTCGGGCGACGTGGAGTTTTCGCCCGAAGACGGTTACCGCTCCGACCCCGACTTCTTGTGCCGCGTGCTCGAAGCGGTGATCGCTGAGGGTGCCACCACCATCAACATCCCCGACACCGTGGGCTACGCGGTGCCCGAGCTGTACGGCAACTTCATCCTCGACCTGCGCAACCGCATCCCCAACTCCGACAAGGCGGTCTGGTCGGTGCATTGCCATAACGACCTGGGCATGGCGGTGGCCAACTCGCTGGCGGGCGTGAAGATCGGTGGCGCGCGCCAGATCGAATGCACCATCAACGGCCTCGGCGAGCGCGCCGGCAACTGCTCGCTCGAAGAGGTGGTGATGGCGGTGAAGACGCGCAGGGACTACTTTGACCTGGCGCTGAACATCGACGCGACGCAGATCGTGCCGGCCTCGCGCCTGGTGTCGCAGACCACCGGTTTCGTGGTGCAGCCGAACAAGGCGGTGGTCGGTGCGAATGCGTTCGCGCATGCGTCCGGCATCCACCAGGACGGCGTGCTGAAAGCGCGCGACACCTACGAGATCATGCGTGCCGAAGACGTGGGCTGGGCCACCAACAGAATAGTGCTCGGCAAGCTGTCCGGCCGCAACGCCTTCAAGGCGCGCTTGCAGGAACTGAATATCCAGCTTGGGTCCGAGGGCGAAGTCAACGCGGCGTTCGCCAAGTTCAAGGAGCTTGCCGACCGCAAGAGCGACATCTTCGATGAAGACATCCTGGCGCTGGTGATGGACGAGTCGGTCACCACCGAACACGAGCACTACCGGCTGCTCGCACTGGCGCAGCGCTCCGAGACTGGCGAGCGCCCGCATGCGAAGGTGGCGTTCGCTGCCGGCGACGCAGAGCACCATGTCGAGAGTGACGGCAACGGCCCGGTCGATGCAAGCCTGAAGGCGATCGAATCGAAGGTTCAGAGCGGTGCCGAAATGTTGCTCTATTCGGTCAACGCCATCACCTCGGGCAGCACCGAATCGCAAGGCGAGGTGACGGTGCGGCTGCAGCACGGCGGGCGGGTGGTCAACGGTGTGGGCTCCGACCCCGACATCGTCGTCGCGTCGGCCAAGGCCTACTTGAGCGCGCTGAACAAGCTGCACAGCAAGGTCGAGCGGGTGTCCGCGCAGGGCTGAATCCCATTGTGAAGAACTGACTTGAGAAATACTCCCTAACGTTCTGATATTGCGGATGTTTTTCCTTGGAGTACACTGCCGCCAGTTGGTGGAGGTCACCTTGATTTCATTCGCAAAATTGTTGGTTGGCGGGTTTGTTTCGGTCTTTCTTGCCGCTTCGCTGGCGCTGCCAGCAAGCGCATATGCAGCAAGGCCGGCGAAGGAAGCCAAGCCGTCTCTGGCCAAACAACCGCTGGTCAAGAAGAAGGTCGCTGCGACCCGCAAGGTGGCGCCGGCGGCGCGGGTCAAACAGCGCTTGGTGCTGCGCAATGGCAAGCGCGTCGTGGCCAAACAGGCGCTGGTCAGGGTGCGCTATGAGCCGGCCAAGCCGTCGGTGGGCCAGTTGAAGGGGCTCCATCACATCCCTGATTCACTGGACCTGAAGTCCAGCGTTGCCTTGGTCGTCGACCAGGACACGAACGAAGTGCTCTTCAGCAAGAACGCGCAGGCGGTGCTGCCGATCGCGTCGCTCACCAAGCTGATGACCGCGGTGGTGGTGGCCGAGGCCGGCCAGCCGATGGACGAAGTGCTGAGCGTGACCCAGAGCGACGTGGACACCGAGAAGCGCAGCCGCTCGCGCCTGCGCGTGGGCACCCCGCTGAGCCGCGAGGAGATGCTGCACCTGGCACTCATGTCGTCCGAAAACCGCGCCGCGCATGCACTGGGGCGCGAGTACCCGGGTGGTGTTGATGCCTTCGTGAAGGCGATGAACCTGAAGGCCGTCGCGCTGGGCATGACGGCCACGCGTTTTGTCGAACCCACCGGCTTGTCGAGCGACAACCGCTCCAGCGCCAAGGACCTGGCCACCTTGGTGAAGGCGGCGCACGGCCACCCCATCATTCGCGAGATGTCCACCTCGCCGAGCTACGAGATCGACGCCGGCAGCCGACACTTGCGCTTCGTCAATACCAACCGCCTGCTGAGCCACGCCGATTGGGACATCGGGCTGCAGAAGACCGGCTACATCACCGAAGCCGGCCGGTGCCTGGTGATGCAGGCCAGCCTCGCGGGCCGCCAACTGATCATGATTTTTCTCGACTCGGCCGGAAAGTATTCGCGCCTGGGCGACGCCGAGCGGGTGCGACGCTGGGTCGAAGAAAACGCCAAAGAGAGCGCCCCCGCTCCGGCGCATCAACCTGCCGAGGTGCCCAAGCTCACGTCGTGAGCCGGTGGCTTGCGCCGCGCCTTGTTCAGGCGTGCCGGTGGCCGAGCGATTGCGAGATCTGCGCCGCGGTGGCCTTCAAGCGCTCCAGCCACGCCTCTTCGAGCCGGTCGGCCGGCGCCGAGATCGACAAGCCTGCAATCAGCTTGCCCTGGTCGTCCACGATGCCGGCGGCCATGCAGCGCACGCCGAGCTCCAGTTCTTCATCGTCGCGCGCCGTGCCGCTCTGGTTCACGCGCGCGAGTTCGCGCTCCAGCGCGGCCAGGTCGGTGATGCTGTTGCGCGTGTGCCCGGCCAGGCCGGTGCGCGTGGCGTAGGCGCGCACGCGGGTCGGGTCGTCGTGGGCGAGAAAGAGTTTGCCCACTGAAGTCAGGTGCAAGGGCGCGCGCCCGCCGATCGCGCGCACCACCTGCATGCCCGAACGTTCGCTGTAGGTGCGTTCGATGTACACGATCTCGTCGCCCTGGCGCATCGACAGATTGACCGGCTGGTGCGTGAGCTTGTGCAGTTCGCGCATCGGCGCGAGTGCCGCGTCGCGCACATCGAGGCGCGCTTTCACCAGGTTGCCCAGCTCCAGCAGGCGCATGCCTAGCCGGTAACTGCCGGCGGCCGGGCGGTCGACATAGCGGCCGACCGTCAGGTCGTTCAGGATGCGGTGCGCGGTGGACGGGTGCAGGCCGGTCTGTTCGCTGATGATCTTCAGCGACACCGGGTCCTGGTACGAAGCGAGCAGGTCGAGCAACGCGAAGCTGCGTTCGAGGACCTGGATGGTGGGAGTCTTCGCTTCGTTCTTGGCCATGAAAATCATTCTCGCTCAGTTCGAACGTCATTTTGCATGGCGAAAACATCGGTTGCAATCCGGGAGTTCGCTGGGCTGAAGCTTCAACCCAGTTCGCGCACAGCGGCCACACCGCATCGAACCGCGCCTTCCAAGGTGGCCGGGTAGGGCCCTTGCACATGGTCGCCCGCAGCGTACAAGCCGGCGGCAATGCGCAGCGCCGGCCGCTGAAGGCTGGGAGTGCAGCGGAACGTGGCGCGCTTCTCGGTGAGGGTCTTGACCACCTGCAGCGGACCGCGCAAATGCGCTTGCAGCTCGAGCTGTGCCTGCGCGAGCACCGCTTCTTGCGTGGCCTGCAGGCCCAGGTCGACCCACTCCTGCGCGCCGCTGACCACGAACGCCAGTTGCCCTTGCGGCCCGCCGAGTTGGCCTCGGTCGAACACGAACTGCGCGGGTGACGAAACACCGGCACGCAAGGCCAGCATCGGCTCGGGCAGGCGCGTGCCGGCACTGCGCAGGTAGGTCGTCACGATCGGTTCGTAGCGCAGCGCCGCAGCGATATGCGACCACTCGGGTGCCGTGGCTTCGGCCAGTCGCGCGGCCTCGGTGGGCGTGGCGGCCAGCACCACCGCATCGAAGGTTTCGCCGTCGAGCAGCCATGAGCCTGAATGAGCTTGCAGCCGCGCGACCCGGTGCGACAGGTGGATCGTCGTGCCGGCCTGCCGCAACCAGCGCTCGGCCGGCAGCGGCAGCATGGCGCTGAGATTCAGCATCGGCAGCAACAGGTCGGCCGAGCCGGGCCCCGAGAACAGCGCGTCCTTCAGGATGCGCAGGAACACCTCACCGCTGGCTTGCCCGGCTGGCGTGTTCAGCGCGGCTACGCACAGCGGGTCGATCAGGCTGTCACGAACGGCCGGCGGCAGCTTGTGCGTGAGTTCGGCCACCGTGCGCGCCGGTTCGCACCGAAAGCCACCCACGAACCAGCCAGTCGCAGCCGACAGCAAGGCCGCCTTGTCGCGCCAACCCCAGTGGCCGTGGCGCAGCACGGCGGCGGCGAATTGCAGTACCGGCGCACCGGGGTTCAGGCTCAGGCCCAGCCCCTGCGCATCGATGAAGCGCAAGGGCGTGCGCAGCAGCGCGGCGTCGAGGTCCACGCCGACCGTGCGCATCAGGCGCAGGGTCTCGGTGTAGGCGCCGATCAGGATGTGCTGGCCGTTGTCGAGGGTCACGCCGTCGATCTCGACGCCGCGAGCACGCCCGCCGAGTTGCGCCGCCATCTCGAACAGCGTGACCGTGTGGCCACGCTGCGTGGCCTCGACGGCGGCCGCCAGCCCAGCCCAGCCGCCGCCGATCACCGCCACCCGGCGGGAAGCCAACTAGCGTTCCCGCCAGTTCGTGCGCATCGCTATCCAGAGCTTGCGCAGCGGCGTCAGCGAGGTGCGCTGGTGCAGCACCTGGAAGTTCGCGGCCTCGATCTCGCGCAGCAGGCTGCGGTAGATGTTGGCCATCATCAGGCCCGGCTTCTGCGCCGTGCGGTCGGCGTCGGGCAGCAGCGCAAAGGCTTCGTCGTAGATGCGGTGGGCGCGTTCGGCCTGGAACTTCATCAGCGCGGTGAAGCGGTCGCTGTAGCCGCGGTTCAGGATCTCCTGCGCCTTCACGTCGAACTGCTTCAACTCGGCCACCGGCAGGTAGATGCGGCCACGCCGCGCGTCGTCGCCGACGTCGCGAATGATGTTGGTGAGCTGCATGGCCTGGCCCAGCCGGTGCGCATACGTCACCGTGGCCGTTTCGGTACGGCCGAAGATGTTGGCCGCCACCTCGCCGACGATGCCGGCCACCCGGTGGCAGTAGCGCGCCAGGCCGGCAAAGTCGAGGTAGCGCGACTGTTCCAGGTCCATCTGGCAACCGTCGATCACAGCGAGCAGGTGCGCGGCTTCTATCTGGTTCGCTGTGGCAAGCGGCATCAGTGCCTTCATCACCGGGTGGCTCGGCTGGCCGCTGAACGCGCTGGCCACTTCCTTGCGCCACCACATCAGCTTGGTGGCGGCCACACCGGGGTCGCTGACCTCATCGACCACGTCGTCCACCTCGCGGCAGAAGGCGTAGAACGCGGTGATCGCGGCGCGCCGCGGCGGCGGCAGGAACAGGAAGGCGTAGTAGAAGCTCGAGCCGCTCTTGGCGGCCTTGTCCTGTACATACTGCTCGGGGGTCATGGGGTCTGCCTCATGGGGCGGTGACGGTGCGGTGGCGAGCCGGGCGCATGCACAAGGCGCGCCAGAGCAGCAGCGGCGCGTCGAGCACACCCACGCGCGGGCGCTGCGTCAACGCGGCGGCGCCCAGGGCTTCGGTTTTTTCCAGAATGCGCAGGCCGCCTTGCACCACCAGGCGCAGCTCCCAACCGGCGCGGCCTGGCACGGCATGCACCAGGGGCGCGCCGCTCAACATCAGCATGCGGGCCCAGTGAATCACGTCGGCCAGGTTGTCGCGGCGCGCGTCGGGCTCGGGCAGGTAGTGCCGCCCGCGCGGCCGGTCCACGCTCAGGTCCTGCCAGAAGTTGGCCAGCTGCAATGCGGTGCAGATCGCGTCGGACTGGCGCAGCGCCTCGTTCGAATTGACACCGTAAAGGTGCAGCAGCAGGCGGCCGATCGGGTTGGCCGAACGCCCGCAATAGTCGAGCAGCTCGGCGCGGTCGGCATAAGCGTTCTTCAGCACGTCTTGCCGGAAGGCGCTGAGCAGATCGGTCAGCAGGTTCAGCGGCAGCTTGTACTGCAACAGCACCGGGCGCAGACGGTCGAACACAGCGGCCCAGCGGGGCGATGGCACGCCGCTTGCGGCGATTGACAGCAGGTCGGCCTGAAAGAGGTCGAGGTCGCGCAGGCGCTGTTCGGGCGTGGCGTCGCCTTCGTCGGCCAGGTCGTCGGCGGTGCGCGCGAACCAGTAGATCGCCGTCACCGCCGGGCGCAGCGCCGGCGGGCACAGCACGGACGCCACCGGAAAGTTTTCGTAGTGTTCAACGCTCACGGGCGGGATTGTCCATGTTGTGCGGTCTTCTTCAGGGCCGGGCGGGCTTTTTCGAAGTGACACGCAGATCACGCCAGAACGCGTTTGACTTGGCGCAAGTCACCGAATATATTACTGACCAGTCAGTCAGTTGCGATTCCTGTTCCACCCCTCCCCCCAAGGATTCCCATGCGAAACATGCTGCTCGTCGCCGTGGTCGGCGCTGCATTTCTGGCGGCCTGCGCCAAGACAGAGGTAGCACCCGACCCGGTACGCGCCGTTCGCACCCTGACGGTCGTGCCCCAGTCGGCCGGCGGTACGGCCGAATACGCCGGTGAAGTGCGCTCGCGCACCGAGTCGCGCCTGGGCTTCCGGGTCGGCGGCAAGATCGTGCGCCGCAACGCCGAACTGGGCAGCACGGTGAAGGCCGGCCAGGTGCTGGCTCAGCTCGACTCGCAAGACCTGCGCCTGGGGCAAGACAGCGCCCGCGCTGCGCTCGTCGCCGCACAGGCCAACCACGATCTGGCGCAGGCCGACTACCAGCGCTTCAAGGAGTTGCTCGACAAGGGCTTCATCAGCTCGGCCGAACTCGAGCGCCGCGACACCACGCTGAAAGCGGCGCGCGCGCAGCTCGACCAGGCCAAGGCCCAGTCCAGCGTGCAAGGCAACGCCGCCGGTTACGCCACGCTGGTGGCCGACGCCAGCGGCGTGGTCACCGGCATCGACGCCGAACCCGGCATGGTGGTCGCGGCCGGCGCGCCGGTGCTGCGCCTGGCGCACGACGGCCCGCGCGACGTGGTGTTCTCGGTGCCCGAAGACAAGGTGAGCCTGATCAAGGCGCTGGCGGCGCAACCGGGCGCATTCAAGGTGCGCCTGTGGGGCGACACTTCCGAGCCGCTGGTGGCCACGGTGCGCGAGATCGGCGCGTCGGCCGACCCGGTGACGCGCACCTTCCTCGTCAAGGCCGACATCGGCCGCAGCACCGCGGTGCGCCTGGGCCAGACCGCCACCGTGCTGGTGGCCCTGCCGCAGACAGCAGGCGTGACCAAACTCCCGCTGTCGGCGCTGAAGGAAGAGCAGGGCCGCACGATGGTGTGGCTGGTCGACCGTGACACGATGACGGTGAAGCTGCAGCCGGTGCAGTTTGCCGGTGCCGACGGCAACGACGCGGTGGTGAGCGGCGGCATCTCGCCCGGGCAGGTGGTGGTGACGGCCGGCGTGCATGTGCTGACGCCGGGCCAGAAGGTCAAGTTCTATGTCGACCCGGGTGCGCCGGCGGCATCGGCCACGCCTGCGCCCGCGGTGTCGGCGGTGGCTGTGAAATGAGCGCGGTGTTGCACCCGGCGCCGGATGCGCCAGCGTCGCGCTTCAACATTTCGAAGTGGGCGCTCGACCACCCGGCGCTCACGCGCTACCTGCTCGTCGTGCTGCTGTTCCTGGGCACCGCCGCGTACTTCCAGCTCGGCCAGGACGAAGACCCGCCGTTCACCTTCCGGGCGATGGCGCTGCGTGTGTTCTGGCCCGGCGCCACCGCGCAGCAGGTGGCCGAGCAGGTGACCGACAAGCTTGAGAAGACGCTGCAGGAGGTGCCGTACTCCGACAAGATCCGCAGCTACTCCAAGCCCGGCGAGGCGCTGATCATCTTCCAGGTGAAGGACTCGGCGCCACCGAAAGAGATGGCGCAGATCTGGTACACGGTGCGCAAGAAGATCGGCGACATGCGCGCCACCTTGCCCGGCGGCGTGATCGGCCCGTTCTTCAACGACGAGTTCGGCGACGTGTACGGCTCGATCTTCGCGCTGTCGGCCGACGGCTTCACGTACGAGGAGCTCAAGGAGCAGGCCGACCGTGTACGCCAGCGCCTGCTCAAGGTGCCGAGCGTCAACAAGGTGGCGATCTTCGGCGCGCAGGACGAGAAGGTCTTCATCGAGATCTCGCAGAAGCGCCTGGCGCAACTCGGCCTGGACTTCACCACCGTGCTGGCGCAGATCGGCCAGCAGAACGCGGTCGAATCGGCCGGCGTGATCAATTCGCCCACCGACTTCGTGCAGGTGCGCGTGGCCGGGCAGTTCAATTCGCTCGACGAGCTGAAGCACTTCCCGATCCGCGCCGGCGGCAACAGCTTCAAGCTCGGCGACATTGCCGACATCAGGCGCGCCTACGTCGACCCGCCGCAGGTGAAGGTGCGGCACCAGGGCCGTGAGGTCATCTCGCTGGGCATCTCGATGGCCAAGGGCGGCGACATCATCGAGATGGGCAAGCTGCTGAAGACCGCCACCGCGGCTATTCAAGCCGACCTGCCGGTGGGCCTTGAGCTGCGCCAGTTCCAGAACCAGGCGCAGGTGGTGTCGCGCTCGGTGAACGAGTTCGTCGGCACCCTGATCGAGGCGGTGCTGATCGTGCTGGCGGTCAGCTTCATCAGCCTGGGCCTGCATTTCAAGCCCGGTTCGTGGAAGTTCACGATCGACTGGCGGCCGGGCATGGTGGTAGGCATCACGATCCCGCTGGTGCTGGCCATCACCTTCGTGACCATGTACTACTGGGGCGTGGGGCTGCACAAGATCTCGCTCGGCTCGCTGATCATTGCGCTGGGGCTGCTGGTGGACGACGCGATCATTGCCGTCGAGATGATGGTGCGCAAGCTCGAAGAAGGTTACGACAAGGCGCGCGCTGCGACCTTCGCGTATGAGGCCACCGCAATGCCGATGTTGACCGGCACCCTGATCACCGCGGTCGGCTTCCTGCCGATCGGCATGGCGCAATCGGCGGTCGGCGAATACACCTTCGCGATCTTTGCGGTCACGGCCGCGGCGCTGTTGATCTCGTGGATCGTGTCGGTCTACTTCGTGCCCTACCTGGGCACCTTGTTGCTCAAGACCCGAGCCCATGCCGCCGAAGAAGGCGAACCGCACGAACTGTTCGACACGCCGTTCTACAGCCGCTTCCGCGCGTTGGTGAACTGGTGCGTGCAGCACCGCTGGATCACGATCGCGCTGACCATCGGCACCTTGGTGCTCGGGCTGGTGGGCATGGGCAAGGTGCAGAACCAGTTCTTCCCCGACTCCACACGGCCCGAGCTGCTGGTCGACCTGTGGTACCCGGAAGGCACGTCGTATGCCGCCAACGAAGCCGTCAGCAAGCGCGTCGAAGCGCGCTTGATGAAGCTCGACGGCGTGGACCACGTGACCATGTGGGTCGGCAGCGGCGCCGAGCGCTTCGTGCTGGTGCTCGACCAGGTGTTCCCGCAGAGCAACGTCAGCCAGCTGATCCTGATGACGCGCGACGCCGCCGCCCGCAAGCGCCTGCTGCACGACCTGCCCGAACTGCTGGCCACCGAATTCCCCGAGGTTCGCGCCCGCGCGAAGTTGCTGCCGCAAGGGCCGCCGGTGCCGTACCCGGTGCAGTTCCGCGTGGTGGGGCCCGACCCGGCCAAGGTGCGCGTCTACGCCGATGAGGTCAAGGCCATCATGCGCACCAACCCGAACCTGCGCGGCATCAACGACAACTGGAACGAGTCGGTCAAGGTGCTGCGGCTGGAGGTCGACCAGGACAAGGCGCGCACGCTCGGTGTGTCGAGCCAGGCCATCGCGCAGGCGGCGCGCACCATCAACAGCGGCAGCACCGTGGGCCAGTACCGCGACGGCGACCGGCTGATCGACATGGTGCTGCGCCAGCCGCTGGACGAGCGCAACGCGCTGACCGACCTGGGCAACTCCTATGTGCCGACGACCACCGGGCGCAGCATTCCGCTCGCGCAGATCGCCAAGGCCAACTTCGTCTGGGAGCCCGGCGTGCTGTGGCGCGAAGGGCGCGACTATGCAGCCACCGTGCAGGGCGACATCATCGAAGGCCTGCAAGGCGCCACCGTCACGGCGCAGCTCAACCCGTTGTTCGAGCCGATCCGCGCCAAGATGCTGCCCGGTTACCGTATTGAGGTGGCCGGCGCAGTGGAAGAAAGCTCCAAGGGCCAAGGTTCGATCGCCGCGGGCGCACCGCTGATGCTGTTCATCATGTTCACGCTGCTGATGCTGCAGTTGCACAGCTTCAGCCGCTCGGTGCTGGTGTTCCTGACCGCGCCGATGGGCATTGCCGGCGTGGCCGCGGCGCTGCTGCTGCTGAACCGGCCGTTCGGATTCGTCGCGCTGCTGGGGGTGATCGCGCTGATGGGCATGATCATGCGCAACTCGGTGATTCTGATCGACCAGATCGAGCAGGACCGCGAACGTGGCGTGCCCACCTGGACGGCGATCGTCGAAGCCGCGGTGCGGCGCTTCCGCCCGATCATCCTGACGGCTGCGGCGGCGGTGCTGGCGATGATCCCGCTGTCGCGCAGCGTGTTCTGGGGGCCGATGGCGGTGGCCATCATGGGCGGGCTGATAGTGGCAACGGTGCTCACCTTGCTGGCCTTGCCGGCGATGTATGCGGCGTGGTTCCGCGTCAAACCGGCCGAGGTCGAAACACGCGTTCTGGCAACTGAGCGGGCAGGCTGAACAGGCAAGCTAAAATCTCGGGTTCATCGAATTTGTGCCAGGCCCGGCGCGGGTGGCGAAATTGGTAGACGCACCAGGTTTAGGTCCTGACGCCAGCGATGGTGTGGGGGTTCGAGTCCCCCCCCGCGCACCAGCAATTCAAACCAGAGAGCTTTGCAAAGACATGTCCGTTCAAGTCGAAACCCTCGAGAAGCTCGAGCGCCGCATCACGCTGACCCTTCCGGCCGAAAGCATCACCAGTGAAGTCACCTCACGCTTGAAGCGCCTGTCGCGCACGGTCAAGGCCGATGGCTTTCGCCCCGGCAAGGTGCCGATGAGCGTGGTGACGCAGCGCTACGGCTACTCGGTGCACTACGAGGTGATGAACGACAAGGTCGGCCAGGTGTTCTCCGAAGCCGTCAACGAAGCCAAGTTGCGTGTGGCCGGCGCACCGCGCATCACCGAGAAGGAAGGGGCGCCCGAAGGCCAGGTGGCGTTCGACGCGACCTTCGAGGTCTACCCGGAAGTAAAGCTGGGCGACCTGAGCCAGGTGTCGGTCGAGCGTGTGTCCACCGAAGTGACCGAGGCCGCGATCGACAAGACGCTCGACATCCTGCGCAAGCAGCGCCGCACCTTTGCGCAGCGCCCGGCTGCCGAGCCGGCCTTGGTGGGCGACCGCGTGACGATCGACTTCGAGGGCAAGATCGACGGTGTGCCGTTCGACGGCGGCAAGGCCGACGGCTTCCAGTTCCTGATCGGCGAAGGCCAGATGCTCGAGCAGTTCGACCAGGCGGTGCGCGGCATGAAGTCGGGCGAGTCGAAGACCTTCCCGCTTCAGTTCCCGGCCGAATACCAGGGCAAGGACGTGGCCGGCAAAGAAGCCGACTTTCTGGTCACGATCAAGAAGATCGAAGCCCAGCACCTGCCCGAAGTGAACGAAGCGTTTGCCAAGTCGCTGGGCATCAAGGATGAAACCGTCGAAGGCCTGCGCGCCGACGTGAAGCGCAACCTCGAACGCGAGGTCAAGTTCCGCGTGCTGGCGCGCAACAAGTCGAGCGTGATGGACGCGCTGGTGGCAGCCGCCGAACTCGAAGTGCCGGTGGCGCTGGTCAATGGCGAAGTCGAGCGCATGACCGAAGGCGCGCGCGCCGACCTGAAGAAGCGCGGCGTGAAGGATGCCGACACGGCGCCGATCCCCGAAGACGTGTTCAAGCCGCAGGCCGAGCGCCGCGTACGCCTGGGCCTGGTGGTGGGCGAACTGGTGCGTGCCAACAACCTGCAGGCCAAGCCCGACCAGTTGCAGGCGCACATCGAAGAAATGGCGCAGAGCTACGAAAAGCCGTCTGAAGTGGTGCGCTGGTACCTCGGCGACCGCCAACGCATGGCCGAGGTCGAGGCGGTGGTGATCGAGAACAACGTGGCCGATTTCGTCATCGCCAAGGCGCAGGTCACCGACAAGCTCGTGCCCTTCGATGAATTGATGACCGGTTGACGTGACGCTGTTCGCAAGCCAGGCGCCGCGCCGCAGGGCCGGCGCCTGTTTTCATTCTGAAGCCGGCACCTTGTAGCGACATAATCGATCCCGATATTCACGGTTCATCTTTTCAAGGACGACTCCAATGAGTGCGCTGGACACACAAGGCCTCGGGCTGGTCCCGATGGTCATCGAAACCTCGGGCCGCGGCGAACGTGCCTACGACATCTACAGCCGGCTGCTGCGCGAACGCATCGTGTTTCTGGTCGGGCCGGTGAATGACCAGTCTGCCAACGTGGTCGTGGCGCAATTGCTGTTTCTGGAAAGCGAAAACCCCGACAAGGACATCTTCTTCTACATCAACTCGCCGGGCGGCTCGGTCAGCGCCGGCATGTCGATCTACGACACGATGCAGTTCATCAAGCCGGCTGTCTCGACTCTGTGCATGGGCATGGCCGCGAGCATGGGCGCCTTCCTGCTGGCCGCGGGCGCCAAGGGCAAGCGCATGGCGTTGCCCAATTCGCGCATCATGATTCACCAGCCCTCCGGCGGCGCCCAGGGCCAGGCCAGCGACATCGAGATCCAGGCGCGCGAGATCCTGAAGCTGCGCGAGAGCCTGAACGCGATCCTGGCCGAGCGCACCGGCCAGCCGATCGAGAAGATCCGTTCCGACATGGAGCGTGACTTCTTCATGGATGCCGAGGAGTCCAAGGCCTACGGGCTGATCGACAAGGTGCTGAGCGAGCGCAACGCGCCGGGCAA
>JANMYQ010000065.1:0-12993 GCA_031382215.1 Methylibium sp.
CACCGCCACGTCGGTCACCGGGTCGGTGCCCAACACCTTGGCGGCGAACTCGCGCCGGTCGCTCAGCTTGACCGTCACTTCCTTGGCCTCGCGCACCACGTGCGCGTTGGTCAGGATCAGGCCATCCGAGCTGATGATGAAGCCCGAACCCTGGCCGCGGAACGGCACCGACGGGTTGGCGCCGCGCCCACCACGTTGGCCCATGCCGGGGATGCCGCGGAAGAACTGGAAGAACGGGTCGTTCTCGGCGCCCGGCGGCAGGCCGCGCTCCTCCATCGAGGCCTTGTGCGTGCCTTCGACCGTGACGCCCACCACCGCCGGGCCCGACTGCTTGACGATGGCGCGGTAGTTGGGCACCAAGCCCTGGCCGCTCAGCATCGGCACCGGCGCGGGGGCGGTGTTGGCGGCCGGCGGCGTGGCGGGGGTGTCGGGCGCGGCGGCCGCTTGGGCGCCCTGAGTGGCCTGGGCATTGCGCTTGAACAGTTGCGGAAACTCGAACGCTCCAGCGGTGCTCACGGCCACCAGGCCGGCGGCCAGCATCGCGGCGCTCAATGGTTTGATCTTCATCGGTGTCCCTCTTCAAATGGTCGCGGAAGATTCCGCATGGCACTGAAGATAGGGCCCGCACATTAGGGCTCGGTTAGACGACGGTTAAGCGAAAGTTAATGGCGCGGCGCCTCCAAACCGCACCGTCACCCTCAACCCGCCCAGCGGCGAATCCCCCAACATCACCTCGGCGCCATGCCGCGCCGCCACGCTGCGCACGATCGCCAGGCCCAGGCCGGTGCCTTGTTCGTCACCGGCGTTGCGGCGGTAGAAGCGGTCGAACACGCGCTCGCGTTCGGCGGGCGGGATGCCGGGGCCGGCGTCGTCGACCTGCAAGGTGGGGACCCCGTCGATCACGGCCACGCGCAACTCCACGCGCGACCCGGGCTTTGAGTAACGCACCGCGTTGTCGGCCAGGTTGCGCGCCAGCATGGCCAGCGCGTTGCGGTCGCCGGTGAGCGTGACCGGCGTGTCGGCGAACAGCTCGAACTGGGTGCCGCGCACTTCAGCGAATGGCACGGTGTCGGCCACCGCCTGGCGCACCAGTTCGCTCAGGTCGAGCGGCTGCATCGGTGTGGCGGGCGCGCCGGGTTCGCTGCGCGCGAGCGCGAGCAGTTGTTCGACCAGCCGCGCAGCACGGTCGATGCCGGTGCCCAAGGTCGCCACCGCCTGCGCGCGGCCGGCCTCGTCGGTCGCGCGGTTGAGCAACTGCAATTGCAGCTTCAGCGCCGTGAGCGGCGAGCGCAACTCGTGCGCAGCTTCCGAGACGAACGCGCGCTGCGTGTCGAGCGACTGGCCCAGGCGCTGCAGCAGCGCATTGAGCGCGCTGACCAGCGGCGCCACTTCGTCGGGCAGGCCAGCGGTGGGCAGCGCGGCGAGCGACTGTTCGTCGCGCTCGCGCACCTGCGCGGCCACGCGCCGCAGCGGCGCCAGGGTCAGCGCGGCCAGCCACCAGATGGCCAGCGCCATCAGCGGCGCCAGCAACAAGAGCGGCAGCACGCTGCGCAGCGCGGCGTCGGCCGCCAGGCGCTGGCGGATCTGGCGCGGCTGCGCTACCTGGATCACGCGCTCGCGCGTGGCCACGCTGAAAGTGCGCCAGGTCTTGCCGGCCACCGTCACGTCGGCCAGGCCGAGCAGCGCGCGCGCCGGCAGTTCGCTGTGCGCGCGCGAGGCGTAGATGCTGCGGCCGTCCACGGTCCAGATCTGCACCACGAAGTCGAGCTCTTCGTCGGCAAAGGCACCGATCTGTCCGGGCGCGATTTCGCCCTGGTCGCGCAGCGACAGCGCCATCTGGCGCAATTGGTAGTCGAACAGGGTTTCGGTCTCGGCCAGCACGTTGCGGTAGGTCAGCGCGCCCATCACCGCGGCCGACAGGATGAGCGCACCCAGCAGGGCCAGCAACAACCGAACGCGAATCGAATTCATCCGGCGTCGCCCGGGCCCGAGCCCGCCGCAGGCGCGGCCGCCGCGCCGACGAAATAGCCCACGCCGCGCACGTTGCGAATGAAGTCGGCCCCGAGCTTGCGCCGCAACTGGTGGATGTAGACCGACACTGCGTTGCTCTCGATTTCTTCACCCCAGCCGTACAACCGGTCTTCGAGCTGCGCGCGCGACAGCAGCGCACCCGGGCGCAGCAGCAGCGCTTCGAGCACCGCGAACTCGCGCGCCGACAGCAGCACCGGCGCGCCGCCTTGCATCACCTGGCGCGTCGCCGGGTCGAGCGTGACGCCGGCATGCGCGAGCAGCGGCTGGGCGCGCCCGCTGTGGCGCCGCAGCACGGCGCGGATGCGGGCGTTCAGCTCGTCCAGCTCGAAGGGTTTGACGATGTAGTCGTCGGCCCCGGCGTCCAGCCCGGCCACGCGGTCGCCGCGGGCGTCGCGTGCGGTCAGCACGATCACCGGCGTGGTGTCGCCGCGGGAGCGCAGGGCGCGCAGCACGTCCAGGCCGTCGGCGCCTTGCGCGCCACGCGCACCGCCGGGCGGCAGGCCCAGGTCCAGCAGCACCAGGTCGAAACGTTCGCTGGCCAGGGTGGCGTGGGCCGCCGCCACGTCTCGCACCCAGTCAACGGCATAGGCCTCCAGCCGCAGCGCAGTGCGCAGGCTGTCGCCGATCATGCGGTCGTCTTCGACCAGGAGCAGGCGCATCGGGGCGTTCGTCGTGGGAGCCAGGGCGCGAAAGCATACAGGCCGGCACGGCACGCCACCACGGCAAGTCGAAGCGCGCGGGTGGATTGCAGCTTGCTCACGGGGTATCGTGCGGCCTGCCGCACTGAACCACCGACCCGATGCCCAAAGTCCTGCGCCACACCCTGCTCTCTGCCCGCGACCTGATGGTCACCGCGGGGCCGTTCGTGCTGATCACGCTGCTGCTGCTGGCGCTGGCCTACCTGGTGCTGGACCCGGCGCCGCCGAAGAAGGTCACGCTGGCGACCGGCCCGGACCAGGGCGCGTACGCTGAATTCGGCAAGCGTTACGCCGCGCTGCTGAAGAACCACGGCATCCAGGTGGAGCTGCGGCCGACCCAGGGCACGTCTGAGAACCTGGCGCTGCTGCGCGACGAAGCTTCGGCGGTGGACGTGGCCTTCGTGCAGGGTGGTGCCGACCTGGCGCGCGGTGCCGACGACGTGGCCAACGCCGGGCTGGTATCGCTGGGCAGCCTGTTCTACGAGCCGGTGTGGTTGTTCTATCGCGAAGACTCGGCGACCCGCCTGCTCAAGGCGCCCACGCTCAGCTCGATGGCGCAACTGCCCGGCTGGAAGCTCAACACCGGAGCGCCCGGCAGCGGTGTGCCCAACCTGATGAACCGGCTGATCGAGGCCAACGGCGTCGACCCGAAGTCGCTGACCCTGCTGCAACAGATGCAGACGCCCGCGGTCATGAGCCTGCTGGGCGGCGAGATCGACGCGCTGGTGTTCGCGTCGGCGCCCGAATCGCTGATGGTGCAGATGCTGCTGCAGACCCCTGGCATCAAGCTGTTCGACTTTGCCCAGGCCGAGGCCTATTCGCGCCGCTTCCCGTTCATGAGCCCGGCCACCTTGCCGCGCGGCGTGGTGGACCTGGCGCGCGACATGCCGCCGGCCGACGTGCACCTGGTCGCCCCCACCGCCACCCTGGTGGCCAAAGAGGGCACGCACCCGGCGCTGATCCAGCTGTTCGTGCAGGCGGCCAGCAGCATTCACGGCGAACCGGGCTGGTTCCAGCGCAAAGGCGACTTTCCGAGCGGCGCACAGACGGAGCTGCCGCTGGCCAAGGAAGCCGAGCGCTTTTACCGCCAGGGTGCACCGCTGCTGCAGCGCTACCTGCCGTTCTGGCTCGCCAACCTGATCGACCGCATGTGGGTTGTGCTGGTGTCCATCATCGCCATCCTGCTGCCGCTGTCGCGCGTGGTGCCGCCGCTGTACCAGTTCCGCATCCGCTCGCGCATCTTCCGCTGGTATGCGCAGTTGCGCGGCGTGGAAGACGCGGTCGGCAAGCGCCCGGTGGACGAGCTGCTGCGCGAGCTGCAGGACATCGACAACCACGTCGAGCAGGTGTCGGTGCCGCTGAGTTATGCCGACGAGCTGTATTCGCTGCGCAGCCACATCCAGATGGTGAGGCGGCGCTTGCTGGTGCCGGGGGCCGACGGGGTGAAGGCCAGCTAAAGACGAGAGAAGCCCCGCCGCGCGTGCTGATCATCGGCTGCGGCTTCGGTGGGCTTGAGCGGTGCGGGTGCTGTCCAAGGCGCGGTCGAGATCACGCTGGTCTGGGCGGCCCACGCGCCAGGGCTGAAGCCATTGCGCCGGCTCAACGCGGATGTGCCGCGTGGGCTGCGAGGTGACCGGCATCGATGCCGACATCGTGACGTACGAACTGCGTATCGTGGCCGAGGCGTAGGTGGCCAACCACGCCCGCGCCCAGCGCCTGCGCCCATCCATGCTGCAGGTGACGTTTTCGGCTTGATGCAGAGGCCGGCGCCGGCTCACCCGGCTTGCGCCCGCCGGCAGCTTGCGCTACATTCTTTATTCGCGATTTGCGAATATTGAACGTGAACCTCAAACCCCAAGACTTTCTCGTGGCGCTGAAGCTGCTGGCGCTGGGCGACCGGCACTGGACCTACGCCGGCCTGGCGCACGAGCTGGGCCTGAGCGCCTCGGAGGCGCACGCCGCCGTTCAGCGCGGGCTGGCGGTGGGCCTGCTGATGGATGCGAGCCTGGCACGCGCCTACGCGCCCGCGCGGCCAGCGCCTGCGCCTGCCGCGCGCGAAGGCCGATCAATCGAACCCACCCGCGCCGCGTCCGCCCGCGCCGCGTACGCAGAGGCTGCGCCGCAGAAAGCCGCACCTTTGCGCACCCACCTCGACAGCGCGGCGGTGGTCAACCGCCACAACCTGGCCGAGTTTGCGCTGCACGGCGCCAAATACGCCTTTGCGCCCGAACGCCTGCCGGTGGGGCCGGGTGTGCCCACGAGCCATGCCGCTCCGGCCTTTGCCGGCGTGTTTGCCGACGGGCACGAGCCGCTGGTGTGGCCCGACCCGCATGGCACGGTGCGCGGCGAAGGGCTGTTGCCGCTGCACCCATGCGTGCCCGGTGCCGCGCTGCGCGACGCAGCGCTGTACGAACTGCTGGCGCTGTTCGACGCCTTGCGCGTGGGCCGCGCGCGTGAGCGCGGCCTGGCCAGCACGCGGCTGCAGGCCTTGATCGCCCCCGCCCAGCGCAGCACGACGGCTGCAAGAGCCCGCCGTGGCTGACCCCAACCTGGCCTTTCTGAGTGCGATGGCGGTGGCCCTGGGGCCGCTGCGCGAACGCCTGGTATTCGTGGGCGGGTGCGCCACTGGCCTGCTGCTGACCAACCCGGCCGCGGCTGGCGTGCGGCCTACCGAAGACGTGGATGCCATCGTCGAGGTGGCCTCGCTGGCCGGCTACCACGCGCTGCACCCGCAATTGGCGGAGCGCGGCTTCCGGCAGACGATGGAAGACAACACGCCGCCGTTCCGCTGGTACTGGAACCGCATGCAGCTCGATCTGGTGCCGGTGGATGAACACGTGCTGGGCTTTGCAAACCGCTGGTACCGGCCCGGCTTTGCCGCAGCCGTGACCACCGAGCTGGCGCCGGGGCTGGCGCTGCGTCACCTGGATGCGCCGCACTTCGTGGCCACCAAGTTCGAGGCCTTCAACGACCGTGGCGGGCGCGACGTGTACCTGAGCCACGACCTCGAAGACATCCTCACCGTGGTCGACGGTCGCGCCGAGCTGGTCGCAGAGCTGGCGCAGGCCGCGCCGAGGTGCGCTGCCACGTGGTGGCGCAGGTTCATGCCCTGCTGGCGCACCCGGAACTGCTGAACGCCCTGCCCGGCATCGTGACCCCGCCGATGCGCGCGGGCGTGGTGCTCGAACGCCTTCAACACATCGCCACACTGAGCGCCCCATGAACGCATCCACCTTGGTCCAGAAGCTCTGGAACTACTGCAACATCCTGCGCGACGACGGGCTGTCGTATGGCGACTACGTGGAGCAGCTGACCTTTCTGCTGTTCCTGAAGATGGCGGATGAGAAGACGAAGCCACCGTTCTTCCAGAAGCCGATCGTCGAAGCGCCGTGGCATTGGCCGGAGCTGCTGAAGCTCGACGCCGACCCGCTCGAAGTGCAAACCGCCACGCACTCGAAGCGCTGGGCAAGGCCGAGGGCGTGATCGGCGTGATCTTCCGCAAGGCGCAAAACAAGATCCAGGACCCGGCCAAGCTCAAGCGGCTGATCGTCGACCTGATCGACAAGGAGAACTGGTCTGCACTGGACACTGACCTGAAAGGCGATGCCTACGAGGGCCTGCTGCAGAAGAACGCTGAGGATGTGAAGGGCGGCGCCGGCCAGTACTTCACGCCGCGCGCGCTGATCCAGGGCATCGTCGAGGTGATGAACCTGCGGCCCGGCGAAACCATTTGCGACCCGGCCTGCGGCACGGCGGGCTTTCTGCTGGCCGCGCACACCGAGCCGCGCAGGCAGAAGCTGAGCAAGTCGCAACTGGCGCACCTGAACACACAGGCGCTGACCGGCGTGGAGCTGGTGGACAGCGTGGCGCGGCTGGCCTGCATGAACCTGGTGCTGCATGGCGTGGGCGCCGACGACACGGCGGTGGTGCCGGTGCAGGTGCGCGATGCGCTGTCGGGCAAGCACGGCGAGTTCGACGTGATCCTGGCCAACCCGCCGTTCGGCAAGAAGAGCAGCGTGACGATCACGTCGGACGAGGGTGATGTGTCTCGCGAGACGCTGACGATCCACCGCGACGACTTCTGGGCGACCACGTCGAACAAGCAGCTCAACTTCGTGCAGCACATCTTCAGCAGCCTGAAGATGCACGGCCGAGCGGCGGTGGTGCTGCCCGACAACGTGCTGTTCGAAGGCGGCGCCGGCGAAACGGTGCGGCGCGAGCTGTTGAAGCAGGGCGAGTTGCACACCGTCCTGCGCCTGCCCACCGGGCTGTTCTACGCACAGGGTGTGAAGGTGAACGTGCTGTTCTTCGACCGCAGGCCACCGCGCCCGGACGGTCAGCCCAACACGCAGCGCGTGTGGTTCTACGACCTGCGCACCAACCAGCACTTCACGCTCAAGACACGGCCGCTGCAGCATGCCGACATGGACGAGTTCGTGCGGCTGTACCGGGCCGACAACCGCCTGACCCGTGTCGACACGTTCAGCGACGCCAACCCGCAGGGGCGCTGGCGCAGTTATGGCGCAGACGAGCTGCTGGCGCGCGACAACGCCAGCCTGGACCTGTTCTGGCTCAAGGACGACAGCCTGTCCGACAGCGACAACCTGCCGCCGCCAGAGGTGATTGCGGCCGAGATCATCGAAGACCTGCAGGCCGCGCTGGACCAGTTGAAGGAACTCGAAAGCGACCTGCAAGGGCGCCCCGCGGGCTGACAGCGCCCCAAGGGCCACGGGGGCCCCTCCTGTCGCATAAACGCCCGTCTCCTGGAACATCGCCACACTGCGGCGCACCAAATGGGGGCGTCGGGGGCGGCTGCGGCGCAAGACTTCTAGAATCAATCCCGTTTTGCCACCCCGGCGCACCGCCCACCCCGGCGGCCCGCGCCCCACTGAATGGACGGACCGACGATGGACACCCGCACCTCTCCGTTTCGGCTGCGCATCGAAAAAGCCCGCGACGCGCTGCTTGCGCACGGGCTGGCTGCGGTGCTGGTGCCGTCGAGCGACCCGCACCTGTCCGAATACCTGCCCGAACGCTGGCAGGGGCGCCAGTGGCTGTCGGGGTTCAGCGGGTCGATGGGCACCCTGGTGGTCACGCTGGAGCACGCGGCCCTGTTTGCCGACAGCCGCTACTGGGCCCAGGCCGCGCTGGAGCTGGCCGGCAGCGGCATCGAGCTGGTCAAGATCCCGACCGGCACGTCCATGCAGCATGTCGACTGGCTGGCCGACCAGGTGCCCGCCGGGCAAACGGTGGGCGTTGACGGCAGCGTGCTCGGGCTGGCCGCGGCGGCCTTGCTGCGCGCCACCCTGGAGCGCCGCGGCGTGACGCTGCGGACCGACTTCGACGTGCTGGCCGAGGTCTGGCCCGAACGCCCCGGCCTGCCCGATGCGCCGGTCTACGAACACCTGCCGCCGCACGCCACCCAACCGCGCGAGGCCAAGCTGGCCCAGGTGCGCAACGCGATGGCGCGGGCCGGCGCCACGCACCACTTCATCTCCACCGTCGACGACATCGCCTGGCTGTTGAACCTGCGCGGCGCCGACGTGAGCTACAACCCGGTTTTCCTGGCCCACGCGCTGCTCGACATGGGCACGGTCACCTTGTTCGTGGCACACGGCAAGATCGACGCCGCGCTGCAGGCCGTGCTGGCCGACGACGACGTGCTCGTCGCTCCCTACGACCAGACCGCCGCGGCGCTCGCCGCGCTGCCCGCCAGCGCGGTGCTGCTGATCGACCCGCGTCGCGTGACCCTGGGCCTGCGCGCGCATGCGAGCGTGAAGGTGGTCGAGGCCGTCAACCCCAGCACCTTCTTCAAGAGCCGCAAGAACGCGCTCGAAGCCGCCCACGTGCGCGAGGCCATGGTGCAAGACGGCGCGGCGATGTGCGAGTTCTACGCCTGGTTCGAACACACGCTGGGGCGCGAGACCCTCACCGAGCTGTCGATCGACGAACACCTGAGCGCCGCACGCGCCCGACGCCCCGGTTTCGTGGGCTTGAGCTTTTCGACCATCGCCGCGTTCAATGCCAACGGCGCGATGCCGCATTACCGCGCCACGCCGGAGTCACACGCCGTCATCGAAGTGGTTGCCGGCGAAGGCGGCTTGCTGCTGATCGACTCCGGCGGGCAGTACCTGGGCGGCACCACCGACATCACGCGGGTCTGGCCGATCGGCACCGTGAGCCCGGCCCACAAGCGTGACTACACGCTGGTGCTCAAGGGCACGATCGCGCTGAGCCGCACGCGCTTTCCGCGCGGCACCTTGTCGCCCATGCTCGACGCCATCGCACGCGCGCCGCTGTGGGAGCACGGGCTGGATTTCGGCCACGGCACCGGCCATGGTGTGGGCTACTTCCTGAACGTGCACGAGGGCCCGCAAAGCATCTCACGCGCCGTGCCCGAGCCGCACATGGCAATGGAGCCGGGCATGATCACCAGCATCGAGCCCGGCCTGTACCGCGAGGGGCAGTGGGGCATCCGGATCGAGAACCTGGTGCTGAACGTGCCCGCTGCTGCGGCCGCCGTGGGGGTGGACAGCGCGTTCGGCGAGTTCCTCGAATTCGAGACCCTCACCTTGTGCCCGATCGACACCCGCTGCATCGAGCGCAGCCTGCTGCGCCAGGACGAGGTCGATTGGCTCAATGCGTATCACGCGACAGTGCGCCAGCGCCTGACGCCGTGGGTCAGCGGGGAGGCGTTGGCGTGGTTGCTGCAGAGAACGGTGGCGCTGTAGGCACCGTGGACACCACCGCGGGCCCGACCGCGGGCCCGATCGTGGACCCGCCCTCGCGCGACACCGAGCGCGAGACCGCGCGGCTGGCGCAGTTGCACGCGCTGGCGGTGCTCGACAGTGCCCCCGAGGCGGTGTTCGACAGCATCGTCCAGATGGCTGCGCAGGCTTGCGCCGTGCCGATGGCGATGCTGACCCTGGTGGATGCGCAGCGGGTCTGGTTCAAGGCCAACGTGGGCTCGCCGGGCGCCAACGAAATTCCGCGCGACAGCGCCTTCTGTGCCCTCGCCATCGACGCCGACACGCCGTTCGAAGTGCCCGACGCGGCGCACGACCCGCGCTTCGCCGACCACCCGATGGTCAGCGGCCCGCCGGGTATCCGCTTCTACACCGGTGAGCCGCTGGTGCTGCCCGGCGGCGCGCGGGTCGGCACGCTGTGCGTGCTCGACCGGGCGCCGCGCCGGCTCGACGCTGCGCAACGCCAGTCGTTGCGGTCGCTGGCCGCCATCGCCAGCCAGGCGCTGGTGATGCGGCGCGACCTGATCGCGCAGGCGCAGGCACAGTCAGCACGCAGCGCGGCCGAGCCAACGCCGAGCGCCGATGAAGCGCAGCACCGCGCCCTCGTCGAGCACCAGTCCGAACTGATCTCGCTGGCCCGACCCGACGGCACGCTGGTGTACGTGAACCCCGCCTATGCGAGCCACTTCGGCCGGGTGCCGGCGCAGATGATCGGCACGAACCTGTTCGACTACGTGCAGCCGGCCGACCGCGAGGCAGTGCAAACGCGGATCGAGCGGGTGCTGCGGACCGGCGAAAGCCTGTCCGGCGAGAACCGCATGGTCGGCGACGACGGCAGCGAACGTTGGGGTGCCTGGACCAACCGGCTGCAGCACGACAGCCGCCGCCAACCCATGCTGCACTCCGTGGGCCGTGACGTGACCGAACGGCGGCGCATCGATCAGGCGCTGCGCGCGAGCCAGGCCTTCCTGCAGCGCACCGGCCGGGTGGCCGGCGTGGGCGGCTGGGAGCTCGAACTGGCCAACAGTGTCATCACCTGGTCCGATGAAACGCGCCGCATCCACGAGGTCGCGCACGACCACCAGCCCACGCTGGCCTCGGTGATCGAGTTCTATGCGCCCGAGGCGCGCGCGGAGATCGAAGCCGCATTTCAGGCCGCGGTGCAGCGCGGCACGCCCTGGGACCTGGAGCTCCCGCTCATCACCGCCACCGGGCGGCGCATCTGGGTGCGCACCCAGGGCGAGGTGGAGTTCGACGGCGGCAAGGCGGCGCGCCTGGTCGGCGCGTTCCAGGACATCACCGAACGCAAGGAGCTGGAGCAGCGCCTGGAACACAGCGAACGTTTCGTGCGCCAGATCACCGACGGCCTGCCGGTGCGTGTGGCCTACCTCGACCGGGACCGGCGCTTCCGCTTCGTCAACCTCGCCCATTGCCAAAGCTTCGGCCTGGCGCGCGAGCAGATCCTCGGCCGCACACGCAGCGAACTCACCCACGGCGCCACCGACGCCTTACTTGAGCCTCGCGTGCTGGCCGTGCTGGCCGGCCAGACCCAGCACTTCGAGTACGACATGCTGGTCGGCGGAGAACGGCGCCGTATCGAAGCCCAGTTGGTGCCCGACATCGCCGAGACCGGCGAAGTCCGCGGCTTCTATGCCACCGGCATCGACATCACCGAGCGGGCCGCGGCCGAGCGCCAGCAGCAGCGCCAGGCCGGCACCTTGCGCTCGGTGGCCGAGGCCATTCCGGCCATCGTCGCGGTGGTGGGCGCCGACCACCGCTACCGCTTCGTCAACAGCGCCTTCGAGCGCTGGTGCGGCAAGGCGCGCGACCAGGTGATCGGAAACACGATGTCCGAGGTGCTGGGCAGCGCCGACTTCGAGCGCATCCGGCCGTGGGTCGAGAAGGTGCTGATGGGCCGGCCCGTCAGCTTCGAGCGCGACTACCCGGGCCGCAGCAGCGCCGGCCACCTGGCGCTCACCTACACGCCGCTGTGGCTTGACAACGGCGAGGTCGACGGCTTCGTCGGCGTGGCGCAAGACATCACGCCGCACAAGCAGGAAGAGCTGCGCCTGCTGCTGCTGACCCGGCAAGACCCGCTCACCGGGCTGCTCAACCGCGCCGGCTTCCAGGAGCACCTGGAGCGCCGGCTGCAGGACGGCAGCGGTTCGAGCCTGGCGCTGCTGTGCATCGACCTCGACCACTTCAAGCCAGTCAACGACCGGCACGGCCACCCGGTCGGCGACCAGGTGCTGCAGATCTTTGCCCAACGCCTGCGCGCGCTGGTGCGGCCGACCGACGCGGTGGCGCGGATCGGCGGCGACGAATTTGCGATCGTGCTGTCGGGCCTGCGAGAGGGCGCCAATGCACGCGGTGTGGCCGAGAAGATCATTGGCGCGGCGAGTGCGCCGTTCGAGCTCGGTTCACAGCGCGTGAACATCGGCGCCAGCGTGGGCGTAGCCTATGGCGGCGACCCGGAGCTGGGTTGGCGCGATCTGGTCGCGCGCGCCGACGCGATGCTCTACCGCGCCAAAGAGTCGGGCCGCGGAAGGCAGGCAGGCACGTCGCGGATGTGACGAGCCCGCGCCCCGTTATTCAAGGTCGACTCACCACGCGTTGCGCAACTCGCGCAGCTTGATGAACACCGTCTTCGCATCGGGCTGCTCCGGCAGCTCGGGAAACTTTTCGCGCAATGCCGCGATCACGCTCGGGCTGGTCAGGCGGAAGAAGGTGTTGAAGGTCTTCTCCTGCGCGAGCGTGGTGACGAGCGAGGTGGCCGGGTCGTGCCCCGCCACCTGCGGCAGCAGCGCCTGCGCCGCGGCGTTGTCGGGCTCGCGCGCCAAGCTGAACTTCAGGTTGTTCTCGATGTAGTCGTGGCCGGGATAGACCAGGGTGTTGTCGGGCAGCCGGGCCAATTGGTCGGCAAAGGTCGTGTACATCGCCACCGGGTCGCCGCCGTTGTGGCAGTTGCCGGCGCCGGCGTTGAACAGCGTGTCACCCGAAAAGAGTGCCGGCTGCTCGGTGTGCGAGCGCAGGCAGATGTGGCACATCGTGTGGCCCGGCGTGTCCAGGCATTCGAGTTCCACGCTGGTGCCGACCTTGATCACATCGCCCGTCTTCACGCCGCGGTCCATGCCCGCGATGCGCCCGCCCGCCTTGTGGTGCGCGACCACCTTGGCGCCGGTGGCGGCCACCACGGCCGCATTGCCACCGGTGTGGTCGTGGTGTTCGTGGGTGTTCAGGATCTGCGTGATGCGCCAGCCCTTGACCTTGGCGGTGGCCAGGGTCTTTTCATGGTCCAGCGGGTCGATGGCCAACGCCTCGCCGGTCTCGGGGCAGGCGATCAGGTAGTTGAAGTTGCGGTAGTTGTTGCCGGTCCAGATGCGCTCGACGATCATTCCATGCTCCTAGGAGGCTGTCGGGCTTTGGGTCGGGCCCGCGCCGGGGTGAGTTGCGGTGCAGTCTAGGCGCCGACGAGGCGTGTGGCCCAGCCACACAACGAGTCGGCAACGACGAATGGC
>JANMYQ010000091.1:0-11414 GCA_031382215.1 Methylibium sp.
CGTCGGTGTCCTCGATGCGCAGCACGAACTGCCCGCCGTGGAGGCGCGCATAGGCCCAGGAATACAACGCGGTGCGCGCCGTGCCCAGGTGCAGGAAACCGGTGGGCGACGGGGCGATGCGGGTGCGGACTTTGCGCGTCATGCGGTCTGGTTTGCGGTCATGTGGAAAGGGTGGCCAGGCCACGTTGAAGGTCGGCCTGGATGTCCAGCACATCGTCCAGCCCCATCGCCACGCGGACCATGCCCTGCGTGATGCCGGCCGACTGGCGCTGTTCTTCGGTCAGCCGCCCGTGCGAGGTGCTGGCCGGGTGGGTGATGGTGGTCTTGGTATCGCCCAGGTTGGCGGTGATCGAACACACCTGTGTCTCGTCGATCACGTGGAATGCGTTCTTGCGCGCCTGCGTTGCGCCACCGCGAGCATGGCCCTTGACGATGAACGACACCACCGCCCCACCGCTGCCTGACTGCTGCGCCATCGCCAGTTCGTGTTGCGGGTGCGACTTCAGGCCGGGATAGAACACGCGCTCGACCTGCTCCTGCTGTTCGAGCCAGTTGCCGAGCTTCAGAGCGCGTTCGCTTTGCGCCTGCATGCGGATCGACAGCGTCTCCAGCCCCTTGAGCACCACCCACGCGTTGAACGGCGACAGGCTCATGCCGGCGCTGCGCATCACCGGCACGAACTTCTCGTTGATCAGCGCCTCGCTCGCGCACAGCGCGCCGGCAATCACGCGGCCCTGGCCGTCCAGGTACTTGGTGCCGGAGTGCACGATCAGGTCGGCGCCGTACTCGATCGGCCGCTGCAGCGCAGGCGAGCAGAAGCAGTTGTCGACCGCCAGCCAGGCGCCAGCGTCTTTCGCGATGGCCGACAGCGCGCGGATGTCGCACACCTCGGTCAGCGGGTTGGTGGGTGATTCGGCAAACAGCAGTCGCGTATTGCGCTTGACGGCGCGGCGCCACTCGTCGGGGTCGGTCTGCGAAACGAATGTGGTCTCGACGCCGAACTTCGCGAACTCGCGCCCGAACAGCATGATGGTCGAGCCGAACACGCTCTGCGAACAGATCACGTGGTCGCCTGCCTTCAGCAAGCCCATACCGAGCAGCAGGATGGCGCTCATGCCGCTGCTGGTGGCAATGCAGGCCTGCGTACCTTCGAGCGCAGCCAGGCGGCGCTCCATCATCGTGACGGTCGGGTTGGTGAAGCGCGAGTAGATGAACGCTTCTTCCTCGTTGGCGAAGCGCGCCGCGGCGGTGGCGGCATCGGGCTGCACGAAACTGCTGGTCAGGAACAGCGCTTCGGAATTTTCGCCCCAGGCGCTGGGCGGCAGGCCCTGGCGCACGGCGAGCGTGTCGCGGCGCACGTCGGCGGGCAGCTCGACCCGCGGGATCCTCTTGCCGGTCATCGGGTCAGCCTTGTTCCGTTGCGCTTTGCAGCGCCAGTCGCGAGCGGTCGGCGCCCTCTTCTTCTTCGCCTTGCGCGCTGCGCTGCGCCGCCATGGTGCGGAAATCTTCGGCCGACACGTCGCCAGTGATGTAGTTGCCGTCGAAGCACGAGGCCTCGAAGCCCCGGATGGCCGGGTTGAGTGCGCCCACCACGCGCTTCATCGCCGCCACATCCTGGTAGATCAGCGCATCGGCACCGATGAACAGGCGAATCTCTTCGATGCTGCGGTTGTGGGCGATCAGCTCGGCGGTGGTCGGCATGTCGATGCCGTAGACATTCGGAAAGCGCACCGGCGGCGCCGCCGAGGCCATGTAGACCTTGCGCGCGCCGGCATCGCGCGCCATCTGCACGATCTCTTTCGACGTGGTGCCGCGCACGATCGAATCGTCCACCAGCAGCACGTTGCGGCCCTTGAACTCGACGCCGATCGCATTGAGCTTCTGGCGCACCGACTTCTTGCGCACGCCCTGCCCCGGCATGATGAAGGTGCGGCCGACGTAGCGGTTCTTCACGAAACCCTCGCGGTAAGGCTTGCCGATCTTCTGCGCGAGTTGCATGGCCGACGGGCGGCTCGACTCGGGGATCGGGATCACCACGTCGATGTCGCTCGGCGGCATGGTCGAGATCAGGCGCTGCGCCAAGGTTTCGCCCAGGTTCAGGCGCGCCTGGTAAACCGAGATGCCGTCCATGATGGAGTCGGGCCGCGCCAGGTACACATACTCGAACATGCACGGGTTCAGGGTCGGGTTGTCGGCGCATTGCTGGGCGTGCAGGCCGCCTTGCATGTCGATGAAGATCGCTTCGCCGGGCGCCACGTCGCGAATCAACTTGTGCCCGGTGCCTTCGAGCGCCACCGACTCGCTGGCGACCATCAGGTTGCGGCCACCGTCTTCACCCACGCCTTCGCCAAAACACAGCGGGCGGATGCCGAACGGGTCGCGAAACGCCAGCAGACCGTGCCCTGCGATCAGCGCCACCACCGCATACGAACCCTTGATACGCTTGTGCACCGCGCGCACTGCGTTGAACACTGCCTGCGGCGACAGCGGCAGCTCGCGCACCGCCTGCTCCAGTTCGTGCGCGAGCACGTTGATCAGCACCTCGGTGTCGCTCTGGGTGTTGATGTGGCGGCGATCGACGTCGAACAGCTCCGTCTTCAAGGCCTGCGCGTTGGTGAGGTTGCCGTTGTGCACCAGGACGATGCCGAACGGTGCGTTGACGTAGAAGGGCTGCGCTTCCTCTTCGCTGTAGGCATTGCCTGCCGTCGGGTAGCGCGCCTGGCCCAGGCCCACGTTGCCCGGCAGGCCGCGCATGTTGCGGGTGCGGAAAACGTCGCGCACCATGCCGCGCGCCTTGTGCATGAAGCACTTGGTGTCCTGCATGGTCACAATGCCGGCGGCGTCCTGCCCGCGGTGCTGCAACAGCAGCAGCGCGTCATAGATCAACTGGTTGACCGGACCTTTGGAGATGACGCCGACGATGCCGCACATGGGAGAGCCCTGGTTTGAACGCGCCGCTAGGTCAAGGCCTAGGTCGGCAGATGCTTGGAGACTTCGGGCGGCAGCACGGGTTTCAAGCCCCGCAGCACCGAGTTCAGCCACACCGCGCCGACCGAATGTTGCCACGCCGGCGATTTCATCAGCGGCGTGAGGCCAACCACCGTGGCCAGCGCCAGCAACACGATCATGCCGCGGATGAAACCGAAGCCGGCACCGAGCAAGCGGTCGAGCGGGCTCAGCGGCGTGGCGCGGATCAGCAGTCGCAAGAGCCGCGCCGCCAGGCCCCAGACGATCAGCGCACCGATGAAGGTGGCGGCAAAAGCGGCGCCGTGGTTGAGCGCCGAGCCGGGCTCGCCGACCGGGATGTAAGGCGCCACTTCCGGCGTGAACCACTGGGCCGCAAAGTAGGCGGCAAACCAGCCCAGCACCGACAGCATCTCGAACACCAGCCCACGCACCACGCCGAACAGCGTGGACAGCAGCAGCACGCCCAGCAGCACCGCATCGACCCATCCGATGGACAAGCCCAGTGCGTCCATCAGAGGGTCAGCACGACGCCGCCCACGCCCGCCGCCTTGGTCTTGGCGAGCACCCGCTCCGCTTCTTCACGGGTGGCGAACGGGCCCAGGCGCACGCGCGTGCGGTTGCCGGCTGCCGTTTCGGTGACCTGCGTGAAAGTCTTGAGGCCCAGTTTCTCGAGCTTGGCGCGCGTGTCTTGAGCGGCAGCGGCTTCCGCGAACGCGCCGACCTGGACGACGAAGCGGGGGCCGTCCTTGACCACCTCCTTCACGGCTTCCTTGCTGGCCACCGGTTTGCCTTCGAGCAGGGCCTTGGCCCGAGCCGCATCCGCGACCGGCGCAGGCGCCGATGCCTTCCTCGGCGCTTCGACCGCTGCCGCTGCCGGCGCGCTGGCCTTGGGGGCCGGCGCTGGTTCGACGGGCACCGCGGCCGGCGCGGCAGCGGGTTCTGGCGCGGGTGTTGGGGCCGGCACCGGTCTGGGTGATGGCGCGGGTGCGGCTTCGGGCTTCACAACCTCGGCCGCGGGTTTGGCAGGCGGCGCCGCCGGTTCGGCCACTGCTGGCGGCGCTGTGCGGGCCGGCGGCATCACCAGGGCCGGCGCGCCATCCTTGCTCGGAATGGAGATTGGAATGTCGACCGGAATGGGCCGCGGTTGCGATTCGAACACGAGCGGAAAGGCGATTACACCGATCACCACCAGCACCACCGCGCCGACCAGGCGTTGGCGCGCACGGGCGCGTGCCTGCTGCACACCACCGGGCGGAGGAGCGGCGGCCGCGGCGCCCGGTGGGGCGTCTGCCTTGCGCTTGAAGATGGAGAGCAGGCCCATGTCAGCCCATGTCAGCCCAGGTGCGGCGCCGTGAGTCGGGGCAGCCCGTCTTTCAGCACGCCCCCCACGGTCGAGAACGATCCGAAGACCACGATTCTATCTGCGGGGTCTGCGCGCTCCAGCGCCGCGTGCAGGGCCTGCAACGGGTCGTCGTGGCACGACGGCTCGCTCGCGGCTGGCCCGCTGTGTTTGATCCCGTGGTGTATCTGCACCAGTTCGGCCGCCTTCGCGGCACGCGCCGCCGGCAGGTCGGTGAAGTACCAGTGGTCAACCACCGGGGCCATGCGGGCGAGCATTGCGGCGATGTCCTTGTCGCGCATCGCGCCGAACACGGCATGCGTGCGCGGATAGAAGCCCATCTGGTCCAGGTTCTGCAGCAAGGTGGCCGCCGCATGCGGGTTGTGCGCCACGTCGAGCACCAGAGTCGGCTGGCCAGCGACGATCTGGAATCGCCCCGGCAACTCCACCAGCGCCAGCCCGCTGCGCACCGCCTGCGCGCTGACCGGCAGGCGCTCCCGCATCGCATCGAACGCCGCCAGCACGCCCGAGGCATTGAGCAGCTGGTTCGCGCCGCGCAGCGCCGGGTAGGCCATGCCGTTGAAGCGCTTGCTGCGGCCGGCCCAGTTCCATTGCTGCTTGTCGCCGGAGCAGTTGAAGTCGCGCCCGCACAACCACAGATCGGCGCCGATGCGCTGGGCATGTTCGATCAGGCTCTGCGGCGGCACCGGGTCGCTCACGATGGCCGGTTTGCCGGCGCGCATGATGCCGGCCTTTTCGAAGCCGATGGCCTCGCGCGTGCTGCCCAGGTATTCGGTGTGGTCGATGTCGATGCTGGTGACGATCGCGCAGTCGGTGTCGATCGCGTTGACGGCGTCGAGCCGGCCGCCCAGGCCCACTTCCAGGATCACCATGTCGAGCGGCGCGAGCGACATCAGCCGCGCGATCGCCAAGGTGGTGAATTCGAAGTAGGTCAGGCTCAGGTCACCACGGGCCGCCTCGACCGCCTCGAAGTGCGGTAGCATTTCGTCGGCCGCCACACTCTGCCCATTGATGCGGCAGCGCTCTTCGAAGTGCACCAGGTGCGGCTTGATGTACAGCCCGACGCGGTAACCGGCCTGCAGTGCAATCGACTCAAGCATCGCGCAGGTCGAGCCCTTGCCATTGGTGCCGGCCACGGTGAACACCGGCACTGTGAAGTTCAGGGCGAGACGTTCCTTGACCTGGAGCACGCGCTCCAGGGTCAGGTCCATCTCCTTCGGGTGCAGGCGCTCGCAGCGGGCGAGCCAATCGGCGAGTGTCCGGGGCTCAGGCAAATGCTCAGGCAATTGCATCGGCGCTCTGCCGCTGCAGCTTGGCGAGCAGCTTGGCCACCGCGGCGCGCAGCTCGCGCCGGTCCAGAATCATGTCGATCGCGCCGGTGGTGAGCAGGAACTCGGCACGCTGGAAGCCCTCGGGCAGCTTCTCGCGCACGGTGTTCTCGATCACGCGCGGGCCGGCAAAGCCGATCAAGGCCTTGGGCTCGGCGATCACCACATCGCCCACGAACGCGAAGCTGGCCGACACGCCGCCCATGGTCGGGTCGGTCAGCACGCTGATGTAGGGCAGCTTCGCCTTGGCCAGGCGCGTCAGCGATGCGTTGGTCTTGGCCATCTGCATCAGGCTCAGCAGCCCTTCCTGCATGCGCGCGCCGCCGGTGGCGGTGAAGCTGACGAACGGCGTCTTCTGTTCGACCGCGGTTTCGACGCCGCGCACGAAGCGCTCGCCCACCACCGACCCCATCGAGCCACCCATGAACTCGAACTCGAAACAGGCCGCAACGATGGGCACGCTCATCACCGAGCCGCCCATCACCACCAGCGCGTCGGTCTCGCCGGTGTCTTCGAGCGCGGCTTTGAGTCGCTCGGGGTACTTCTTGCTGTCCTTGAACTTGAGCGCATCGACCGGCAGCACTTCCTGGCCGATCTCGTAGCGGCCTTCGCCGTCCAGGAAAGCGTCGAGCCGCGCGCGCGCACCGATGCGGTGGTGGTGGCTGCACTTGGGGCAGACGTAGATGTTCTGCTCCAGGTCGGTCTTGTAGAGCACGGTTTCGCACGACGGGCACTTGATCCACAGCCCTTCGGGCACGGTGCGGCGCTCGGCGAGGTCGCCTTGCTGCATCTTGGTGGGCAACAGTTTTTCGAGCCAGCTCATCTGCTTGTTCCTTTCAGGAATCGAGTGCCTTGCGGATGGTGCCGATGAAGTGCCCCGCCACCGCCGCCACTTCACTGCGCGGTGCCGCTTCCAACAACTGCACCAGCGCCGTGCCGATCACGACCGCGTCCGATACCGCCGCCACGGCGCGCGCCGTCGCAGCGTCGCGAATGCCGAAGCCCACACCCACCGGCACGCTCACGTGCGCGCGGATGCGCGGCACCATCGCGGCCACGGCCGCCGTGTCCAGGTGGCCGGCGCCGGTGACGCCCTTGAGCGACACGTAGTACACGTAGCCGCTGGCGACGCGGCCCACGTGCTGCATGCGCGCGTCGGTGGAGGTGGGTGCGAGCAGGAAGATCGGGTCGAGCCCCTTGGCGCGCAAGGTCAGCGCAAACGCTTCGCACTCTTCGGGTGGGTAGTCCACCACCAGCACACCGTCGACGCCGGCGCTCACCGCGTCGTCGACGAAACGATCGACACCGTAACGTTCGATCGGGTTGGCGTAGCCCATCAGCACCACCGGCGTGCTGGTGTTGCGGGCCCGGAAGCCGCGCACGAAGGCCAGCACCTGCGTCATGCCGATGCCTTTGGCCAACGCACGTTCGGAGGCCTTCTGGATCACCGGCCCATCGGCCATCGGGTCGGAGAACGGCACGCCGAGTTCGATCACGTCGGCGCCGGCGGCCGCCATGGCGAGCATGATGTCCACGGTGGCATCGGCATACGGATCGCCTGCGGTCACGTACGGAATCAGCGCCTTGCGGCCTTGCGCCTTCAGCGCGGCAAAGGTGGCGGCGATGCGGCTCATGAGCCGTGCCCGCCCTTCACGCTCTGTCCGCGGCACGACGGCCGGCAGAAGAATTCGGCGCCGGACAAGTCGGCCACCGTGCCGATGTCCTTGTCACCGCGGCCCGACAGGTTGATGAGCAGGTGCTGGTCGGCTCGCATCGTCGGCGCGATCTTCATTGCATGCGCCACCGCATGGCTCGATTCGAGCGCCGGGATGATGCCTTCGGTGCGGCACAGGCGGTGAAAGGCTTCGAGCGCCTCGGTGTCGGTGATGCCGACGTACTCGGCGCGGCCGATGTCCTTCAGGTACGCGTGTTCGGGGCCGACGCCTGGGTAGTCCAACCCCGCCGAGATGGAATGCGTTTCGGTGATCTGGCCGTTCGCATCCTGCAGCAGATAAGTGCGATTGCCGTGCAGCACGCCCGGCGAGCCGGCGCTGAGCGACGCGGCATGCTTGCCCGAGTCGAGCCCCTGCCCTGCTGCCTCCACACCGATCAGGCGCGTGCCTTCGAGCTCGATGTAGGGGTAGAACAGCCCCATCGCGTTGCTGCCGCCGCCGACGCAGGCGATCACCGCATCGGGCTGGCGGCCGATCATCTCTTCCATCTGCACGCGCGATTCTTCGCCGATCACACGCTGGAAGTCGCGCACCATCGTCGGGTAGGGGTGCGGGCCAGCCACCGTGCCAATGATGTAGAAGGTGTTCTCGACGTTGGTCACCCAGTCGCGCAGCGCTTCGTTGAGCGCATCTTTCAAGGTCTTGGAGCCGCTTTCCACCGGCACCACCGTGGCGCCGAGCAAGTGCATGCGGTAGACGTTGGGCGACTGGCGCTTGATGTCTTCGCTGCCCATGTAGACCACGCACTCCAGCCCGTAACGCGCGCAGATGGTGGCAGTAGCCACGCCGTGCTGGCCGGCGCCGGTTTCTGCAATCACGCGCGGCTTGCCCATGCGGCGTGCGAGCATGGCCTGGCCGATGGTGTTGTTGACCTTGTGCGCGCCGGTATGGTTGAGGTCTTCGCGCTTGAGGTAGATCTGCGCGCCACCCAGTTCGCGGCTCAGCCGCGCGGCGTGGTAGATCGGGCTCGGCCGGCCGACGAAGTGCTTGAGTTCGGAGCGGAACTCGGCCATGAAGGCCGCATCGGCCTGCGCTTCGGCGTACGAGCGCTTGAGTTCATCGAGCGCGTGGATCAGGGTCTCGGCGACGAAGCTGCCGCCGTAGGTGATGCCGTTGACGGGGCCGAAATGGCCGCTGGCATCGGGTTGCTGGTAGTTCAACATTTGGGGTTGGGTTTCGATTCTTCAGGTGGCGGACGCAGCGTGGAGGGCATCGGCCTCCCGCACGGCATCGCAGAACCGGCGCATCTCCGCGGCATCCTTGATGCCCTTGGCAGACTCCACACCGGAGCTCACGTCAACGGCCCAGGGCCGCACCTGACGAATGCCATCGATCACATTTCCGGCATGCAACCCACCAGACAAAACGACTGGACGGGGCACGTTTGAAGGAATGAGCGACCAATCGAAGACCTTTCCGCCACCGCCATAACCTTCGACATGAGCGTCGAGCAGGATGGCCTGGGCATCGGCAAATTGTCGGGCGAAGTCTAACAAATCGAAACCTGCGCCCATGCGCGCAGCGCGCAGGAAAGGGCGGCCGTGCTGGCGGCAATCGCGCGGGGTCTCGTCGCCGTGGAACTGCAACAGCAGTTGCGGGATGGCGTGCGTGGCGGCGTTCACTTCGGCCAGGCTGGCGTTGACGAACAAGCCGACTGGCATCACGAAGGGCGGCAGGCGCCGCGCCAGTTCCACCGCGCGGCTCAGGCTGACGCGGCGCGGGCTCTTTTCATACAACACCAGGCCGATCGCGTCGGCGCCGGCGTCCAGCGCCGCGTCCACGTCGGCCTCGCGCGTCAGGCCACAGATCTTGATGCGGGTTCGCTGGTTCATGTCGGAGTGCTGGCTTCAGGCATCCAGTCAAGGCAACCAATCCATCGCGGGCGTGTGAACCGGAATGCCGTGGGCCGCATCGTAGTACGGGCCGACGAAGTACAACCCTGCTGCCGAAAAGGTCGGCGCGGCGAGGGCGCGCCGCTTCGATGCCAGCACGTCGCCGAGCCAGTGCGCCGGCTTGGCACCGGTGCCCACCGCCACCAGGCAGCCCATGAGGTTGCGCACCATGTGGTGCAGAAAGGCGGAGGCGTCGAACTCGAAGCGCCAGTAGGCGCCGCGCTTGTGAATGCTGATGGCGCGCAGTGTCTTCACCGGCGAGGCCGCCTGGCATTGGGCCGAGCGGAACGCGCTGAAGTCGTGTTCGCCCACAAGCCGCGCCGCCGCGTCGCGCATCGCCTCACCGTCGAGCGGTCGGAAGCTCCAGCCCACCGCGCCTGCCTCCAGCGCGGGCCGCGTGGCCGCCTCCAGCAGCAGGTAGACGTAGCGCCTGCCGTGCGCGCTGTACCGCGCATGGAAGGCGGGTGACACGGGCTGGCACCATTGCACCGCGATATCGGCCGGGAGGAAGCGGTTGGTGCCGCGCACCCACGACACGTCGAGACGCTCGACCGGAGCCTCCACATGGATCACCTGGTTCAGCGCATGCACACCAGCGTCGGTGCGCCCGGCGCATACGGTAGGCACGGGTGCAGTGGCAAAGCTGGCCAGCGCGGCTTCGATCCGGTCTTGCACCGTGTTGCCGTCTGGCTGGCTTTGCCAACCCTGGTAGGCCTGGCCCCGGTAACTGATGCCCAGGGCCAGCCGCATGCCTTGCGGAGCAGGCAAGGCCCGCTCGCTCACGAGTGGTCTCGTCAGGCCAGGTCGGCCAGCATCGTGCGGGCCTTGGCTTTCAGCGCGCCCTCGGAATTGGAGATCACCTCGTTGAGCAGCTCACGGGCGCCTTCCACGTCGCCGATCTGGCTGAACGCCTCGGCCAGTTCGAGCTTGCGCGCGAACGGGTCGGCCGCGCCGTCATCCGGCATGCTCAGGTCCAGGTCGGCAAAGCCGGACTCGGAGTCTTGCCCCGGGTCAGACGCCTTCGGCTCCGGCGGCCGGTCAAGATCGAGCGAAATGCCCGACAGATCAAACTCCATCGGCTGCGAGACTGTCGCCGTCGGTTGCTGCACCGCGCCCGGCATCGTGGCCTCGGGGTCACTGAACTCGCGCAGCAGAACCGGCTCGTCCAGCGTCAGGTCGGGCGCGAGGGCCGGCAGTGCCGCGAGCGAAACTGTCGCCGCAGCGGCAGCGGGTGCCACCGGCGGCGACTCGGTCATGTCGGCGAAGTCGAGGTCCAGGTCCACCGACGAGCTGTCGATGTACGGTGCCCCACCGCCCATGTTGCCGAACTGCGATGGTGACGGCAGCACCGATTGCGGCATGGTGGTCGCGCCCAGCGGCTCGACGATCCGCCCCGAACTGCCTTGCGCAAGCACGGGCTCACCGCCTGGCTGGTACAGCGGATTCTCCGGATCGATCTGCAGGCCGATCTCCTGCGCCTTGGTCCAGTCCTCGCCCTCGCCGCGCGTCAACGCGAAAAGCTGCGTAGCGAGCAACTCGAAGCCCTTGGTGTCGCGCCGCTTGGCGTAGACCTCGAGCAGCTTGGAACGGATTGCCATGCGATCCGGGTTGCTGCGCATGGCCTCCTTGAGGATCTCCTCGGCCTGCAGGTCGCGGCCATAAGCCAGGTACACATCGGCCTCGGCGACCGGGTCGACGTCGCCGATGGCATCAAGCTGGCTGAGCGAATAGCTCATCGACGACGACGACGCGGCTCCGGCATCGCGCGTGTCGATGCGCTGCCCGCCGCTGGCGCCGAAGAACGAGTCGGGCTGCAGGCGGCTTTCGAGGAACGACGTCTCTCCGCTGTCCTTCTTGGGCCGCGTAAATCGGTACAGCCCGAAGCCGGCCAGCAAGGCCACCAGACCGGCCCCTCCGGCGAGCGCCCAGGGGTTGTCTTCCATCAGCGTGCTGATGAATCCGGGCCCCTCAGCGGCCACGGTGCCCGACGGTGCGGAAGCCACCACGCTGCTGGCAGCCGGAGTCGGCGCCGCAGCGACCGGCGCAGGAGCGGGTGCCGGCGGCGGTGGCGGTGGCGGTGGCGGTGGCGGTGGCGGTGGCGGTGGCGGTGGCGGCGGTGGCGGCGGTGGCGGTG
>JANMYQ010000128.1:0-1666 GCA_031382215.1 Methylibium sp.
CACCGCATCAGCCGCTTCGTGCGCAAGGACGGCACCGTGTCCTATCTCGGCCAGCGCTTCGAGGTGCCCTACGAACTCTCGGGCAAGACCGTCAGGCTGGTCGTCGATCCGCACATCGGCCGCGTCGTCGGTGTGGAGGACGCGGCCGGCAAGTCGCTGGGTCAGGCCACGGCCCTGGATGCCATCGCCAACATCAAGCGCGTACGGCGCAAGCCCGAGCCGGCGACCATGCCCAGCGGCGCGCGCACCGGCCCCAACCTCGTGGAGATCGCGCATGCGCGCTACCACGGTCTGAAGGACCACGGCGTAAACGGCAACGGCAACGGCAAAGACGCGAAGAAGGGAGCCTGACATGTACCTCCAACACTTCGGCCTGCGACACGCCCCGCTGGGCAAGGAGCTCACCGAGCCCTGGGACGATGGCGCCCTGGCGCATTTGAAGCAGCGCTTCAACTGGTTGCTGCAATCCCCCGGCATCGGCCTGCTCACCGGCGAGCCCGGCGTGGGCAAGACCGCCGCACTGCGCAGCCTGACCAGCACCCTGAACCCGCATCGCTACCAGGTGCTGTATCAAGCCGAGACGGACTTCGGCCGCATCGACATCTACCGCGGTCTGGCCCGCGCCCTGGGGCTGGAGCCCAGCTACCGACGCGCACAGCTGTGGCGCGACATCAAGCAGCGCGTTCACGAACTCGTCGACACCAGGCAGATCACGCCGCTGTGGATCATCGACGAGGCGCAGAACCTGCCGCTCGAGTTCTTCCGCGACTTCCCCGCATTCCTGAACTTCGCCTTCGACTCGCGCGACCTCATCAGCGTGTGGCTGGTGGGCCATCCGGCGCTGGCGCAGACCCTGGAGCGCGCCCCGTACGCGGCGCTGCACAGCCGCATCCAGGTCCGCGTTCAGCTCAAACCTGTCGTGGAGCGCGAACGCTTCATGCTGCTCATCCAGCACGCCCTCAAGAGCGCCGGCTGCCAGCAAACCTTGCTCGCCGACACCGGCATGGAGCTGTTGCGTCAGGCCTCCAAGGGCTTGCCGCGGCAGGCCGGACGCATCCTGTGCACCGCCATGCGACTGGCCGTGCCCAAGGGCCTGAACCATCTGCCCGACGAGATCGTGCAACAAGCCATCGCGGAGTTGCAATGAACTCCAACCCCGACCACCTCGTCCCGGGCGACATCCAAATGCCCAGGCTCAGCGACGACGCCGTCATCCAGATCCACGACTTCATCCATCACGTCCTGGACCTCTTCGAGGCCCGTTACGGCGATCAGATCCACCGCTTCTACCAGGACCTGTGCGGCGACTTCATGGTCGATCCGGACACCAACCTCGACCTGGACGACCCACCGTTCTGAAGTCAAGCCAGTCACGCCAACGAACGCCGCCAGCTTCAACACTGGCGGCGTTGTTCTTGGGTAGCGCTCTCGGCGCAGCTGCGCGCGCCCGCGTCCCGCCGTCAGTGAGGCGAGAGCACTGTCAAAACTACGCCGGGACACTCAACTCCATATAGATCGGGTCAACGACCCGAAACCACCGCGGGTCATAACAGGCCGGCCAAGTGGACCTGCTTCCACTTGTACGTGATCCTGGACATCTTCAGCCGCTTCGTCGTGGGCTGGCTGATCGCTTTGCGCGAGAGTGCCGAGCTGGCCGAGCAGCTCA
>JANMYQ010000155.1:0-12356 GCA_031382215.1 Methylibium sp.
AAAGCTCAGAGCAGCCAGGCTGCCGAAGTCGAGCTGGCCGGCGCCCGATTCAATGCGCTCGGGGAACGACAGGCCGAACGCAATCGGCACCCGCATGTCGGGTGTGCCGAGTTGCGCGAGCACCGAGTTGTCGCGGCACACCACCATCGAATGGATGATGCTCTGCGGGTGGATCACGACGCGGATCTGCTCGGGTTCGAGTTCGAACAGCCAGCGCGCTTCGATCACTTCGAGCGCCTTGTTCATCATCGTCGCCGAGTCGACCGAAATCTTGCGCCCCATCACCCAGTTCGGGTGCGCGCAGGCCTGGTCGGGTGTCACGTCTTTCAAGGTGGCCGGGTCGCGCGTGCGGAACGGGCCGCCCGACGCGGTCAGCAGAATGTGATCGATGCGCGAAGCCCAGGCGCTGCGGTCTTCCGGCAGGCACTGAAAGATCGCCGAGTGTTCGCTGTCGATCGGCAGCAAGGTGGCGCCGCCGTTGCGCACGGCGTTCATGAAGAGCGCGCCGCCGACGACCAGGGCTTCCTTGTTGGCCAACAGCAAGCGCTTGCCGGCCCGGGCCGCCGCCAGGCAGGGCGGCAAGCCGGCAGCGCCGACGATCGCGGCCATCACCGAATCGACCTCGGGGTGGGCCGCCAGATCGCACAGCGCCTGCGCACCCGACAGCACCTCGGTGCGCAGCCCGGCCGCCTTGAACTGCTGGCGCAACCCGCGCGCCTGCTCGTCGCCGGGCACCACCGCGAAGCGCGGCCGCCATTGCAGGCATTGTTTCAGCAGTTCGTCCATGCGGCTGTGGGCCGACAGCGCGAACACCTCGAAACGATCAGGGTGGCGGCTCAACACGTCCAGCGTGCTGGTACCGACCGAGCCGGTGGCGCCGAGAATGCAGACACGTTGTTTCATGCGAGTGACCCCATGGCCATGGCGATCGGGAAGACCGGCAGCAGCGCGTCGAAACGGTCCAGCAACCCACCGTGGCCGGGCAGCAGCGCACTGCTGTCCTTGGCACCTGCGCTGCGCTTGACCAGCGATTCGAACAGGTCGCCGACAACGCTCATCGCGGCCAGGAAAATCACCACCAGGACCCCGCCTGCGACACCCAGGCGCTGCAGCAACTGCGTGTAAAGGCTGGCTGAGTCCATCGCGAACGAACGGTCCAGCCACAGCCACAGGGCCGCCAGCACGAGCGCGCCGAGCATGCCGCTCCAGACCCCTTCCCAGCTCTTGCCCGGGCTGATGGCCAGCGCCAGCTTGCGCTTGCCGAACGCACGGCCGCCGAAGTACGCGGCAATGTCGGCCGCCCACACCAGGCAGAACACCGAAAGAATGAAGTTGATGCCAATCACCTTGGCATTGACCATCGCCAGCCACGCCGTCCACAACAGCAGCAGGCCGAGTGCCCAGCGCAGCGGCGCCGGCACACCGGGCCACGCGGCGGGCCCACCGCGCAAGACCCAAGCCCCGCCCAACACCCAGACGCCCGTGGCCAGCCACCAGGCCGACGCCGGTGCCGCCGCCGACCAGCCCAGCCACAGCGCTGCTGCACACGCCGCGGCCAACAACGCACCCACCGCGATGGAGGCGGCACTTGCGGCCCCGTTCAGGCGCCCCCATTCCCAGCCGCTGGCGCCGATCATCACCAGCGTCAGCAAGGCGAACGGCCAAGCCGACCGGGCAAACAGCGCCGGCAGCAGAAGCCCCACCAGAATCAGCGCGGTGATGATGCGTTGCCGCAGCACGATCAGGGCCGGTGGGCACCGTTGGACAGAGCGGCCGGCGCGGCGCTGTGCACCGCGCCGAAGCGGCGGTCACGGCGGGCATATTCGGCAAGCGCAGCGTCGAGTTCTGCGTCACCGAACTCGGGCCACAGGCATTCACTGAACACGAGTTCGGAATAGGCCGCCTGCCAGAGCAGAAAGTTGCTGATGCGCACCTCGCCGCCGGTGCGAATGAACAGGTCGGGGTCGGGTGCGTGACTCAGCGCCATGTAGCTGTTGAGCCTGGCTTCGTCCAGTTCGTTCGCCGGCACGCCGTCTTCGATGGCGCGGCGGCAGGCCTGCACGATGTCCCAGCGGCCACCGTAATTGAATGCCACCGACAAGGTGATGCGCGTGTTGTGGCGCGTGCTCGACTCGGCCTGCTGCCAGGCCTCACGCAGCTTTTCGGACACCTGGCTGCGGTCGCCGACGATGCGGATGCGCACGCCCTGCCCGACCAGCTTGCCCAGGTACTTGGTCACGGCCACCAGCACCAGGCCCATCAGGCCAGAGACCTCTTCGGTCGGGCGCTTCCAGTTCTCGGACGAGAACGCGAACACGGTGACGTACTCGATGCCGCGGTCGGCACAGGCCAGCACGGTGCGCACCAGCGCATCGACACCCTGCTTGTGGCCGAAGAAGCGCGGCATGAAGCGCCGCTTGGCCCAGCGGCCGTTGCCGTCCATCACGATGGCCACGTGGCGCGGCACCGCGGGTTTCAGATCGGCGAGGTCGGTCACGCTGGGGCCAAGTTCGTGGCGCGTCGTCATGACGGCTCAGACCGCCATGATTTCCGCTTCCTTGCCCGAGACCAGGCGGTCGATCTCGGCAATCGTGCGGTCGGTGAGCTTTTGCAGCTCGTCGAGCGAGCGGCGCTCTTCGTCTTCGGTGATTTCCTTGTCCTTGAACAGCTTCTTCGCGTGTTCGTTGGCGTCGCGGCGAAGGTTGCGCACCGCGATGCGCGAGTCTTCGCCGGCGTTGCGGACCACCTTGGTCAGGTCCTTGCGGCGCTCTTCGGTCAGCGCCGGCATCGGCACGCGCAGCAGGTCGCCCTGCGAGGCCGGGTTCAGGCCCAGGTCCGACTCGCGGATGGCCTTCTCGATCTTCGCTCCCATGCCCTTCTCCCAGGGCTGCACGCTGATCGTGCGCGCATCGAGCAGGGTCACGTTGGCGACCTGGCTGATCGGCACCATGGAGCCGTAGTAGTCCACCTGCACCTGGTCCAGGATGCCCGGGTGGGCCCGGCCCGTGCGGATCTTGTGAAGTTCGCCCTTGAACGACTCGACCGAACGAGCCATCTTCTGCTCGGCGGTCTTCTTGATGTCAGCAATACTCATGACAGCACCCCATGAATGCACCCATCAAACGTGGACGAGAGTGCCCTCGTCCTCTCCCATCACCACGCGCTTGAGCGCGCCGGCCTTGAAAATGCTGAAGATCTTGATCGGCAGCTTCTGGTCGCGGCACAGCGCGAACGCGGTCGCGTCCATCACCTGCAGGTTCTTGCTGATCGCTTCGTCGAAGGTGATCTGCGCATAGCGCGTTGCGTTCGGGTCCTTCTTCGGGTCGGCGCTGTACACGCCATCGACCTTGGTGGCCTTCAGCACGATCTGCGCGCCGATCTCGGCACCGCGCAGCGCCGCCGCCGTATCGGTGGTGAAGAAGGGATTGCCCGTGCCGGCGGCGAAGACGACGACCTTGCCTTCTTCAAGATACTGCAGCGCCTTGGGCCGCACATAAGGCTCGACGACCTGCTCGATCGCGATGGCCGACATCACACGCGCCACCATGCCCTCCTGGCGCATCGTGTCGGCCAGCGCCAGCGCGTTCATCACGGTGGCCAGCATGCCCATGTAGTCGGCGGTGGCGCGGTCCATGCCCACCGAACCGCCGGCCACGCCGCGGAAGATGTTGCCGCCGCCGATGACCACCGCCACTTCGACGCCGAGCTGCGTGATCTCCTGCACTTCGCGGACCATGCGAACAATGGTGGCGCGGTTGATGCCGTAGGCATCGTCGCCCATCAGCGCTTCGCCCGACAGCTTGAGCAGGATGCGTTTGTACGCTGGCATTCGTTTTGCTCCCAGAAGACCTTGTGGCTGCGAAGTCTAGTCGGTCGGCCGGCCTTGACGGGGCTACTGATCGAACGACGGTGGTGTCACGACGCCGGTGTCAAGCGCCCTTGGCCGCCGCCACCTGTGCCGCCACTTCGGCTGCGAAGTCGTCGACCTTTTTCTCGATGCCCTCGCCGACCACGTACAAGGTAAAGCCCTTGACCTGGGTCGCGCGCTCCTTGAGCATCTGCTCGACGCTTTGTTTGTCGTTCTTCACGAAGGCCTGGTTGTACAGGCTCACCTCTTTCAGGTACTTCTGCACCGACCCTTCGATGCGCTTGGCCAGGATCTCGGGCGACTGCGGTGCCTTGCCGTCGGCCTTGGCCTTCTCGGCGTCTTCGGCGGCCTTCATCTGGGCGATCGTGCGCTCTTTTTCGATCAGCGCCGCCGGCACGTCGGCCGAACTCAACGCGACCGGCTTCATGGCGGCCACGTGCATCGCCACGTCCTTGGCGGCGGTTTCGTCGCCGTCGAACTCGACCATCACGCCGATGCGCGTGCCGTGCAGATAACTCGCAATCTTCGCGCCGCTGTAGCGCTTGAAACGTCGCACCGACATGTTTTCGCCGATCGTGCCGATCAGGCCCTTGCGCACGTCTTCGAGCGTCGGGCCGTAGCCGTCTTGCGTGTACGGCAGCGCCGACAGCGCGGCGATGTCGGCCGGGTTCTTTTCGGCCACGAGGCGCGCGCAGGCGTTCGCGAGCGCGAGGAACATGTCGTTCTTCGACGTGAAATCGGTTTCGCAGTTGACCTCGACCAGCGCACCGGCGCCGCCGGCCACGGCGGAGGCGATCACGCCTTCAGCGGTGATGCGCGACGCGGCCTTGCCAGCCTTGCTGCCGAGCTTGACTCGCAGCAACTCTTCGGCGCGTTCCATGTTGCCTTCGGCTTCGGTCAGCGCCCTCTTGCACTCCATCATCGGGGCGTCGGTCTTGGCGCGCAGTTCGGCGACCATGCTTGCGGTAATCGCGGGCATCTCAAAACTCCTGTTGGCAGCGCACCCGCATGAGCGGGTCGCTGGATCGTATTGGGTTGGAAAAAAGGGGCTGTAACAGCCCCTTTCAGTGCTCGCTCTGTTGGCGAGTGCCTTGGCGACTGCCTTGGCGATTGCCCCGGCGAGTCGGGGCCGCGGCCTTCAGGCGCCTTCGCTCACTTCCACGAATTCATCACCCTCGGGGGCCACACCTTGCACGACTTCGTTCATCGCGTTGGCCTTGCCTTCGAGCACCGCATCGGCCACGGCCTTGGCGTACAGCGCCACGGCCTTGCTCGAGTCGTCGTTGCCCGGGATCACGTAGTCGATGCCTTCGGGCGAGTGGTTCGAGTCGACCACGCCGATGATCGGAATGCCGAGTTTCTTGGCTTCGAGGATCGCGATCTTGTGGTAACCCACGTCGATCACGAACATCGCATCGGGCAGCGCATTCATGTCCTGAATGCCGCCGATGTCTTTCTCGAGCTTGATCAGGTCGCGCTGGAACATCAGCGCTTCCTTCTTGATGCGGATCTCGGTGCCGGCCTCGACCTGCGCCTGCATGTCTTTCAGCTTCTTCAGCGAACCCTTGACGGTCTTGAAGTTCGTCATCATGCCGCCCAGCCAGCGCTGGTCGACGAACGGCATGCCGGCCCGCTTGGCTTCAGCAGCGATCACCTCGCGCGCCTGGCGCTTGGTGCCGATCATCAGGATGGTTCCGCGCTTGGCACTGAGCTGGCGGATGAATTTCATCGCGTCGTTGAAGAGCGGCTGCGTCTTCTCGAGGTTGATGATGTGGATCTTGTTGCGATGGCCGTAGATGTACGGGGCCATCTTGGGGTTCCAGAAGCGCGTTTGGTGGCCAAAGTGGACACCGGCTTCCAGCATTTCACGCATGCTGACAGTCATGAGGACTCCAAAGGTTGGTTCTAGAATCCGGCCTGAATCGTGTTGTGCACGACACCTTTTGATGGCCGGGTTCGCGGATTTGTCTACTCCGGTGGCTTCGCAGCGACGCTTCGCAGCGACGTTCAGCGGCTGGGCCCCAGAAAAACCCAAAGAGTATAGCACCGCACATGACCCAAGACATCACTGCCACCCGCGACCAGATGGCCGGCGCGCGCCGCGCATCGGCACAGGCGCCGAGCGCCCACGAGCGCTTCTCGGCCTGTGTCCGAGCGGCCAAGGCGCCGGTCAACGCGCGCACCTTCGTGCAGACCCACTTCGACGAAGCGGCCGCCGAAGCCGCCGCCATCGATGCCGTGGCCGCCACCGGCGCGCCGCTGCCGCCGCTGGCCGGGTTGTGCGTCAGCGTGAAGGACCTGTTCGACGTGCAGGGCCAGGTCACCGCAGCCGGCTCCACCGTGCTGGCGGACCGCCCCGCCGCCGCGGCCGATTGCCCCGCCGTCGAACGGCTGCGCCGCGCCGGCGCCGCGCTCATAGGCCGCACCAACATGAGTGAATTCGCGTTCTCGGGCGTCGGCATCAACCCGCACCACGGCACGCCGGCGAATGCGGGCACCTTGCGCATCGACGCGGTGGCGCGCATTCCCGGCGGCTCGACCTCGGGCGGCGGCGTGTCGGTGGCCAGCGGCGCGGCCTGGGCGGCGCTCGGCTCAGACACCGGTGGCTCGATCCGCATACCCGCTGCGCTGCAAGGGCTGGTCGGCTTCAAGAACACTGCGCGGCTCACGCCCACCGAAGGCGCAATTCCGCTGTCGACCACCCTGGACACGGTGTGCGCGATCACGCTGTCGGTGCGCGATGCGGTGCTGCTGCACGAGATCCTGGCCCACCGGCGCGTGGCGCTGGCCGCCAGAAGCGTCGCATCGTTGCGGCTGGCGGTGCCGACCACGATGATGCTGGATGGCATGGATGCGACGGTCGCAGCCGCGTTCCAGCAATCCTTGGCCGCCTTGCGCGCGGCGGGCGCGCACATCGAAGAAGTGGCGCTGCCGGCCTTGAACGAGATCGGCACGATGATGGCCAGCGGCGGCTTTTCGGCGGCGGAAAGCTGGACCTGGCACCGCCACTTGCTCGCTGCCCACGAAGCGCAGTACGACCCGCGCGTGGCGCTGCGCATCAAGCGCGGCGAACGCATGAGCGCGGCCGACTACATCGAGCTGCACCAGGCGCGGCGCGACTGGATCGCGCGGATGGAACACAGCCTGAGCGGCTTCGACGCGATGCTGAGCCCCACTGTGCCGATCGTCGCACCGCCGATCGCTGCGCTGGTGGCGGACGACGCCGCCTTCTTCGCCACCAACGGGCTGCTGCTGCGCAACCCGTCAGCGGTGAACATGCTCGATGGTTGTGCGCTGTCGCTGCCCTGCCATCAACCCGACCAGATGCCGGTCGGCCTGATGGTGTGGAGCAGCGCGCTGCGCGACGACACGGTGCTCGACGTGTCGCTCGCGATCGAAACCGCGCTGGCTGCGCAAGGCCGCTGAACGATGCGCGTTGCGGTCATCGGCGCCGGCATCATCGGCGTGACCACGGCCTTTGAGCTCGCCAGCGACGGGCACGAGGTGAGCGTGTTCGAACGCCAGGGCACCGTGGCGGCGGAAACGAGTTTTGCCAACGCCGGTGTCGTGGCGCCCGGTTATGTAACGCCCTGGGCCGGCCCCGGCATGCCGGGCAAGGTGCTGGGCCATCTGCTGAGCCGGCACGCGCCGGTGCGGCTGCGCGCGGGCTTCAGCGCCGGCACGGCGAGCTGGTTGTGGAAGTGGTGGCGCGCCTGCCGCTTGCGCACCTACCAGGCGAACCGCTTGCGCATGCAGCGCCTGGCGTTCTTCAGCCGCGCGCGGTTGCACGCGATCAGCCAATCGCTGCAGCTCGACTACGAACGCAGCGAGGGTTACCTGGTGCTGTTGCGCACGCCCAAGGACCTGGCGCTGGTGCAGCCCGGCCTGGCGCTGCTGAACCCGCTGACCAGCCCCTTTCAGGTGCTGGACGCCAAGCAGTGCCTGGCCGTCGAGCCGGGCCTGAATCCCGAAACGCCGCTGCACGCCGGCATCCACCTGCCCGACGATGAAGTGGGCAACTGCCGCCAGTTTGCGCACCTGCTGCGCATGGAGGCACAGCATCTGGGCGCGTCGTTTCGCTTTCATACCGAGGTGCTGAGCATCGAGCCCGGCGCGCCGCCGAAGCTGGTGTATGGGCCGGCCCAGACGACCCAGCCGCGGGTCAAGTCGAAGAAGATCAAACCCTCGCGCAGCGAAGCGCCGGACACGCAGTTCCTGCCCAACGAGCCTGTCACCGAGGCGTTCGACGCGATCGTCGTCTGCGCCGCGCTGGGTGCTGGCAGCCTGCTGCGGCCGCTGGGCATCAAGCTGCCACTGCTGGCGGTGCACGGCTACTCGGTCACAGCGCCCTTGCGCGAGAACGAACTGCATCCGCCCGGCCCGCGTTCGGCGCTGATGGATGAGCGCTACAAGGTGGCCATCAGCCGGCTGGGCAACCGGGTGCGGGTGGCGGGAAGCGCCGAAATCGGCGGCTCGCTGAACCGGCACGACGAGGGCACCTTGAAGACCTTGCACAAAGTGCTGCACGACTGGTTCCCTGGCGCTGCGCTGATGGCGCAGGCCCAGGTGTGGAAGGGCGCGCGCCCGATGTTGCCCGACGGCCCGCCGGTGCTGGGCGCAAGCGGCCAGGACGGCGTGTGGCTGAACCTGGGGCACGGCTCCAGTGGCTGGGCCTTGTCGTGCGGGTCGGCGCGCCTGCTGGCCGATCAGGTGGTCGGCCGCACGCCGGCGATCGATCCCGAGGGGCTGGGCATCGAGCGGTTGCGCGGCTGAGAAGTTGAACCCGATGAAGCCCGTGCTTCCGCCCCTGCAGAGCCTGCCGATGTACGGCGTTGCGGCCACTCGCGCCATTGAACAACGCAGCGCGGCGGCCTTGCCGGAGCACACGCTGATGCGCCGCGCCGGCGACGCTATGGCGCGCCTTGCGCTGGCGCTGGCACCGCACGCCCGCTGCGTGTGGGTGGCAGCCGGGCCGGGCAACAACGGTGGCGACGGGCTCGAAGCGGCGGTGCAACTTCAACGGCGTGGCAAGCGCGTGCTCGTTACCTTGGCTGGTGATCCGCAGCGGCTGCCCACCGACGCGCAAGACGCCTTGGGGCGCGCGAATGCCGCTGGTCTGGCCATCGCCGCCTCCGGCGGGCCCGAGTTGCACGAAGCCGATCTCGCCATCGACGCGCTGCTCGGCATCGGCGCCGCCCGCGCGCCGGAGGGCCCGATCGCGGCGCTGATCGCGCGCCTGAATGCCATGCCGTGCCCAGTGCTGGCGGTCGATGTGCCTTCGGGCCTGAACGTGGACACCGGTCAGCCGCTGGGCCAGGTTTGTGTGGCCGCCACCTACACACTCTCATTGCTGACGCTCAAGCCCGGCCTGTTCACCGGTGCGGGTCGCGACCACGCCGGCCAGGTGTGGCTCGAAGCGCTGGGCGTCGATGGCAGCACCGACAGCGACCCCCCCGACGCCTGGCTGACCGGCCATGCCGATGTACTTGCCTCCAACCCGGCACGCCGCCACGCGCAGCACAAAGGCAGCTTCGGCGACGTGGCCATCGTCGGCGGTGCGCCGGGCATGACCGGCGCCGCCTTGCTGGCCGCACGCGCGGCCCACGCGGCCGGCGCCGGGCGGGTGTTCGTGAACCTGCTCGACGGCGGCTCGATGACGCACGACGTGCAACGCCCCGAGTTGATGTTCCGCCCCGACTGGGCCGCCAGCGCGCCCGCCGTGCTGGCCGCCGGCACCGTGGTCTGCGGCTGCGGAGGCGGCGGTGCGGTGCGCGAGGTCTTGCCGCGCCTGCTCAGCCGCGTTCCCCGATTGGTGCTTGATGCCGATGCCTTGAACGCCATCGCCGCCGACTCAGGTCTGCAGGCACTGCTGACGGCACGCACCGACGCAGGCCATGCGACCGTGCTGACGCCTCATCCGCTGGAAGCTGCCCGGCTGCTCGGCCAGAGCACCGCCACCGTGCAGGCCGACCGCCTGGCCGCGGCTGCGCTGCTGGCGCGGCGCTACGGCTGCGTGGTGCTGCTCAAGGGTTCGGGCACGGTGATCGCGGCGCCTGGCGAAGTGCCGGCCATCAACCCGACGGGCAACGCCAGCCTGGCCAGCGCCGGCACCGGCGACGTGCTGGCGGGGTGGTTGGGCGGCTTGTGGGCTCAGGCGGCCGGTGCTTTATTCAACGCCTCAAACGGGCACGCTCCAGCGATCAGTCCGACCGCGTTCCGCGCCGCGCAGGCCGCGGCTTTCATGCATGGCGCGGCGGCCGACGCGCGCTGGCAGTCGCCGCTGCGCGCATCCGATCTGATCGAACAGATGCACCGCGGCAGCAGTGCGCGGGCCTGAGCTTGCGGGCCTGTGCGCGCGGGCCTGAGCCGCACCAAGCTCAGCCTTGCGCGCGCAAGGCCTTGCCGGTTTCGAGCGAGCCTTGGGCCATGCCGCTTTCGGGCACGGTCTCGTCGCCGCGGTCGGAGAGTTGATCCCAGGCCTGCGCCACCTGCTCGGCCGCGTCGTCGCGAAGGCCCACGAACACACCTTGGGTGAGCGTGATGTGGGCGCGCTCGAACGCGCCGGCACCGGCGCAGAGAATCGCGCGCGTCGGTGCGTCTTCGGCCACCAGCGCCAGCAGCCCGGGCGTCACCGCTTCAGGCCGCAGCAGCTTGAGCACCGCCTCAGGCAGCAGCGATTCGGTCATGCGCGTGGCCGCGGTCGGCGCCAGGCAATTGACGCGGATGTTGTTCTTTGCGCCTTCGAGCGACAAGGTCTGCATCAGCCCGACCAGCGCCATCTTGGCCGCGCCGTAATTGGCCTGGCCGAAGTTGCCATACAGGCCCGACGAAGAGGTGGTCATCACGATGCGGCCGTAGTTCTGTGCGCGCATCACGTCCCACACCGCCTTGCAGCAGTTCACCGCGCCCATCAGGTGCACTTCGACCACGAGGCGGAAGTCGGCCAGGTCCATCTTCGAAAAACTCTTGTCGCGCAGGATGCCGGCGTTGTTGACGAGGATGTCGACACGGCCCCAGGTCTGGATGGCCTGCTCGATCATCGCCTGCACCGCCGCCGCATCGGTCACCGACGCACCGCTGGCGATGGCTTCGCCGCCGGCCGCGCGAATCTGCTCGACCACCGCAAGCGCCGCCGTGGTGGCGCCGCCGCTGCCATCCACCGCCGCACCGAGGTCATTGACCACCACTTTCGCGCCCCGCGCCGCCAACGCCAGCGCATGTTCGCGCCCCAGGCCGCCGCCGGCGCCGGTCACCACGGCCACGCGGCCGTCGAATCGAATCGTCATCTCATCGTCTCCCAGAACTTTGTTGTTTCAACGCCCATCAGCACACCGGTCAGCGACGGCCGGACGGCTTGCCGCTGGCGCGCCCCCCGCCGCCCGTGGCCTTGCGCGCAGTCGCCTTGGCAGCACGTGGCGGGCGGGCGCCCTTGCCAGTCGAGGTCTTGCCCTTGCCCTTGGTGGCGGCCTTCACGGCCCGGTCGGCTTCCTTGATGGCCGCGAGCTCGTTGCCGGCGTGGGCGGCCAGCTTGTCGCGTTTGGCGCGCAACGCCATTGCCTCGTCTTCGCCTTCGCGCACCATGCGGAAGTCGATCTTGCGACCGTCCAGGTCGACCCGGCTGACCTGCACGCGCACGCGTGAACCCACGATGTAGCGCACGCCGCTGCGCTCGCCGCGCAGTTCTTGCCGCACCTCGTCGAAGCGGTAGTACTCGCCGCCCAGTTCAGTGATGTGCACCAGCCCTTCGACGTACAGCCCGTCGAGCGTCACGAACAGCCCGAAGCTGGTGACTGCGCTAACGGTGCCGCCGAATTCTTCGCCCAGGTGCTCGCGCATGTAGCGGCACTTGAGCCAGGCCTCGACGTCGCGCGAGGCTTCGTCAGCTCGGCGCTCGTTGACGCTGCAGTGCACGCCAGCGGCTTCCCACTGTTCGCCCTCGGTCGTGGCGCTCGTGCCCCGGACCACCTTGGCGCCTTTGCGCACCACCGGCGCGGATTCCACAGAGCCGGTGCTCAGGTGGTAGCGCTTGGCGTGCAGCAGAGCCTTGATGACTCGGTGCACCAGCAGGTCGGGGTAGCGCCGGATCGGGCTGGTGAAGTGCGCGTAAGCCTCGTACGCCAGGCCGAAGTGGCCCGAGTTGGTGCCGGTGTAGATGGCCTGCTGCATCGAGCGGAGCAGCATCGTGTGGATCTGCTGCGCGTCGGGCCGGTCTTTGGTGGCCGCGGCGATCTGCTGGTACTCGGCCGGCTTCGGGTCATCGCTGACCGACAGGCCCAGGCCGAGGCCTTTCAGGTAGTTCTGCAGCAGCGTGCGCTTCTCGGGCGTGGGCCCCTCGTGCACGCGAAACAATGCCGGGTGTTTGCTGAGCTGGATGAAGTCGGCCGCGCAGACGTTTGCCGCCAGCATCGCCTCTTCGATCAGCTTGTGCGCCTCGGTGCGCGTGCGCGGCACGATCTTCTCGATGCGGCCGTTTTCGTCGCAGACGATC
>JANMYQ010000160.1:0-2104 GCA_031382215.1 Methylibium sp.
GAGGGTTTGTCGGGCACCGGGCCGAAGGCCGGCGGGCCACACTACCTGTATCGCTTTTGCGCCGAACAGGTGGTGACGATCAACACCGCCGCTGCCGGCGGCAACGCCGCGCTGCTGGCCGGCCTGCATTGACCGTCTTTCCGTGGAGGTTTGTCGATGACCGAAGCAGCCCCGCCAGGCGAAAAGCTCAACGTCTTCATCTCCTACAGCCGCGACGATCTGGCGTTCTCCGACCAGCTGGAGGCGGCCCTCGAGCTGACCGGCTTCGACACCACCCTCGACCGGCACGGCATCTCCGGCGGCGAAGACTGGCGCAGCCGGCTCGGCAACCTGATCCGTGACGCCGACACCGTGGTCTTCGTGCTGTCGCCGTCGTCAGCGCGCTCCGAGATCTGCGCCTGGGAGGTGGCCGAGGCAGTTCGCTTGGGCAAGCGCATCGTGCCCGTGCTGTGCCGCGCACTCGGCGACGCGAACCCGCCGCCCGCGCTGGCCGACCTGAACTACATCTTCTTCTACGACGAGCCGCGCTCGCCGGGTTCGGGCTTCGGCTCCGGGCTGGTGCGGCTGGTCGGTGCGCTCAACACCGACCTCGACTGGCTGCGCGAGCACACCCGCTACCTGCAGCGCGCGAGCGAGTGGGTTGGCGGCGCGCGCCCGGCCAACCGGCTGCTGTCGGGCGCCGACATCGCGTTGGCCAAGGCCTGGGTCGCGCGCCGGCCGAAGAACGCGCCCGAGCCGACGGCGCTGCACCTCGACTTCATCCGCGCCAGCGAGACCGAAGACAACCGCCAGCAAAGTGCCGAAGCCCAGCGTCTGCGCCAGGTGGCCCAGGCGCAGGCCGAGCGCGAGGCAGCGTTCGCCGACAAGGCACAGGCGCAGGAACGCGAGGCCGGTGCCCGCAAGGCCGAGGCCGACGCTCAACAGCGTGCGGCCGAGCACGCGCTGCAAGTGGTGCGGCGCACGCGCGTGGGGCTGGTGGTGGCCCTGGTGCTGGCCGTGGCCGCCGGTGGATTTGCGTGGGAGGCCCGGCAGCAGAAGCAGCAGCGCACCGCGCAGGCTTTCCAGACCGGCTGGCAGGCGCTGGCCGGGCTGGACGAACGCTCGGAGGACCAGACCTACGAGCTCTGCGGCGCGGTCAAGGGCATGGAAGGCGTGCGCCGCATCTATTGCGAAGTCGCCAACGTGCTGAGCCTGCAGACCTTGGCCACTCTGTCCGGCATCGAGGTGTTCAGCGCTGGCCCGCATGTGCGCGCTGGCAGCGGCGCCAAGGCCTACCAGTACAACCTGCGCTCGCACCAGATTGCGCGCTACAACCCGGCCTTCGTCGCCTGGCTGAATGAACATGCCGTGCCGGCGCTCGACAACGAGGCGTTCCGCAACCGCACCGGCCCACTGTTCAAGAGCCACGTCCAGGAGCCTGCGCTCAACTTCTACCGCGCCTATCTGCGGTTCTTCAACAAGGCCGGGCGCAGCGAGCGCCTGCGCCTGACGAACGAGTTCCGCAACAACCTCGCCACCTACACCGCCGAGATGGAGCGCGCCCGGCGCGACGCCAGTGGCGCCAACTACGTGGAGGCTTGGAGCATGTCGCCGAGCTACCAGCTGCAGGAGGGCCTTGGCGCGCTGTCGGGCCAGGCCAACGCGGGCGACCTGCCGGGCGCAGCCTACGACCTGCACGTGGCGATGTCGTTCTGGGCCCGGCGCAGCCTGGACGGCACGCACCGCGCCTTCTTCGAGATCCTGGTCAAGACGCTGAAAGCCTACGGCGCCCTGCCCGAGCCCGGTCCGCCGGCCGATCTGGATGACCGCTGAGCACGAATGACTGCGCGTGACCGGTGTGACCACCGCGCGTGACCGCCGCATGACCCACACATGACCCCCACCAGCGCGCCTGTTCGTACACTCCGGTCATGAACAGCATCGCATTCATCGGCGGCGGCAACATGGCCAGCGCCATCATCGGCGGCCTGCTCAAGAGCGGCCGCCCGGCCGGCAGCGTGATCGTCGTCGAACCGTTCGACGCCCAGCGCGACAAGCTGCGCAGCGACTTCGGCGTGCAAGCGCTGGCCGCGCCCGACGCCGCGCTGGCGCAGGCCGCGCTGGT
>JANMYQ010000166.1:0-1796 GCA_031382215.1 Methylibium sp.
GCCATGTCGATCGCATACCATCCCGCCGGTAAAAGCACGGTGGTTTACGTCGAGGACCAGCAGGTCCACGTGCTGCTCATGCAGGCGGTCTTCATCCGCCGGCCTGATTTGCGTTTGCTGGTGGCGACCACGGGCCAGGAGGCTCTGGCGCTCGCCGAAGGCCTGCGGCCGGACCTCCTGTTGCTGGACATCCGCCTGCCCGACTGCCTGGGCACCGAATTGCTGCCGCGGCTGCGACGACTCCCAGGGTGCCGCGAAGCGCCGGCCGTAGCGGTGACTGCCGAGCATCACTTTCGCATCGAAGGCACGGGCTTTGACGAGGTGTGGAGCAAGCCGTTGCGTCTTCAGCAAGCACTCTCGCGGCTGGCCGCGCTGCTGCCGGCCGAACAGCTATCTGTCGAGGCAGACGAGTTGGGCGCCCGCATCGAGTGGCAGCGCGCCGCCGCCGTGCAGGCGTGGCGCTGATTCAGCTCTCTTCCTGCGGGCCGGTTTCAACGGCGTCGGCAGCGTATTCCTTCAAGCGGTTGTAGAGCGTCTTCAGGCTGATGCCCAGCACGGCCGCCGTGCGTTCCTTGTGGTGGCGAAAGTGCCGCAAAGTGGCCAGGATCAGCGTGCGCTCGGCCTGCGCCAGCGAGGTGCCGATGGGCAGCACCAGCGACGGTCCGCCGGGCAAGGTCTCGGCAGCGTCCGGCGCGGCAACAGCAGGCCACGCCGGGCTGTCTCGTTTCGCAGCCGGCAGCGCTGCCGTCGCCGCATCCCCAGCCGGCGGCGCTGTGGCCTGCGGCAGCCACGAGGTGTCGACGAGGTCACCGCCTGCCATCACGTAGGCGCGCTGCACGGCATTGCGCAGTTCGCGCACATTGCCCGGCCATCGGTAGGCGCCCAGCTGCGTCAGCGCAGCCGGGCTGAAGCGCTTGGCCTGGCCTTCCTGCGCGCCGATGATGCCCAGGAAGTGCTCGGCCAACAGCGGCACGTCCGACAGCCGTTCGCGCAGCGGCGGCAGGTCGATCGGAAACACGTTGAGCCTGTACATCAGGTCTTCGCGCAGCCGCCCTTGCGCCACCGCTTCCATGGGCAGCCGGTTGGTGGCTGCGATCACGCGCACGTCGGTCTCCTGGCTCTGCGTCGAACCCACGCGCATGAAGCGGCCCGTCTCCAGAACGCGCAGCAGCTTGACCTGCAGCTCCTGCGGCATCTCGGTGATCTCGTCCAGGAACAGCGTGCCGCCGCTGGCGCGCTCGAAGAAGCCCTGGTGTTGGCGGTCGGCGCCGGTGAAGCTGCCCTTCTCGTGGCCGAAGATCTCGCTCTCGATCAGGTTGGGCGAAATCGCGCCGCAGTTCACGCCCAGGAAAGGCTTCTTGCGCCGGCGGCTGAGTTCATGCACCGTCTGTGCCACGACCTCCTTGCCGGTGCCGCTCTCGCCGGTGATGAACACCGTCACACCGGTGCCGGCCACGCGCGAGATCTGCTCGTAGACGCGCTGCATGGCGACAGAGCGCCCCCACAGCTGACCAAAGTGACCGCTGCTGTCGAGGTTGGCGGTGAGGTCGGCGACCTCGGCCTTCAGCACCGCCGGCTTGGTCACTCGGGACAGCACACCCTGCAGTTGCAGCAGGTTGATCGGCTTGACGAGGTAGTCGGCCGCGCCCAGCCGCAGCGCCTGGATCGACGTCTCCATGCTGGCGTGTCCGGTGATCAACACGACCTCGGAGTTGGCGACCAGTTGCGGGTCCGAGAAAAGATCCATGCCGCTGCCATCGGGCAGCCGCAGGTCGAGCAGCACGATGTCGGGCTGC
>JANMYQ010000210.1:0-6430 GCA_031382215.1 Methylibium sp.
CGACGGCGATGATCAGCGCGCTGGCCAGGCTGATGCCCATCATCGGCAGCGCGGGCGACACCGAAGCCCCCGCTTCCGTCTTGCCGCCGAACAGGGCGAAGCGGTAGCTCTCCACGATGTTGTTGCCGGGCAGCAGCGAGATCGGGTTGCTGGAGAGGATCTGCTCCGCCGTCTGCGTGGAGCCGATGAAGGTGACGTAGATCGGGAAGAACACCACGATCACCCCGAGGATGAGGATCAGGTGCGAGAAGAAATCGAGGATGGGGCTGCGCTGGATCATTAGTAATGCACCTTCTTCTCGACGTAACGGAACTGCACGACAGTCAGGGCGATGACGATCACCATCAACACCACCGACTGCGCCGCCGACCCGCCGATGTCCAGCGCCTTGAAGCCGTCGTAGTAGACCTTGTAGACCAGGATCGCGGTGTCCTTGCCCGGCCCGCCGTTGGTGGCCGCGTCGACGATGGCAAACGTGTCGAAGAAGGCGTAGACGATGTTGATCACCAGCAGGAAGAACGTGGTCGGCGACAGCAGCGGGAACACGATGCTCCAGAAGCGCTTCCACGGCCGCGCGCCGTCGATCGCGGCGGCCTCGATCAGGCTTTTCGGGATCGACTGCAGCCCGGCCAGGAAGAACAGGAAGTTGTAGGAGATCTGCTTCCACACCGCAGCCATCACGATCAGCGCCATCGCATGGTCGCCGTTGAGCAGGTGGTTCCAGTTGAAGCCCAACGCACGCAGCGCGTAGCTCACGATGCCCACCGACGGCGCGAACATGAACAGCCACAGCACGCCGGCCACCGCCGGCGCCACCGCATACGGCCAGATCAGCAAGGTCTTGTAGATCGTGGCGCCGCGCACCACGCGGTCGGCCATCACCGCCAGCAGCAGCGCGATCGACAGGCCGAACACCGCCACCAGGATCGAGAACACCGCGGTGGTCTTGAAAGACGCGAGGTAGGTCTCGTCGTTCCAGAGCCGCTCGAAGTTCTCCATGCCGACGAACTCGGTCGAGGTGCCGAACGCGTCCTGCGTCAGCACGCTCTGGTACAGCGCCTGGCCGGCCGGCCAGAAGAAGAACACGAGAACGATGGCCATCTGCGGTGCGATCAGCACCCAGGGCAGCCACCAGCTCTTGAAGAGGACGCGCTTCTCGACGGCCACGTCAGTCGCTCCGGAGCTGGTCCTTCACCCCCTCAACCCTTGTTCGCTTTTTCGAACCGCTCCAGCTGCTCGTTGCCGCGCTTCACCGCTGCGTCGATGCCCTCGGCTGCGCTCTTCTTGCCGCTCCAGATGTTCTCCATCTCCTCGTCGACGATGGTGCGGATCTGCACGAAGTTGCCAAGCCGGATGCCGCGCGACTTGTCGGTGGTCTTGCGGATCATCTGCGTCACCGACACGTCGGTGCCCGGGTTGGCCTTGTAGAAACCGGCCTTCTCGGTCAGCTCGTACGACGCGATCGTGACCGGCAGGTAGCCGGTGCGCTGGTGGCTCTTGGCGGCTTCGTCGACCTTGGACAGGTGGGCGAAGAACTGGCCCACGCCCTTGTATTCGTCGGCCTTCTTGCCCGACATCACCCACAGGCTGGCGCCACCGATCACGGTGTTCTGCGGCGCGCCCGGCACGTCGGGGTAGTAGGGCAGGGTCGAGATGCCCGCGGCGAACTTGGCGTTGCGCTTGATGTTGCCGTACAGCGCCGAACTGCCGGTGGTCATGGCGCATTCACCCGACACGAAGGTTGCGTCCGCCGCGTTGCCGCGGCCCTTGTAGACGAACAGGCCCTGCTTGCTCATGTTGGCCAGGTTCTCGATGTGGCGCACGTGCAGCGGCGTGTTGAAGGCCAGCCGCGTGTCGTTGCCGCGCATGCCATTGCCCTTGGTCGCGAACTCCACGTTGTGCCAGGCCGAGAAGCTCTCGAGTTGCGTCCAGCTCACCCAGCTCGTGGTGAACGGGCACTTGTGGCCGCTGGCCTTGAGCTTGGCCGCCGCCAGCGTCACCTCGGGCCAGGTCTTGGGCGGCGTTTCGGGGTCCATTCCCGCGGCCTTGAAGGCGTCTTTGTTGTAGTGGAAGACGGTCGTCGAACTGTTGAACGGGAAGCTCAGCATCTGCCCGTTCGGCGCGGTGTAGTAGCCGGCCACCGCTGGCACGTAGGCCTTGGGGTCGAACTTCACGCCGGCATCGGCCATGATCTTGGCGACCGGCACGATCGCGCCCTTGCTGGCCATCATCGTGGCGGTGCCCACCTCGAACACCTGCAGGATGTGCGGCGCGTTGCCGGCACGGAAGGCGGCGATCGCCGCGGTCATCGACTCGTCGTAGTTGCCCTTGAAGGTGGGCACGACCTTGTAGTCCTTCTGGCTCGCGTTGAAGTCCTTGGCCAAATCGTTGACCCATTCGCCCAAGGCGCCGCCCATCGAATGCCACCACTGCACTTCGACCTGGGCGTGTGCCGGGGCGCCAAGCGCAGCAGTCAGCGCGATGACCGGCAAGGGGAGGAATTTGCTCTTCATGGGGAACTCCGTGAACGATGAAATGAGAACGGCAATGCATGAACGCCGAAACGGCATGTTTCGGGCCAGCCCGCGAGTGTGGCGGCCGTTTGTGACAGTCGCGTTTATCCCGTGGAAGCGCGCGCCCGGCTACGGGGGATAACCCCTCTGGCCCGGGCGTAGCGAATCGCGTCGATTTGCTGCACTGCGGTACGATTGCCGCCCACGTGCCAACGCGGGTGCCCAAGAGCCCCGGCCCCCATGAACGCGCCGCTTCCTTTTGCCCAGATTTCGCCCGGCGTTCCGTTGGCCGCGCACACGGCCGACGCGATCTCCAACACCGCGCCCGACGCAGCCCCGCGCCTGCGCGAGATCCCCTACAACTACACCTCGTTCTCCGACCGCGAGATCGTCATCCGCCTGCTCGGCGCGCGCGCCTGGGAGGTGTTGAACCTGCTGCGCCAGGAGCGCCGCACCGGCCGCTCGGCGCGCATGTTGTACGAGGTGCTGGGCGACATCTGGGTCGTGCAGCGCAACCCCTACCTGCAGGACGACCTGCAGGGCAACCCGAAGCGCCGCCGGCTGCTGATCGAGGCGCTGCACCATCGGCTCGGTGAGATCGAGGCCCGCCGCGAACCGGCGCTGGGTGAAGGGCGTGACAGCGAACGCGATGCCATCGTCGGCGAACTGCTCGATGCCGCGCGCGCCGCGGTGCAGAGTTTCGCCGACCAATTCGACAAGGTCGGCGAACTGCGCCGCCGCACGATTCGCGTGCTCGGCAGGGTCACGTCCAAAGACAACATCAAGTTTGACGGCCTGAGCCGCGTCTCGCACGTGACCGATGCAACCGACTGGCGCGTCGAGTACCCGTTCGTCGTGCTGACACCCGACACCGAAGCCGAGATGGCCGGCTTGGTGAAAGGCTGCGTCGAACTCGGCCTCACGATCATCCCGCGCGGCGGCGGCACCGGCTACACGGGCGGCGCGATTCCGCTGACCTGGGACAGCGCAGTCATCAACACCGAGAAGCTCGAGGCGATGACCGAGGTCGAGCTGCAGCGCCTGCCGGGGCTCGATGTGGATGTGGCCACCGTCTGGACCGAAGCCGGCGTCGTGACCCAGCGCGTCAGCGACGCGGCCGACCGCGCCGGTTACCAGTTCGCGGTCGACCCCACGTCGGCCGAAGCCTCGTGCATCGGCGGCAACATCGCAATGAACGCGGGCGGCAAGAAGGCCGTGCTGTGGGGCACGGCGCTCGACAACCTGGCTTCGTGGCGCATGGTCACGCCGGAAGCCAAGTGGCTCGAGGTGATCCGCCTGAACCACAACCTGGGCAAGATCCACGACGTGGAAGTGGCCAGCTTCGAGCTGCGCTATTTCGATGCGTCGGGCAAGAAGCTTGAGCGCACCGAGCGGCTCGACATCCCTGGCCGCATCTTCCGCAAGGAAGGCCTGGGCAAGGACGTGACCGACAAGTTCCTCGCCGGCCTGCCTGGCATCCAGAAGGAAGGCTGCGACGGGCTCATCACCAGCGCGCGCTGGATCGTGCACAAGATGCCGGCGCACACGCGCACGGTGTGCCTTGAGTTCTTCGGCAACGCCAAGGACGCGGTGCCGAGCATCGTCGACATCAAGGACTACATGTTCGCGCAGGCGCGTGACGGGGGTGCCGTGTTGGCGGGCCTGGAGCACCTGGACGACCGCTACCTCAAGGCGGTCGGTTACGCGACGAAAAGCAAGCGCGGTGGCCTGCCGAAGATGGTGCTGGTCGGCGACATTGCCGGCGATGATGCCGACGCCGTGGCGCGCGCCACCAGCGAGGTCGTTCGCCTGGCCAACGGCCGCGCCGGTGAAGGCTTCATCGCCGTCAGCGCCGACGCGCGCAAGAAGTTCTGGCTCGACCGCAAGCGCACCGCAGCCATCAGCAAACACACCAACGCCTTCAAGGTGAACGAAGACGTGGTGATCCCGCTGCCGCGCATGGGCGAGTACACCGAGGGCATCGAGCGCATCAACATCGAGCTGAGCCTGCGTAACAAACTGGCGCTGGTGAATGCGCTGGAAGCGTTCTTCAGCAAGGGCAACCTGCCGCTGGGCAAGAGCGACGATGCCGGCGACATCGCCTCGGCCGAACTGCTCGAAGACCGCGTGCAGCAGGCGCTGGTGCTGCTGGCCGGGGTGCGCGGGCTGTGGCTGGGCTGGTTGAACGGGCTCGACGCACCGCCGTCAGGCCCACAGGGCGAACCCGCCGCCGACCGCCGCACGACCTTCGAACAACTGCAGGACCACACCCTGCGCGCGTCGTGGAAGACGCAGATCCGCAGCCCGCTGCAGAGCATCTTTGCCGGCTCGGCGTTGCAGCCGATCGTCGATGAATGCCAGAAGATCCACAAGGAGGTGCTGCGCGGCCGCGTGTGGGTGGCGCTGCACATGCATGCCGGCGACGGCAACGTGCACACCAACATCCCGGTCAACAGCGACAACTACGAAATGCTGCAGACCGCGCACCAAGCGGTGGCGCGCATCATGAAGCTGGCGCGCTCGCTCGACGGCGTGATCTCCGGCGAACACGGCATCGGCATCACCAAGCTCGAATTCCTGAGCGAAGACGAGATGGCCGAGTTCACCGCCTACAAGCAGCGTGTCGACCCCGAAGGCCGCTTCAACAAGGGCAAGCTGCTGCGCGGCGTGCGGGTCGATGGTGAGTCATTGCACGCCGACCTCACGAACGCCTACACGCCCAGCTTCGGGCTGATGGGCCACGAGTCGCTGATCATGCAGCAGAGCGACATCGGCGCGATTGCCGACAGCATGAAAGACTGCCTGCGCTGCGGCAAGTGCAAGCCGGTCTGTGCCACCCACGTGCCGCGTGCCAATTTGCTGTACAGCCCGCGCAACAAGATATTGGCGACCTCGCTGCTGGTCGAGGCGTTTCTGTATGAAGAGCAGACGCGCCGCGGCATCAGCGTGAAGCACTGGCACGAGTTCGAAGACGTGGCCGAACACTGCACCGTGTGCCACAAGTGCCTGAGCCCGTGCCCGGTCAACATCGACTTCGGCGACGTGTCGATGAACATGCGCAACCTGCTGCGCAAGATGGGCAAGAAGAGCCTGCGCCCGGCCAATCGCATGGCGATGATGTTCCTGAACGCGACCAACCCCGAGACGATCCGGCTGCTGCGCCGCGGCATGGTCGACGTGGGCTTCAAGGCGCAACGTTTCGCCAACGACCTGCTGCGCGGCCTGGCCAACAAGCAGACCGCCGCGCCGCGCCCGAGCGTGGGCACCGCGCCGCTGAAGGAACAGGTGATCCACTTCATCAACAAGAAGATGCCCGGGGGCCTGCCCAAGCGCACCGCGCGGGCGCTGCTCGACATCGAGGACAAGGACTACGTCCCGATCATCCGCGACCCGAAAACGACCACGGCCGACACCGAGGCGGTGTTCTACTTTCCGGGCTGCGGTTCGGAGCGGCTGTTCAGCCAGGTCGGCCTGGCCACGCAGGCGATGTTGTGGCACGCCGGTGTGCAGACCGTGCTGCCGCCCGGCTACCTGTGCTGCGGTTACCCGCAGCGCGGCGCGGGCGACTTCTTCAAGGCCGACAAGATCATCACCGACAACCGCGTGCTGTTCCATCGTGTGGCCAACACGCTGAACTACCTGGACATCAAGACCGTGGTGGTGTCCTGTGGCACCTGCTACGACCAGCTGCAGGGCTACAAGTTCGAGGACATCTTCCCCGGCTGCCGCATCGTCGATATCCACGACTACCTGCTGGAGAAAGGCGTGAAGCTCGAAGCCAACGACGGCGCCTACCTCTACCACGATCCCTGCCACAGCCCGCTGAAGGCGCAGGACCCGCTCACTACCGTGCGCGCACTCACTGGCGCCGAGGTGATGAAGACCGAGCGGTGTTGCGGCGAGAGCGGCACGCTCGG